>DDLW01000193.1 GCA_002340345.1 Alphaproteobacteria bacterium UBA2562 | reverse complement strand
CCTATAGCCGCCCGGTTAAGCCCGTGAGGCGCTTGAGTAAAATATCAATCGAAGAGTTGGTGACTCGGTCGGTTGGTATAAAATAACCCTTTTTTTACGAATATTTAGAGATCGTAAAAGGGCCATCTAAATTATATTTTTTGGGGGCGAGGAATAAGATATGAAAATACTGAGTTTCAGTCTTGTTATGATGCTGATGACATCGTCCGCTTTGGCCCAAGAAGTGGGCCAGCCTGAGGAGACTTTTGCTCTCAAAAAACAGCCTGTGGTCAAAGCAGAAAAATATATGGTTTCAGCCGCCAATCCATTGGCGGTAGAGGTGGGCTATGAAGTCTTAAAGGCTGGTGGCTCTGCCATTGATGCTGCCATTGCAACACAGTTTATGCTGAACTTGGTTGAGCCGCAATCGAGTGGCATAGGTGGGGGTGCTTTTCTTGTTTATTGGGATGCGCATGCCAAAAAACGAACCACCTTTGATGGGCGCGAGACAGCCCCTGCAGCTGCAACACCTGACTATTGGATGGATCCATCAGGCCAGCCCATGAAATGGTGGGATGCTGTCGTTGGCGGACGTTCCGTTGGTGTGCCTGGCACTTTGAAGCTTCTTGAAGCGGTTCATAAGCGTTATGGAAAGCAAGCGTGGGCCGATCTGATCACCCCGACTATCACAAAGGCGAAAGAAGGTTTCACGATTACACCGCGTCTTGCTTCTGCAATTGCCAAGGCGCAAGAGAAAAGCTTGGACCTGTTTCCTGAAACCAAAGCCTATTTTTTTGAGCCAGACGGCAGTCCTAAAAAAGCCGGAACGCTCTTAAAAAATGAAGAATTTGCTGAAAGCCTGTCAAAAATTGCAAAAGAGGGAAGCAAAGCCTTTTACCAGGGGACAATAGCCACAGATATTGTCAACCGCATTAAAACAGAAAAGAATCCTGGCATTCTAACAGTTGAAGATCTTTCAACATATGAGATCAAAGAGCGCCAAGCTGTTTGCGCGCCCTATAGAGCCTATGAAGTGTGTGGCATGGGGCCTCCAAGTAGTGGTGCACTCACAGTGGGTCAAATCCTCGGAATCTTAGAGCATTTCGATATGGAAGGAATTGGCGCGACGGCCCATGGCTTCCACTTACTTGCTGAGGCTTCAAAGCTTGCTTTTGCGGATCGTAATTTATATATGGCGGATTCTGATTTCATCTCTATGCCAACTAAGGGGCTTCTGTCTAAAGACTATTTGATGTCTCGTGCGCAGCTGGTCAACCAGGATCAAGCGATGGAGAAAGCAAAAGCAGGGGCACCTTCTTGGAAAGAGGCAAAACTCTGGGCCGTTGATACCCAGCCAGAAAGGGCAGGGACCTCTCATATTTCTGTTGTTGATGCGGCGGGAAATGTCGTTAGCATGACCACAACAATTGAAACTGGTTTCGGCTCAAGGCTTATGACAGGTGGTTTTCTTCTGAACAATGAGCTGACGGATTTTTCTTTAGCACCTTCTCGGAACGGTCGTCCGATCGCAAATCGTGTTGAAGGCGGAAAGCGCCCCCGTAGCTCGATGTCGCCGACGATTGTCTTTAAGGACGGACAACCTGTCTTAGCAATTGGATCTCCTGGTGGTTCTCGCATCATTGGCTATGTTGCACAAAGCTTGGTGTCTCTCTTGGATTGGAAAATGACGCCAGAAGAGGCTTTGCGATATGGCCATATCGTCAATCGAAATGGTGCAACGGATGTCGAAGAGAAGAGTCAAGCGACAGCCCATGCAGAGGCTTTAACCGCAGCTGGACATAAAATAAACATCCGGAATCTCAATAGCGGGTTGCATGGTATTTTGATCTCTAAAGCGGATGGGCTCTTGGGCTTTGCCGATCCGCGGCGCGAAGGAACAGCGATGGGAGATTAGAGTCCCCTGCGGCAGCCAAACCTAAAGCCTTTCGCTTTTAACTTGAAGCAGGTGAAAGGCTCTATATTTTTGTTTTCACCGCAAAACGCATGGTTAAAGGGGCTTCCACTTTGACCATGCGTTTTGCTCTAGTAATGCGGCGTGTCCAGATATTCAGTCTGATCAGTCTTTATATGCAAAAGTTTATTGAGAGCAGACTGAAACACGGATTTGGCAATTGGGGCCGTAATCCGTGCAGTAATTCATTGCAATGCTTTCAGCCGAGCCTATATTGCGCTCATATCCCCAGCCCCAGCCATCATTATCAGCGACAGCCATAGCACCGCAAGAGTTGTAGAAGGCTTTTATATTATTGCAGTTCCCGCCGCAGCCATTTTGCGCAACTTGGAGAGCGGCAGCTCTTGATTTTTGTCCATATGAATAGCCATAAGCCCCATAATCTCCGATACCAACAGCGCCCCAGCATTTTTGATAGCCGCAATTCCCAGCATAGGCTGAGTCTGTCGAGGCATTGAGAAGGGTCAGAGCG
The DNA here is from genome assembly GCA_002340345.1 of Alphaproteobacteria bacterium UBA2562. GTDB lineage: Bacteria > Pseudomonadota > Alphaproteobacteria > UBA2562 > UBA2562 > UBA2562. The sequence continues at coordinate 204 of DDLW01000193.1, read as the reverse complement.
ATCATAAAGCTAAAAGTAAAGATCCAAGTTCTCATCAGCTATCACCTTTCTATTTATAATCTAAAGACCTCTGCATAATGGTTGATTTTTCTGTTTGTCTTTTTCGGCTTCTGTTTTTGCAGGTTATTTTGGCCGAATTTGGCTCTATAAGTGGCACTTTAGGGTTGTTTTCGGCTTTCTCCTTCCTTTTTAGGCGGACTCCGG
>DDLW01000120.1 GCA_002340345.1 Alphaproteobacteria bacterium UBA2562 | reverse complement strand
GTGGCATCACTTTAACCATGCGTTTTGCGGCAAAAACAAGACCATAGAGCATTTCCATTGATTCAAGATAAAAGTGAAAGGCTCTAGAGCAAAGATGGTTAAAGTGGCAGCCCCTTTAACCATGCATTTTACGGCAAAAACAACAAGATAGAGCCTTTTGTGTGAGTCTATCATCACGCAAAAGGCTCTAAATCAGAAGAAACGTTTTTTGATTTCTTCTGCTGCCATATGCGTATTCCGGAGAGGCTTTTTAGCCCAATGGTCGATTTTACCCTCAAAAGGACGGCAATAGCCCGCAAGGCGCATGGAGTCATGAAAGCGACGGAATTTTCCTTTTGACCGTCCAAAAAATTTCTTTTCTTCCATTTCCAACACATAGACAGGCTTTCCCGTCCAAGCCGCTTCCGTCACCATATTCACAGAATCCGCCGTCACAAGCAGCGCATCGGCCAAGCCAAGGTAAGCGAAATAAGGGTTTTCTCCTTCCCCAGTCCAGAAATAAGCAGGCAGGTCTTGCATCGCATTTTCTAAAAGCCTGCGCTGGGCTTCTCCTGTTCGCCGCGAAACGCTGACCAAAAGACCATAGCCTTGCCCTGACAATGCCTTGAGATGATCCGCTAACTTTAAAATACAAGCGTCTGATAATCGATAAACTTTGTTATCACCACCGATCAGCACAGCCAATAACGGCCTTGGTAAAGCGGCAAATTTTTCGGCAAAATGCCTTACACTTTCAGTAATTTTTTCTTCTGTTAGATGCGGTAAAGAACCGGGATAGGTCACCACAGCCTCGCCCCGCAAACGATCATGGTCTGGGAGAATCAACAAATCAAAGTTTTTCGGATCGATGAGAGGATCTTGGATATGGACCGAAAAACAAGAGATCTCTGGCTTTTCTTTGCGCACCTGTTGTTTCACCCATCTTGCCACCCCAGCAGCGCGTCTTCCGCAAGAAATCGTCATATCTGGCCAAGGTTTTTGTAGGGTCTCCGCAACAGCCTGTGTCTGACCATGCTCTGTTTTTGGCCAAAGCCAGACTGGCAAAGACGTCCAAGGGTGACGCCCTTTCAGGGTTTTAATCTCATAAGACCATCCGAGCGCCTCGGCCAATCCAACGGCTTGATTCATCATGCCCATTTTCGCTTCGCTTAAAACCCAAACTTTTTTATGCGTGATCATTGCAGAATCAGCTCTCTTTAAAATTGCATCATAGACATGAAAGATAAATAGGTTAAACAATTCAAACAACAGCCTCCCTCAGAAGCATAGAATCTTTGGCGGCTGTTTTGATTCAAAGAAAATTTTACAGGCTTTTCCTCTATTGCAATAGAGCATCATCGGTGGATGTCCTGTCACGCCATGATGTTGGGTCTATAAAATCCTTCTTTTATGCTAGTGGATTGACTCCGACACTTCGATCCCTCGAAGGTCGGTCCAATCCACTCGCCATCTCTCTGTGATGTTCGAATTATCGACCCGAAAGGCCCGGCTGATGCCGGACCGTTCCGTTTCGTTCCAACCACTAGATTCACTCCGGCTGTCAAACGCAATCTCGCCAGTATAATTCATAGCGTTTCACAAAGTCTTTCATCGTCCGGATGTTGGTAGCAGGTTCGTTGCTGGCTTGGGCACAGGTAGAAACGACATCTCGGTAGAAATCTGGTGTTACAGGCTTGATGCCATCATAATTCATGAGCAATTCCGGAAGATGCTCGGTGATTTTTGCGCCTCGAGGAGCCATTACAAGACTTAAAGGCCCCCAAAATATGTCTATCAATACATAACGCCAGCTTGGGTCTGCAATGCCCTGGTCAGGGACAATCTCATAGGCACAGGCATTTCCGCCGCTTGACATGCCGTTATAGACTTCCTTGAGGGCTCGTGGTTTGCGCGCCACCAGAACATAAGGTCCCACTTCTACATAATTTCCCATGCTATGGTCATATTTGATGCCCAGTATCGTTTCCAGGCCAAAACGTGCAGGCTGGTCAAGGAGAGTCTTTCCGGAGAAAAACCATTGAAGTTTTCGTGACGTGATCCCGACACATTTGGCAATCTCTGCAGGTGGGTTTGGCCAGCACGCCACAAGGTTCTGAGCGATTTTAGCCATATTGTCATAATCAGTGTCGGCCCAGGAAACCTCATCTTCTACGATATCCTTTGATTCCGGCTTGCCTTTCAGTAGCCATGTGCAGCCATCAAATTCACTCGAATGGAAATATCGGGGCTGATTAGGTGGTAGGGGAGACTCCCAAGATGACAACCATGGGCCAGGTTCCCAATCGAGTTTGCCAGTCAATGCCGGTTTTGGCATCGGCATTTGTGCTGGTAAGGCTAACCATTGCTGGATTTTATCTTCATCCTTGTGCGTGTTGATGCCTCTGTGACCTTCTTTGAAACAGGAATCATGGTTAATCTGAGCGTATTGACAAAGGGTCTGGATGGAGCTGGTGAGAGACAGGTCATTTCCGTCCTGCGTCCTCCGTAGCCACCGGCTGGAGTCCTGGGCTGAGCGCAAAGACGTCGGAAAGGATTTATCCTTGCCATCGGCGACTTCGACACGGACTCCGATGAGTGCCATTTCTTCTACAAGCCCAGGACTGGCTGTCGCAAGGTGGCGGTTGACCCGCAATATGTCTGGTTGGCCCCGCAAGCCTTGAGCGTTACGCCACGCATCCCAGAGAATTTCCCGAAAGGGCTTGGGCTGATCCACTGGGGTAAAAGTCATCCATTGAATGGATAGCCCAGCAACTGTCAATCCATAGAGTATGAGTGGGCTAAGACTGTATTTCTCTGCATCTAGAATTTTGATCGGGTCCCGGACGGATACGATGCCATGGTTCGAATGGTAAAAAAGGAATTTAGCAATAGAAACGTAGAAATGATGTTCTCTTGGTGATGGCTGCACCTGATGGTCCATGTTCTCTCCTGTGAGAATCCGAGCTTTATCCGAGATCTAAAGTAAGTAGAATTGGGGCGCGATCAGGTGAATCCCCCTGATCGCTTTCGTTTGCGGCAAAAACAAAACTCTAGCAGTGTGTTTGATTTGAGTATTTCTCTGTTATTTTGCCCTCTGCTCTCATCAGACCCTCGATGGTCGCTTGAAACAGAGGTTGGTCACTGGGCGTCTGACCAACATCTGTGGTCAGGACCAATTGGCTGCCATCCGCATTAACAGCAGCCTGGGCATTATAAGCTTGCCGATACTCATGGCGGAGGGATTTGCGCATCAAACGGCTATCGGGATCCGTCAGATTGCTTTGCTTCTTTCCAGGCGGAATGGCCTTTGGTGATGGAAGGGCTTCATCGTGATGATTTTCATTCTTCTGGGAGAACTCAACCTCTTGGGTCTTAAAATATATCATAACATAATAAAGTTAAATCCGACACACGGCTAGGGTCATCTGTGACCCAATTTGGTCGCGAATGACTCTAGAGAAGATTTTCCCTTACAGATGAAAAGATTACCAAGTTGCTCCATGACAACAGCCTCTTTCTTATGCATAATTTTATTACCAGAAACACCTTATAACTCAGGCTATACTTGCGCTTCTGCGGTTTACTGATATGTTCGCATCGACTTTGTGTTTTGGTGAAGGCATTCTCTCTGGGGTGTCCTCTGCCAAAAGCCTGCACCCCTATCCTCGATGCCTGCTCTATCCGCGCAAATGCCTGTGATCAAAACACTCTAACGCAATAGCGCAAGCATCCCTTAACCGTCCTTGGTTCTGGACCCGTCTCTGGCCAAGTTTCCAAGGAAAATACGCATCCACGAAGATAATCCCAAGGGAGAAGCCCTATGGCTAAAATTAAGGTCAAAAATCCTATCGTCGAACTCGACGGCGACGAAATGACCCGTATTATCTGGGAATTTATTAAAGAAAAACTGATTCTTCCTTATTTGGATGTCGAATTAAAATATTTCGATTTAGGCATGGAAAGCCGTGACAAAACCGATGACCAAATCACCATTGATGCCGCAAATGCCATCAAGGAACATGGGGTCGGCGTCAAATGCGCAACCATCACCCCCGATGAAGCGCGTGTGGAAGAGTTCAAACTGAAAAAAATGTGGAAATCGCCAAACGGCACAATCCGCAATATCTTGGGTGGCACTGTTTTCCGCGAACCTATTCTGTGCAATAATGTTCCGCGTCTTGTCCCAGGCTGGACCCAACCCATTGTGATTGGCCGTCATGCCTTTGGCGATCAATATCGCGCCACGGACTTCGTCGTTCCAGGCAAAGGCAAACTCAGCATCAAATTTGTCCCAGAAGATGGTGGCGAAGTCATCGAACATGAAGTCTTTGACTTCCCAAGTGGTGGCGTCGCCATGTCCATGTATAACCTGGATGACTCCATCCGTGGTTTCGCACGGGCCTGTATGAATTACGGCTTGGATCGTGGCTGGCCTGTGTATCTGTCCACGAAAAACACAATCATGAAAGCCTATGATGGCCGCTTTAAAGATCTGTTCCAAGAAGTCTTTGATGCGGAATTTAAAGACAAATTTGACGCAAAAGGTATCGTCTATGAGCACCGTCTGATTGACGATATGGTCGCTTGCGCCATGAAATGGTCTGGTGGCTTTGTCTGGGCTTGTAAGAATTACGACGGCGATGTGCAATCCGATACGGTCGCTCAAGGTTTTGGGTCTCTTGGCCTGATGACCTCTGTTTTGATGACCCCCGATGGGCAAACCGTCGAAGCCGAAGCGGCCCATGGCACCGTGACACGCCACTATCGTGAACACCAAAAAGGCAATGAAACCTCAACAAACCCAATTGCCTCTATTTTTGCGTGGACACGTGGCTTGAAGTTCCGTGGCAAATTTGACGACACACCCGAAGTCACCGACTTTGCCGAAAAATTAGAGCGCGTTTGTATTGAAACCGTCGAAGCTGGCTTTATGACAAAAGACCTCGCCATGCTCGTCGATCCAAGTCAGAAATGGCTCACCACCCGCCAATTCTTAGACAAATTGGATGAAAACCTTCAAAAAGCAATGGGTTAAGCTTTTCCTTTTTGCTAAGACCCTCTAAACCTTACGGCTTTTTCCAAAAAGGCCGTAAGACCTTTTAGAAAGCCGAGCTTCTCCAGGAAGCTCGGCTTTTTTATGGCTAGAAATAACATTCTAGAATCATCGCAACCAAATTGGGTTGCAGGTGAAAGGCTCTCTGTTTTTGTTTTGCCGCAAAAC
>DDLW01000362.1 GCA_002340345.1 Alphaproteobacteria bacterium UBA2562 | reverse complement strand
AAGAATCTAGAGTCATTCGCGACTTAGGTTTGATCGCGAATGACTCTAGACAGTGACCATGACAGGCCAGTCGGGACATGGCTTCAGGAGATTAAGGTAATGGGCCTAGAGGGAAAACACGCGTTAGCTTTAGGATGCACGGTTACAGAAGGGGCGTTTCTGGCCAATCAGCTTGCCCAATGGGGGGCCTTGGTGACTTGTGCTGGACATCATGGGCCAGCTTTACAGAGTCTCGCACAGACCATCACGGAGGCGGGTGGAAAAGCGTTGGCCGCGCGCTATGAAGCAAAAGACCAGGGCTCTGTCAAACGGACTTTAACGCGGGCGCGTGGCTTTCGTCCCTTAGATCTTATTCTATTTTATACAGAACCCCAGGAAGAATGCCTTGCTTTACCAGCCAAGCCGGGGTTTGATTTGGTTTATCTATTGTCTCTCTGCGGTGATCTTTTCACAGACCAAGTGTGTGGGCGCTGCATTTGGGTGACGACAAGCCCCAGGGGAGAGCTTGAACACACAGCCCTTGGTCAGTATTACGCGGGCTGGGCCGCTGATATTGTGCGCGCAGGACATGCCGCCCATCATTTGCGTGTCCAGACGGTCGAAAGCAGGGAAACACAAGACGCGCTGCTTTATCTCTGTGCCGCCCATATGGGGCAAGCGCGGCGGCATATCCTGGATCTCCGCCCTGATTCTCTTTTGCAGAAAGACGCAAAGCATGGCCGTGCTTGAAATTCCTAATTTTTTGCTTGTGGCGATTCCGGCTATTCTCATTGCGGGGATTTCAAAGGGAGGCTTTGGGGGTGGGCTTGGTGTTTTAGCGGTCCCTGTGCTGGCGCTTGCCGTACCAGCGCCGCAAGCCGCCGCCCTCATGCTGCCAATACTCTGTATTATGGACGTTTTTGGTCTTTGGGTTTATCGGGGGCATTGGCATAAAAGGATTTTGAAGCATTTACTGCCAGCAGCCTTTGCAGGGATTTGCATTGGAAGCCTTAGTTTTAAATATCTGAATGGCCCTTTGGTGGGGCTTTTGGTGGGGGTGATTGCTTTTGGATTTACGGTGGACTGGATGCGGCGGCAATGGGTGAAAAACACAGAGCTGGCGGCGAAACCAGCACGCCCTTTTCGCACAGTACGGGATTCTTTGTGGGGGATTGTTGCGGGCTTCACGAGTTTTGTGGCCCATGCGGGCGGGCCACCAATGAATATGGTGCTTTTGCCGCAAAAGCTCGATTAAGACAACCTATCAAGCGACAACAGTCGTCTTTTTTTGCGTGGTGAATTATATCAAACTTGTGCCGTATGCCTTTTTGGGACAATTGTCGGCGTCTAATTTAGAACTTTCCGCCAGTTTGGTACCCATTGCAATTCTTGGAATGATGCTTGGGGTTTGGCTGCATAAAAGGCTCCCAGAGCGCTGGTTCTATGCCTTATGCTATAGTCTTTTGGGCCTGACGAGCTTGAAACTGCTTTGGGAAGGCTTTATCGCCTTGTCTGAGATCGTCTAGGCGGCAGATCTCTCTTAAGTCCAATCGCGGTATTTCTCGGCCTGTTTATGGAATTCTGGGTCACGGAGCAGTGACAGCAAATTTCCTGTCTTGGGTTTCTCTTCTGTATGCGACGTTGGTTTTAAGGCCTCATCTTCGTTGGCGACATCTGGTGTCGATGAGGGTTGCGTTGTGCTTTGCTCTTGACACGCTTTATGTTTCAAAGCGTAAAGGGCTCTGTTATGCATGTCCATCCCCTTTCTCTGTTGGCAAGGGGCGGTTCATGCGGCCCTTCCCCTGTTGCAGAGTAAACCCTGAAGTCTTTTATAGAGCATGTTCTTTTTGTTATTGACAGAATTGCGGTTTTCAATGAAATGAAAGCAATATCGTCTATTTTTTTGCGCCGCAAAATGGATCAAAAGGACAGATCCCTTATTTCGGCCTTTGCTCTAGACTTTACTGTAGTGTCAAGATTTATGTCCTATGTGGCGATGCAGTATTGGTTCGGATTTTTATCGGCTCACAAAAGACGGGTCTCTTGAATGATTAACAGCGATCGTTTGAATTCTCGCTAAATTTGCGTCAATATTTATTTTATTTCTAGATAAAAATAGATGGGTTTGTTCTAACTTTAGAAATAGTCAAAACTACTGCAGCATAAGGGCCTTGAAAATAAAAGATTGTCGCAAAAGGATTATATCTTAATCGACAAATTCGATCTTTCGACATATACTCTCTATGCAGGCTTTTATGCAAAAACGAAAAAGCAGTTTACTATTCCCATGACGATATAACCGAATCGATCAGTTTTTATCTCCCTTGCATCCATGGAGGAAAAGTGCGACCGCTTGCTGAACACCTTTATCGATGGCGTCATCACTGGGTTGTGGGTCATGCATGAATAATTTTTCAAAGTAATAAGGAGATTTGACCATACCGATAAATTGTTTTGCCGCCATGACGCAATCCTCAATGTCAAGCTCCCCACGATCTGTTGCTTTTTGCAAATAATCTGCGGTTAATTGGTGGACTTTTCGCGGACCATTTTCGTAAAAAATATGGGCAATTTCGGGAAAACGACCAAAAGCGCTGACAATCATACGAAAAATAGCAATGCTCTGGGGGGTTTGTTGCATGGCCATGAAATGGCGCCCAAGCCGGAGGAGAACCTCTTCCGGAGGGCCTTCTATGCCGCTTGATAAGGCGATTTGCTTTTCAAAATAGTGGCAAACATGGCGGACAAGAGCGGCAAAAAGATTTTCTTTATTTTCGAAATGGCTGTAAACGGTGCGCTTTGAGACTTCAGCTTCTTTTGCAATCGTGTCCATGCTTACGGCTTCATAGCCATGATCTATGAAAAGCTGGCTGGCCGCCCGTAAAATGGCCAAGCGTTTTGGATTGTCTTCTGAGGATGTAAAAGGGCAAATACCGGTCGGCCATTCTTGGGTAGAAGGCTGTTTTTTCTGCTTTTTATAGGTGCACCGTAAAGACCATTTACATTTAGATTTCATCGTTTGCACCCTGGTTTCATATTTGATGCTTAGACCAACGGGCAAAAGGCGATGGCTCCTTTTTTGTTCGTTGGTGCCCCGTCTTAAAACCCTATCAAGGATCAAATCTCTTTGAGCCGCTTTTTTGAGGATATCATAGGCCTTCAAAAGAAGTAAACTAAACTGTATAGTTTACTTTCAGAAAAAGCTGTGTTAGGTAACTTTTAGGTTCGCTGAAGAAAAGGAATACGCCAAAGACTTAAAAGATGAGCCAGAAAGGCGAATGCAGGATTTTCCTATTCTTATCAGTGCATTAACTTATCTCCAAAACAAGCTTTCTTAAAAAAAATCGCTTTATCAAAGGTGTTGACCCCATGTCTGACAAGACAAACAGTGTCGCCAAGAGCGTCCTTGATAATCAAGGCCCCGGAGCAGACGGACATCATAAGCATGTGATCACGAAATTTGATCGTGCCGTCGTCTATTTCACAGATTGGATTTTGCGCTATCGCTGGTTGGCGATCCTTGCAAGCTTACTGTTGGTTTTTGCGATGGTGAGCGGTGGGCAATATTTGGCTTTTAGCAATCATTATAGTGTCTTTTTTGATGAAAATAACCCGCATCTCCAGGCTTTTGATGAAATACAAAGGGTTTATGCAAAAAACGACAATGTCATGATTGTCATGAAGCCCAAGGAAGGCGATGCCTTTTCTGCCGATGTTGTGGCGGCGGCTGGCTATTTGACGACAGAAGGGTGGAAGCTCCCTTATGCCACCCGCGTTGATTCGATCACGAATTACCAACATACAGAAGCGAATGGCGATGATTTGAAGGTTGAGGATCTTATCCCCAATCCTGCAACAGCCGATGCCGCAACGCGGGCCAAGGCTAAGCAAGTTGCCACAGCGGAACCAAGTCTCGTCAATAATTTGGTGAGTGAAACGGGCGAAACCATGGCGGTCAATGTGACATTGACATTGCCAGGGAAAGATCCCCAAGAAGTCACGAAATCCATGGCGGCTTCCAAAGCCTTAGTCGCAGAAATCAGGGCACAATATCCTGACATTCATTTTGCGATGACAGGAATGGCGGTCATGAATGGCACTTTTGCTGAAATCAGCATGGCGGACCTCCAAAGCCTTGTGCCATTGATGTTCTTGATCTTGGTCTTGGCCATGGTCTTTTTGCTACGGTCTTTGACGGGGACTTTTGTCACGATCTTGCTGGTTGCGTTTTCTGCGGTCAGTGCTGTTGGTTTGGCGGGCTGGATCGGGATTACCGTGTCTCCGCCTGTGACCAATGCGCCTGTGATTATCATGACCATTGCGATTGCAGACTCAATCCATATTTTGATCAGCGCGGCTTCTGCCATGCGGCGCGGCATGAAAAAACGCGAAGCGATTGTTGAAGCCATGCGGATCAACTTTCAGCCGGTCTTTTTGACCAGCTTGACGACGGTTGTTGGCTTTTTAGCGTTGAATTTTGCCGAAGTCCCGCCTTTCCAAGCATTAGGCAATATCTGTGCGATTGGTGTCATCATGGCCTGGTTGCTATCGATCATTTTTTTGCCTGCAATGATCTCAATTTTGCCGTTTAATGTGAAAGCACGCGAAGAGGGCGAACATTCTGGCATGATGGATAAGCTGGCCGGCTTTGTCATTCGCTTTCGCTGGCAATTGACCGCCGGCATGGGGCTTTTTGTGATTGCGATGATTGTCTTGGTGCCGAATCTCAAGCTGAATGATGAATTCGTCAAATATTTTGATAAAGGCGTGCCCTTCCGGGATGATACAGACTTTGTGCAAGAGAACCTGACCGGGATTTATCAAATCCAATATTCTTTACCGGCGGGGGAAGAAACAAGCGCGATCAATGAACCGGACTATTTGAAAAACCTGCAAGCCTTCACAAAATGGTTGGAAAGCCAAGATGAAGTGATCCATGTGCAAACTTTTGCCGATGTGATGACAAGGCTGAACAAGAATATGCATGGCGATGATGAGCGCTATTATCGTTTGCCAGAAGAAAGAGAACTCGCCGCACAATATTTGTTGCTCTATGAATTCTCCTTGCCTTATGGGTTGGATCTGAACAATCAGATCAATGTGGACAAAACGGCAACCCGTATGATTGTCACATTGAAAAACATTTCAACCCAAGAAACCAGAGCCATGGAAGAGAAAGCCGCTGCCTGGCTGGCTGAAAACTTCCCACAAGCCCAGACGGCCCAGGCAACAGGGCCGACGATTATGTTCGCTCATATTTCCGAGCGCAGCATTAATTCCATGCTGTCTGGGACGGCTTTGGCCTTTGTGGTGATCTCTATGACCTTGGTGTTGGCGCTTCGGAGCTTCAAATTAGGCTTTATCAGCTTAGTGCCGAACTTAGTGCCTGCCATTATCGCTTTTGGGATTTGGTATCTTGCTGTCGGCCAAGTCGGGATGGAAGGGTCGATTATCACGGCCACCTCATTGGGGATTATCGTCGATGCGACCGTGCATTTCTTGTCGAAATATTTACGGGCGCGTCGGGAACGGAAGGAAAATGTCGAGCAGGCCATTCGCTATGCGTTCTCAACCGTGGGCACAGCGCTTTGGGTCACAGCGGCGATTTTGATTATCGGTTTTGCTGTGTTGGCCCAATCGGTGTTCTCTGTGAATCAAGTGATGGGGCTTTTGACCGCCATTGCGATTGCAGCGGCTTTGGTGACGGACTTCTTATTGCTCCCGCCTTTGCTGATGCTGATTGATCGCGATAAACAAAAGGCCCCTCAAGCGGCCTGATCAAGAGAGGCTTTCTTCCGGCAAGAAACAGTGTCGTGCTTTTCAAACGCCGGAGAAAGCCTTTTTTCGAAAAGGATCTTATGCGCAAGAGATGTCAATCCCTCCCCTGTTTGAAAGGCAGGCTCTTGCGATCACGCCATGGAATTGCGTCTTAAAGGAGAAGGCTATGCGCCGCCAAGGATATGCAGATTTACGCTCAACAGGCTTAGCCCTGGGGATGGCTGCGGCCATGACCGTTGGGGCAACGATCTTATCGCCAGGATCATGGGCTGAAACACCAGAAGAAAAAGGGCGTAAAATTGCCCAAGAAAGTGATCGTCGCGATTTGGGCTGGGGGAACAGCAAAGTCTCCCTCAAAATGATTTTGAAAAACGCCCATGGCCAAAGTTCCGTGCGCGAATTACGCCAGCAAAGCTTAGAAAACCCAGACAGCAGCGATGGCGATAAATCGATTTCTCTGTTTGATAAACCTCGGGATGTCGAAGGCACGGCCTTTTTGTCTTTCACCCATATCCTGGAACCCGATGATCAATGGCTGTATCTTCCAGCCCTTAAGCGAGTGAAGCGGATTTCATCTTCGAACAAATCAGGGCCCTTCATGGGCAGTGAATTTGCGTATGAAGATCTGACATCTTTTGAAGTTGAGAAATATAAATATGAATGGTTGCGGGACGAGCCCTGTGACACAGAGGGAACACTGACATGTTTTGTTGTAAAGCAGTTTCCCTTATATGAAAATTCGGGCTATACCAGCCGTATTGCCTGGATTGATCAAACAGAATATCGCGCTATGAAGACAGAGTTTTATGACCGTAAGGAAGAATTGCTAAAGACATTAAAATTCCACGGTTATAAGCAATATCTCGGCCAATATTGGCGCGCGGCTGAAATGCATATGGAAAATCATCAAACCGGCAAAAGCACAATGCTTGAATTTAAAGACTACGAATTTAAAACAGATATCAATGAGGGGGATTTCTCGCCCCGTCGTTTGGAGCGCTTACGGTGAGCAAAAGCCAAAAGACACAGAATGCAACTGTCGGGTTACAGAATGATCCTCTCTCCTTCGGGAGAGAGGATATCCTAAAGACAATGCGGCGCAGGATTTTGTCTTTTGGGACAATGGCGCCGTTTGTTGCGTTGACATTGGGGGTCTCCTTGTCCTCGGCCCAGGCAGAGGATGGGATGGATATAGATTTTGATTTCTCTGCCGAGGTGGGTCTGGAAAGCCGCATTTTTCCAGAGGAAGCCCAACATGCTGGCCAAGATGATGACCATCTGACAGGGTCTGTGTTCCTCGAGCCTGAATTTGTTCTCGAATTTGGCGGTGGGGATCATCGTTTTACGGTGATTCCCTTTGCGCGCTTTGATAGCCATGACAGCAATCGCACGCATTTTGACCTCAGAGAAGCCAATTTTCGCGTGTTACAGCCAGAATGGGATGTCTTGCTGGGGCTTGGTAAAGTCTATTGGGGCAAAACAGAAAGCCGTCATTTGGTTGATATCATCAATCAAACGGATTTGGTCGAATCGCCCGATGGGGAAGACAAGCTTGGCCAACCCATGCTGAATTTCAATTATTATACAGATTATGGGGATTTTGCGGCCTTTGTCTTGCCTGGCTTCCGGGAGCAGACCTTTCCAGGGGAAAAGGGGCGCTTGCGGGCAGGCTATGAGGTCAATGTTGATCACCCCGTCTATGAATCGAACCAAGAAAATCTTCATGTAGATTTTGCAGGGCGCTATGCAGTGACTCTTGGAGATTGGGATCTTGGCCTGTCGCATTTCTGGGGAACAGGGCGTGAAGCACGTCTTGTAAGGGAACAACAAAGCAATGGCACCATCGTTTTGACGCCCCATTATGATCTTATTCATCAAACGGCTTTTGATGGCCAATTGACCACAGGGCCTTGGCTTTTAAAAGCCGAAGCCATGACCAGAAGTGGCCAAGGGCGCCGTTTCTTTGCCGGTGTTGCGGGCTTTGAATATACCTTCTTTGATATGGACGGGGCTGATCTTGGGCTGTTGGCCGAATATCTCTATGATGGCCGCGACAGCCATGCACCACAAACAGCGTTTGAAGATGACTTTTTCGTGGGCAGCCGTTTGGCTCTCAATGACGAGGCCAGCACGGAAGGCTTGATCGGTGCGATTATCGATCGCACGACAGGGGCGACCGCAATGAGCGTCGAGGCCGAACGTCGAATTGGCGAGTCTTACAAGGCTGAAATTGAGGGGCAAGTCTATCTTCACGCGCCTGATGAAGATGCGTTCAGTGCGTTTCGCCAGGACCATCACATTACCTTGCGCCTCACAAGATATTTCTAAGATCTAAATTTCCCCAGTCCAGGGATTCCAAAGGGCCTAAGGCCCTTTGGCTTTTATGAAATCCTTTGGATTTCAGAGTTTGCGTTCAAGTACCACG
>DDLW01000027.1 GCA_002340345.1 Alphaproteobacteria bacterium UBA2562 | reverse complement strand
TTTTTCTCGAAAAAGTCGCTTATTTTTCGCGTCAGCGAAAAAGGACGAAGGTCGACCTGCCCTTTGTGCCATCGTAGCAAAACAGGTTTTGGACACTGACAAAGATCTGTTGGAGGAGAGACGGCGGTTTGATGCTCCCGGAAGAGATAAAGCTTTTATTGGTCAGTGATGATAAAAGCTGCCATCGCAATATTGTAAAAGCTTTTGACGATGTTGATATCATCGCAACCTTGCGCCATGTCACGACAACACAAGCCTTTATCAAACAGCTCCGTCACCAAAATTGGGATGCGGCCATCTACCATAGTACAGGCCCTGAAAAAGTTGCCGAGATCGATCTCTGGGATCTTTTATCCCATTATGAAGGGCTGACGGTGTCTTCGCCGCTGATTGTCATTGGCCAAGATCTGTCGCGCCTCGAAGGGGCCGCCTATAAAGAAGCGGGGGTCATCGACTTTATTCCGGACAATAAGCTGTCCCGACTGCCGCTTGCTCTGGTGCTTGAACGCAACCGCCGCAAAAAGCTTGAAGAACACATCGAAATAGAAAATCTACAGGCTTCAAAAAGAGACGACTTCGATCAGGGGCAGCGCTACCGGCTGATGCTGGATGATCAGTCTGATTTGATTTGTGAGTATAATAAAGCCGGGGCTTTGACGTTCGTTAACCGCGCATTTTGTTGTTTTTTTGGGGTCACTGAAAAGCAGGCTGTTGGCCAAAATCTTTTTGCTTTTCTCCCTAAAAAAGAAAGCGAACGCCTGCAAATGCAAATTTTTTCCCTCTCATCGGGCGAGATGACAGGGGATATTGTCCATGAAGCCGTGCGTTATGACAAGGCTGTGCGTTGGTTAGAGCGCAAAGATCGTGCCATTGGCGATCGCCATGGCGTGGTTATGCGGTTTCAAGCGATTTGCCGTGATATTACAGAGCGCCGCCGAATGGAATCGGCTTTACGAGACAGCGAATCCCGGTTCCGAGATTTTGCGGCGGTGTCTTCGGACTGGCTGTGGGAGATGGGGCCAGATTTGCGGTTTAGCTATGTTTCTGAACAATTGCGAAACGCTTTAAACGTCGAACCAGAGTATTTCTTAGGCAAAAGCTGGGCTGAATTGGTCGATAATCTCGACGAAGATGTCCATCATATGTATCAAAACCGCGTTGAGGTGAGACGGCCTTATCGCGATATCATCCATCGGCTCAGCCTTCCCCACCAGAAAAAACACTATATCCGCCATCACGGCCTGCCGATGTTCGATGGCGATGGCTATTTCCAAGGCTACAGGGGCACCTCTTCGCAAGTGACAGAGGCCGTGGAAAGTCAGATCGCCTTAGGCCATGCTGAAGAAAAATTGCGCCATGCGATTTCAAGTCTCTCGGAAGCTTTTGCGATTTTCGATCAAGAGAAAAAATTAGTGACAGCGAACCAGCCTTTTTGGGACTCTGTTTCTGAAGAGATTGCGATTGGGTCTGACTATCAGGCTGTTCTCGAAAATTTGGCGACGCTGGGCTATTTTCTAGATCATGGCGAGACATGCCAACAAAGGGTTGCTGGGATTCTTGCAAAACATTTGCAAGGGGACGCGCAAGAAATCACCGACTCTGAGGGACGGTGGTATCGGATGGAGGAAAGAGCCACCCAAGATGGCGGATTTGTCTTTATCCGCACAGACATTACCGAACTTAAGCTGAGCGAAGTGAAATTTAAGGCATTGGCCCAGCAAAATGCAAAATTCGCAGCAGCGCTTGAGAAAACAGCTTCTGGCGTCATTCTCTGCGACCCGCGATTGCCGGGAACACCGATTATGTGGACCAATCACGCCTTCACAGACATAACGGGCTATGAAAGACAAGATGTCTTAGGACGTTCGCCACGGTTTTTGCAAGGGGCGGGCACGGCGTTTGAGGCAAAAGACGCTTTAAATCAGGCGGTTAAAGAAGAAGTCTCTGCGAAAGTCGAAATTCTAAATTACAAAGCAAATGGCACGGCTTTTTGGAATGAGCTCTCCATCACCCCGATTTTTGATAGCGATGCCTGTTTGGACAGCTGGGTTGGCATTCTCACTGACATCACCGAGCGAAAACTCGCCGTCGACCAATTGATGGCGTTGGCAGATGAAAATACAAGATTCGCAAAAGCGATTGCCGAAACCCCTTCTGGGGTTGTGATTCTGGATCTTTTAGGGAAAGACCGCTTCATTATTTCTTTTGTGAACCGCGCCTTCACAAAGATTTCTGGCTATAGCTATGAAGATTGTGTCGGTCGCGACATTGGTTTTTTAGAAGGGCCAGAGACAGACCGTGCGATCGCCCATGATTTGCGCACAGCCTTGCTAGAAGCACGCAGCGTGCGCCATGAATTGCTCCATTACCGCAAAGATGAAAATCCGTTTTGGAATGAAATGTCTGTCGGACCCATTTTGTCCGAGGGCGGGCGGGCTGCGACATTTGTCTGTGTGTGTAATGATATCTCTGACCGGCGACGGATGGAAGAACAGCTCCGGCAAAGCCAAAAGATGGAGGTGATCGGGCAATTGACAGGCGGGATCGCCCATGATTTTAATAATCTTCTGACAATTATTGCTGGAAATTTACAATTGCTGTCGGATGATGTGCAGATGCTGCACCAAGCGGATTCGCCCAAAGACAGTCTCTTGGTCAATAGCTCGGAAATGGCTGAATTGGTGCAAGAAGCGCTCAGTGCGACCCGACAAGCTACGGATGTTACACGGGGCTTGTTAACATTTTCGCGTAAGAAATCATCAGAATTACAGTCGGTTGACGTTAATCATCAAGTTTGTAAAGCCAGAGCCTTGCTGAGCCGTACGCTCGGAGAAACGGTGAGACTCATCACAGATCTTCCGTCCGGGCTGCCACGGGCTTTATGTGATGTGGCCCAGCTTGAAGCGGCTTTGTTGAACTTATCCCTCAATGCCCGAGATGCCATGATGGGCGGTGGTGAGCTGACCCTTCGGACCTGTCTGATCCCAGCGGATCATCCAAAACTTGCGGAACAAAACTTAAACAGCATGCCCTATATTGTGTTGTCCGTGGCCGATACAGGATGTGGGATTCCAGAGGCTTTACTGGAAAAAGTGATGGAACCTTTGTTCACAACAAAGGCGCAAGGCAAAGGGACGGGGTTGGGGCTGCCGATGGTGCAGCGTTTCGTGAAGAGCTGCGGCGGTGGATTGCATATTGCCAGTGAGATGGAAAAAGGCACGGAGGTCTCTCTTTATCTGCCTGCGATTGCAAAAGAAGTAGGCTATAAGACGTTAGGGGATGGCCATAGCCTCCCACGGGGGTCTGAGCATATTCTCGTGGTCGATGATGAAGCGGGGATTCGCCGCTTCGCAAAACGTTGCCTCGAGGCTTTAGGCTATCACGTTTCAGAAGCAGAAGATGGAGAGATGGCGTTGGCTTTTTTAGAAGCACAGGCGGGGCATGTTGATCTTATCTTCAGCGATATTAAAATGCCCCGAAAATCTGGTGCAGAGCTTGCCGCCATTGTCCGCCGGCGCTGGCCAAACATGCGCCTATGTTTGGCAACAGGGTCGCCAGGTTCAGAAGACCATGGTCGAGAATTGTTGGGCGAAGATATTGTTATTTTGAGTAAGCCCTATAATCGCCATGCTCTTGCGTCGGCCATTCGCCATGAACTGGATCAGACATGAGAAAATGGCGTTACGACAAAAGAAATTTGGGAGCAATCCTGTAAGGCAGAAGGCTTTCCTTTTTTGCTCTATCGCAAAGGATAAAGTGATTACTTTATCACTTTGATCTGTTCTGCGGCAAAAATAAAAGTCGAGAGCGCGCCGCAATCAAGATGACTCTAAACAGAGTGCGAGACTTCTTTTTCAAGGACTTCCAAATCATGGCAATGGTGGAGCACAGCAATCATCTCATCGACATCAAAGGGCTTTTGCAAAGCGGCTTGTACGTTTAAGCCATTATAGCTCGCAAGCTGTTCTGCCATGCGTAAAATAACAGGGTCCATACCGCTGAGGAGAATGAGATGGCCCTCCCATTGGCGCTTGGCAAGGGTTTGGATAAGCTCCATGCCGTCACATTCTTGCATGACGAGGTCCAGAATAATCAATTGCGGGCGCACATGATCTAATTCATCCTCAAATTTAATAGGATTGCTGATACAAGTCACATCATAGCCACAATTATTTCCGAGGCGAGAGAGCAATCGAAGAATGCGATGATCATCATCAACAGCAAATAATTTATGGTGAGCCATAGTCTGTTCCAATCATGTTTGCTTTTACAGCATTGTGTTTTTCGCCAAACCAAAAGCAATAATACAAAGTCTTAATTCTATCATGGGGCGATTGAAAGGACGAGAGCATTTCATTTTTACTTTGAAACAGCAGAAAGGCCCTATCCTTTTATTCCTTGCACTTTATCCATAGAAATGTAATTCCCTGATAAGTTTGGAACGGCTTTTTTGTAAATTTTTGTAAATATAGCATGCGCCCCCTAAAATGATCATCAGACATGCGCTATAGCAAGGTCCAAGTCATTTGACCTTGTTATATTTCGACCTTGTCTTTTGCAAAATAAGGTCAAGACTGGCAGGGTTGTAAGCGCCTTCAATACAGCCAAAAATAGATAAAATTACACAATGTAAATTATAAAGACCTCTGCATAATGGTTGATTTTTCTGTTTGTCTTTTTCGGCTTCTGTTTTTGCAGGTTATTTTGGCCGAATTTGGCTCTATAAGTGGCACTTTAGGGTTGTTTTCGGCTTTCTCCTTCCTTTTTAGGCGGACTCCGG
>DDLW01000096.1 GCA_002340345.1 Alphaproteobacteria bacterium UBA2562 | reverse complement strand
GCTGAACATGGACCCTCTTTAGCACAGAGTGCAACGCAGTCTCAGGCGGCTCTTGCCTATGAAGCGGCTGTGGCAGGTGGTATTCCGGTGATTAAAGCGGTCAGAGAAGGATTGTCTGGCAATGCTTTGAAACGTGTCTATGGCATTTTGAATGGCACTTGTAATTATATGCTGACGGCCATGCGCGAAACAGGCCGTGGGTTTGAGGATATTTTGTCAGAGGCGCAAGAGCTTGGTTATGCAGAAGCAGATCCAACTTTTGATGTTGATGGTATCGATGCGGCGCATAAATTGGCTATTCTTGCGAGCCTTGGCTTTGGGTGTAAAATTGATATTGACTCTTTGCATATTGAAGGTGTTCGCGATGTGTCTGTGGTTGACTTTCAGTTTGCGGAGGAGTTAGGTTACCGCATTAAATTACTTGGAATTGCAGAAAAAATATCCGAACATGACGATAGTATAAAAATACATCAAAGAGTGCACCTCTGCATGGTGCCCTTGGATCACCCTATCGCTTTAATTGATGGTGTTGATAATGCTGTCATTGCGGAAGGGGATTTTGTTGGCCGCACCTTATTCCAAGGCCCCGGCGCAGGCGAAGGTCCAACGGCCTCGGCTGTGGTCTCAGATCTCGTTGATTTAGCACGTGGGAATATCCCACCGACTTTTTCCGTGCCCACAGACAATTTAAAACGTCTGACCGCTGTCTCTATGGATGAGCTCGAAACGGCTTATTACATTCGGCTCAATGTGTTGGATAAGCCGGGCGTGATTGCAGAAATTGCCGGGGCCTTAAGAGATGAGAATGTCTCTATTGAATCCGTCTTACAGAGAGCCCGCGATCCAGGAGAAGCGGTGCCTGTTGTGATGACAACCCATGAAACCAAAGAGGCCCGTATGATGGCAGCCTTAGCAAAAATCGGTGCTTTGGAAGAAGTTGTTGAAAAGCCTCATGTTATTCGAATTGAACATTTCGCTTCAAAACCGTGTGAAGCTTAGAAAGCGTTTTACAGATTTTAACATTCTAGTGTATGACCCTGTTTGCGGTCACACATCTCTATTTTTGGGGGGACTAAAAAAATTATGCCAATGACATCGATGGACCGGAATTTAGCTTTAGAGGCTGTACGCGTCACAGAATCTGCTGCTCTTGCTGCATCGCGTTGGATGGGGCGGGGAGATGAAAAAGCAGCTGATCAGGCTGCCGTTGATGCCATGCGTCGTTCTTTGAATAGCTTGAATATTGATGGCACTGTTGTTATTGGTGAAGGAGAGCGCGATGAAGCGCCGATGCTTTATGTCGGTGAGAAAGTTGGCGCGGCCCAAGAGAGCGGTACAAAAATTGATATTGCTCTTGATCCTTTAGAAGGCACAACCATCACCGCAAAAGGTGGGCAAAACGCTCTTGCTGTAATGGCCTTTGCGGAAAGTGGCGGATTTTTGAACTCGCCAGATGTGTATATGGATAAAATTGGTGTCGGTGGTGGGCTACCACAAGATATTGTCGATATTGATGCTGACCCATTGGAAAATTTGAAAGAATTAGCAAAAGCTAAAAAAGTCGATGTCGAAGATCTTGTGGTTTGTATTTTAGACAGACCCCGTCACCAGGACTTGATTGCCAAAGTCAGAGGATCTGGCGCCCGTATTATGCTCATTGGCGATGGCGATGTTTCTGGGGTAATTGCGACGTCCCGCGAAGATAGCGGTGTTGATATTTATATGGGAACGGGGGGCGCACCCGAAGGTGTTCTTGCCGCTGCTGCCTTGAGATGTATTGGCGGACAATTCCAAGGTCGCTTGCTCTTCCGGAATGATGATGAGAAAAAGCGTGCAGCACGCTGGGGCATTACAGATCTTGATCGTAAATATGACCTGCATGATTTAGCAAGCGGGAATGTGATGTTTGCCGCAACGGGGGTTACAGACGGTACTATGCTGCGTGGCGTAAGACGGAGCGGTAAAAAAATTCATACCCAAAGTATTGTCATGCGTTCAAGTTCTGGGACGGTTCGTATCATTGATGCTGTTCACGAATTGTCTATAAAATCTGTCATTTTACAAAGCGCAGAACAGAGCTAAGGCTGGAAGATTAGACATTAAAAAACGCCCCGTTATGTTTACGGGGCGTTTTTTGTAAGATTATCAGTAAAAGATACAAAAAGAGGTTTTTTGACAGTCTTTTTGTCTTAAATTTTAAAGAGGGTTAGTCTTTAAGAGTATGTGAAGTCCTATGGAAAGTTTATAAAGCATTTCGCTTTTCAGGAGACTAAAGTGAAATGTTCTCTGTCTTTGCTTTTACCGCAAAACGGACCAAAAGAATAAGTTTATCCTTTTGTCCTTTGCTCTCAGGTTTTTACCGCAAAATGCATGGTTGAAAGAGATCCCATTTTAACCAGCTTTGCTATGGAAGACGGCGATCGAGGTTTTTAATGGGTGCTTTTGAGCAAGCTGATCATAATGTCGGTCCTGACAAACCAGAAAAGAGTTTTCTTGGGGTTGAGAACTCCATATTAGGCAAGCAATGGAGAGAACGCCCGTTATCCCCGCGCTTAGCCCAGGCCTTGGCGCAAACCTTTGGCATGCCAGAAATCATTGGACGGGTTTTGGCCGGGCGAAATGTGTCCTTGGAAACAGCTGAAGCTTTTCTATCGCCAACGTTAAAAGATGCGCTTCCCAATCCATCTCATTTCAAAGATATGGATAAAGCCGCTGGCCGTCTGGCGAAAGCAGTTATGGAAAAAGAAACTTTAGCCATTTTCGGAGACTATGATGTTGATGGAGCAACATCGACGGCTTTATTGCAGCGTTTTCTCATAGCCGCAGGTGCGACAGACGTCTTGACCCATATCCCAGACCGTATGACAGAGGGCTATGGTCCTAACGCGCCCGCTTTATTATCCTTATATCATAAAGGGGCTGCTGTTGCCGTCACCGTAGATTGTGGCATTACAGCCTTTGAGCCTTTAGAAATGGCCACTGAACAAGGGCTTGATATTATTGTCGTGGATCACCACACGGCAGAGCCTCGGCTGCCCAAAGTCTATGCCGTTGTCAATCCAAATCGGTTGGATGAGCCGCCAGGCTATGGCCATCTTGCCGCTGTTGGCGTGGCTTTTTTGCTGGCCGTCGCCGTTAATCGGTGTTTAAGGCAAGAAGGCTGGTATGAAGCACAAAATCGTCTAGAGCCAAACCTCTTAAAAGAACTCGATTTAGTGGCTCTTGGAACGGTTTGTGATGTCGTTCCGCTGACAGGTTTAAATCGGGCTTATGTGACTCAAGGCTTAAAAGTCATGGCCAAAAGGCAAAATCTCAGCCTTGTTGCTCTTGGGGATGTTGCGCATCTAGAGTCTCGCCCGGAAGCTTATCATCTTGGTTTTTTGTTAGGGCCAAGAGTTAATGCAGGAGGACGTGTTGGCGAATCTGGTTTAGGGGCGAGACTTTTAAACAGTGACTCCCCACAAGAATGTCGTGCTCTTGCGGCACAATTGGATTCTTTTAACCAAGAACGCCAAGACATTGAGCGCACTGTGTTAGAGCAAGCGACAGAGCAGCTAAAAGCTTCGGAAGAAGGGCCAGGGGCTCTTATCTTTGCCGTTGGAGACGCATGGCATCCAGGCGTCATTGGGATTGTCGCTGGGCGTTTAAAAGATCATTATGACCGGCCCGCATTTGTGCTTGCCTTGGATGAAGCAGGTCTTGCAAAAGGCTCTGGTCGTTCGGTGCCTGGTGTTGATCTTGGGGCCGCTGTGATCGCAGCGCGTCAAGAAGGGCTTTTGGTCAATGGCGGGGGGCATGCAATGGCCGCTGGTTTGACCGTTGAAAGAGATAAAATACATCTCTTGAAAGCTTTTCTCACAGAACGTCTTGGCCAAGCCTTGTTGGAAACAGGATTTACAGCGCATGTTACCCTTGATGGTGCCCTAAAGCCATCAGGCGCAGACCGAGCACTGGTCGAGTATCTAGAGAGGGTTGGGCCTTTTGGCAGCGGCAATCCTAAGCCACGGTTTGCCTTCCCGAATGTACAGTTGTTTGATGCAAGGGTTGTTGGCGAACGTCATGTCTCATGTTGGCTTGGTACGAATCAAGGTCGACGTTTGAAGGCAATCGCTTTTAGAGCCCTCGATGAGCGTCCTCATGGCGGACCGAATCTTGGCGATGTGATGTTATCTGGGGCAGGAAAGCTTTGGCATGTTGTGGGGAGTCTTAAGCCAGATGATTGGAATGGGCGGCAAGATGTTCAACTCATCATTGATGATATCGCCGATCCAGCTTTTTGTAATGCTGGGTAAAAACCTCCTGTTCCAGCTTATTTTCGCGCGCTAAGACCAACCGACAAAAATAGAACCCTATCCGCCCGGTGAAGCCTTGCGGCGCTTGAGCAAAACATCAACCGTTAAGCTCGTGCGGCGCTTGAGCAAAATATCAACCAAAGAGTCGAAAGACTCTGTCGGTTGGCACAAGCGGGCACTTTGAGATATAAAAATCTGAAATAGCATATTCTTGAAAAAAGTTTGTAATTCTTCTTGACCTGATCCTTCTGACAGTCTACAAACGCTCCACACCGCAGCGCTGACAGACGCAGCGCCATTCACTGACCCTAGAGACTTGCTCTTGCAGCATAAGAGAATAGGGCTCCTCGCCTATGCGAGGCTGTGATTTGATGATGACCCCATCGTCTAGTGGTTTAGGACACCGCCCTTTCACGGCGGCAACGCGGGTTCGAATCCCGCTGGGGTCGCCACTCTTTCTGAGTGGTTCAGTTTATATTTTGTCATTGTCTCAAAATGACCCCATCGTCTAGTGGTTTAGGACACCGCCCTTTCACGGCGGCAACGCGGGTTCGAATCCCGCTGGGGTCGCCATTTCCTTTCCGGTTAATCGCTATTCTTCATAAAGAATTTGCGAAATATTTTTTAACAAATGAATAGCCCTGTTGAAAAGGTAAAATTTTTTGCCTTTCTTAGGGTTAGAACTGCCCAGTAATGTCACCCGCAAGAAAAAGCATATTTGCTATTTCCTGCGGTTTTTTTATGGCTTTGCTTCGTTTGCAGCATTTTTTCTTATTCAAGATAAAAGCAAAATACTGTAAAAAATATTCCATTAAAAAATTTGATTTGAAAAATGACATGGAAAGAAAGAGATATTCCACACAAATCTTCACATCTGCTCTCAGAAAATTAGGGTGCTTTCTAGACAAAGCCAGGGGAGTATAGCATTTTTCAGTAGGAATCTTGATGAAGCGGTGCGACATTTTCTGAAAGTGCGATAGCCTTGATATGAAATCACCCATGCGCGGAGAATAGCTTATGACACTCTATAAAAGTTTCTCTCTTGATCGTCGTCGCTTTTTGATGGCATCAGCGGGCACAACAGCTTTGGCAGGCTTGGGGGGCTGTTACACGACAAATCCAGCAACGGGTGGTAAGAGTTTTACAGGCGGAATGGACACGGCCAAAGAAGTCAGCATGGGCCGTGAAATGCACCCAAATATTATCAAAGAATTTGGCGGAACATATGGAAATTCAAATATACAAGGATATGTAAGCGAGATTGGTCAAGCCCTTGTCAGGAATGTTGAGAGAAAAGACCTTCAATATACTTTTACTGTTCTGAATAGCGATATTATTAATGCTTTTGCGACACCAGGCGGCTTTATTTATATAACCCGAGGCCTGTTGACATTAGCGGACAATGAAGCCGAAATGGCCGGTGTATTAGGCCATGAACTGGGACATGTCAATGCACTGCACATTGCCCAACGCTATGGCCAAAGCCAAGTGGTAGGGCTTGGAACGGGATTATTGGCCTTAGGTACAGCCCTTTTGACCGGTGATGGGCGCGCAGCACAAGGTGTGATGGAATTAGGGCAAACTGTTGGTGGAATGACCCTCGCCGGTTTTTCTCGGGAGGCAGAATTTGAGGCTGATAGCCTTGGCGTAAGGTATCTCGCCCGTACGGGATTTGACCCGCGTGGGATGAGCAGCTTTTTAGCCAAGCTCAATAATGATTCGCGATTGCAAGCAACCATTGCTGGCAAGGATCCTTCAATTGTCGATCAGACCCATTATCTTTCGACACATCCCCGAACAGCAGATCGCGTGGTGAAAGCGGCGAATCAAGCAAAATCCTCTATGAATAAAAGCCAGCCTCGTGTTGCGCGCGACCGGTATTTAAGTGCCATTGATGGTATTTTATATGGAGACGATCCGCAAGAAGGCATTATCCGTGGCCAAACCTTCATGCATCCAGGGCTGCGTTTTAAATTTACAGTCCCCAAGGGGTTTCGACTGATTAATGGTGCCGATCAGGTCCAGGCTGTTCATAAAAATGGGTCTGCGATTATCTTTGATATTGCGTCTTTACCCCGCGGTGGGAATGCAAAATCTTACCTGACATCTGTCTGGGGCAAGAAGGCGCAATTGAGTAATGTGGAACCGATTAGATTAAATAACGGTTTGACAGGGGCAACGGGCATAACACGCGGCAAAGCAAATGGTCGTGCCATGGATATCCGCATGGTGGCTATTGTGAAGGGCAAACAAGTCAATCGCTTTATGTTTGTGAGCCCCCCAAATCTGACAGGTGGTATGACAAAGGATTTTCAACAAACGGCTTTTAGCTTTGATAATTTAACGCGGAATGAAATTGGGAATATCAGACCTTATCGCTTAGACATTGTCACGGTGCAAACCGGTGATACGGCTGAATCTTTAGCGGCGCGCATGCCATTCAGTCAGTATAAGATTGACCGCTGGGAGGTGCTCAATGGCAGAAGCCGAAAAACACCTTTAAAACCTGGGGAAAAGGTCAAGATCATCAAAAGCTAGGATTACAGTTGCGATTTTTTCTGGTTCGGTAGTGTGCTTCTGCGGCGGCAAGCTGGTGTTTTCGTCTCCACAGGGATCATTTTAGGATAAACGTGATCTCTGTGACGGGCTTAAACATCACTCGGGAGAGAAGTTTTCCTCTTTCCGAGGATCTGGGTACCAGAGCTTTCAGGCGTAATGGGATAGATCTGGCCTCTTTTTGTTTGGTTTTTCTTGAAGATCAAAAGCCTGGCGTAAAAGATCGGCTGAAAGTTTTGTGAGGAAGGCTGCGGTTGTCATGACCAAGGTCATATGGTGGTGCCAGCCATGCCAAGATCGGGCTTCACAGTGATCGAGGCCGCGATCGTCTTTGGTGCGCAGAAAACAGCCTTCGATGGTCCACCGCAACCCTGTTGCACCGGCCATTTCAGCAAGCGTTGTGCCTGACAGTGCCAGACAAAATAATATGCTTTTTTGTCAGGATTATGAGGAGACCTTCGGACCAAAACCCAGGCACAGGGGAGGCCGCGATCAAGCACTCTGGCAATCATCTCCTGTGTCATTTCTGGTTTTGTCTTAAACGCAACATCGTCCGGGACGACCCCTGCTTTACGGCGGCGTTCTGGATCCTCTGCCCAATTTTTGGGAAGATAAAGCTGTCGATCAATCAGGCTGTGGCCAAACCGGCTGGCATTAAGACAGAAAAACACCAATCTGGCTATTTTCTATGCGACGGGGTCTCCAATCGCTTCAACGACATAGTCATGCAGCACATCCCGTAACGCACCCGCATCCCAGCGACCTCGTCACAGAAGCGATTGAATACGATAAGGTTTTGATAAACCAGCCTGTTCTGCCATCAACCACCTGGTCTTGCGTTCAATGCCAGACAGAACCCCGTCCAAAAATCATCCCGCACTCTCCCGGACCTCGCATCGGGCGAAAACACGCCCAATGCGTTGTTTCAACCCGTGAAGTTCCTCTTCCCAGGCCAAAAATGAACCGCTCCAATCCGAAACCGACATTGATCCCTCCCATGCCAGAAACCGCAGACGGAAGCGAATTACATATTAGAGCAAAACGCGATCAGGTGAAGTCACCTGGTCGCTTTCGTTTTGCGGCAAAAACAAGAATCTAG
>DDLW01000154.1 GCA_002340345.1 Alphaproteobacteria bacterium UBA2562 | reverse complement strand
GCCCGTTCAGACATATTGGAGAAGAACAGGTCGCGCAAACCATCGGAGGCGCCTTTCAAAGCAATGCCCAGCTTGTCCTTCTCGACATTGCGCAGCAAGGTCTGCACCCCAGAAGGATCCAGGCGCGACAAATCTTCGAAGGTGAACATCAAGGCCTTGATCTTCTCGGCGCTCTCGCGATTGCGCTCTTCCAAGCCCATCATAAAGCGCTGTTCGGTATTCCGGTCCAAAGAATTGAACACATCGGCCATGAATTCATGGGCATCACGCCGCTGGGCACGCGAAAGGTTGGACATGAATTCGGTCCGTAAAGTGCGTTCCAATTCGTCCAGAATTTCCTTTTGCACCGCCTCCATGCGCAAGACCCGCATGATGACTTCCATGGCAAAATTCTCGGGCAGCAAAGACAGAACCCGCGCCGTGTGATCCGGGCGGATTTTCGAAAGCACGACCGCAACAGTTTGTGGATATTCGTTTTTCAGATAATTCGCCAGGACCTGTTCATTCACATTGCCCAGCTTTTCCCACATGGTGCGACCCGCAGGACCGCGGATCTCTTCCATGATCGCATCGACACGATCTTTGCCCAGGATCTTGGACAGCAAACGCTCCGTCGAGTCCATCGTCCCCATCAAGGACCCCGTCGAAGACAGCATATCCGCGAATTCGACAAAAAGCCGTTCAATAATATTGGCTGAAACCGTCCCTAAATTCGCCATGGTCTGCGAGATTTCCTTGATCTCTTCGTCTTCCATCAAGGAAAAAAGCTTGCCAGCATGTTCTTCACCAATCGCCAGCAAGAAAATCGCCGCTTTCTCTGGGCCCGTTAGCGAACGATAATCCTCTCTCACACGCATGGCTTACCTCAAATCTCTCTCTCAACCCACCACAGCGCCTCTAAAACGCGCTTTGCGGCTTGTTATCATGATCGTCAAGACGATCTTTGTTTCGGTTTCTTTATTCGCTTGGCCCGGTTTGGCCACTCATAATCAGTGTTTTGAGGACCTTACTAAATTTTTCTGGGTCCTTATCAACCATTTCCTTCATTTTGACCAAAATGCCATTTTTAAGGCCTTTGGCCTGTTCGCTGATGGCAATTCTATGGTCTAACTCAGATGGTCCATCATCACTCATCGTCTCACCTCCGATGATTTTACAGGAAAGAGGAGAGCCCATTTTATGGGATTAGCATGTTTTGTCATGCCTTCAATTTTCAGATCCTCTCACAAAACGCCACCGACAAGATTGAGGGACGCTCTTTTAACAGGAAAACTATAGCATAAAGATACAAACGAATCGATGAACAGTCTTATTTTCTGTCTTCTTCCGGCGGAGAGAAGGGAAAAGACCTCTCAGAGCCCTTTGCCCTTCTCTTGCAGACCGGTATGCGATGCGCGATTTTAGGCTTCTTGATACATCCAGCTTCGTAAGATCGCGACAGCTTCTTCTGGATGTTTATCGACGATTTCGCCGATTTTACGCAAGGAGGAAGCGCGAACACGACCTTCGACCTGATTGATGTCGATCATCTGTTCCAAAGCTTCCATTTCGGCACTTTCATCAAGGCGGGCCATATCTGGTCCACCAAGAGCGGGGGCCCCTGGACGTTCCGGCAAAGACGGTGTCCCTGGCAGAGCTTCGTCTTCTTGGCTCGCTTCCAAAGCGCGTTGGATCAAAGGACGCACCACCAAGAGAATGACCAGCAAAGCCACTGCGGCCAAAGCAAACATATTGACCAACTGCCAGAAATCTTCTTCCGGCATGCCGAGAATGGTCTTAACCCCTTCCATCTCCTCCAAAGGACGATAGAAAGGCTGGGCCAAAACCATCAATTGGTCGCCACGATCCGCATTCAGATTGATAGAGCCCGCCGCATGGGTGCGGATTTCATTCAATCGTTCTTGCACTTCGGCTTCGAGTTGGGCGGCTGTCAGACCGGTGGCGGTTTTTTCCCCTGTCTCTGCATTGATGGTGTAATCGACGCCCTCTTGACCAAAGGTCAGTTGTTCGGTCGTGACCTGTGCCATGATTTGCTCTTGGAGAACCGCCTTATCAACGATCACCGCCAAAGAGAGACGCTCAATTTCACCGGTTTCGCGAACGCTTTCTTTGCGCGTGCGGCCAACGGTGTAGTTAACAGTCTCTTCTTCCCGTTGAGACTTTTCATAGCGCCCCGCCCCTGTGCCTAAAGACGAATTGGCATCGGGAAGGTTGCTGGCGACTGTGACCGGGTCAACCCCTTGGGTCTCGGTCGCTTCGGCGCTTTCTGAAACAGTTTGGGTCGAGGCTGCGACTTGGGTATCCGCATCGGGCTCATCAACAATAATGGTCTCACGATTGAAGTCCATGTCGATGGAGGCTTCCACCACATAATGGTCTGGCCCGACAAGGCGTGACACAGCAGCGGCCACTTTGCTGGAGAAGACTTCTTCCCAACGCCGCATTTGCTGTTCAGCGCGTGTGGCATAGAGGCTGGCTTCGTCTTCGACCCCAGTTGAATAAAGACGGCCATTTTCATCGACCACCGCAATGCGTGTCGGTTTCAGATTTGGCACGGCGGCGGCCACGACCTGTTGGATGGACTGGATTTGGCCATCTTGGAGTCTTTTATTGCCCCGCACTCTGACCGTCACAGAGGCGCTGGGTTGCCGTTCATTGCGCGAGAAAATTTCCCGGCGCGGCAAAACCAAATGGACCCGTGCGGTGTCAATCGCATCGAGGCTAGACACGGTACGCGCCAGTTCGCCTTCTAACGCCCGTTTTTCGGCAATCCGTTTTTGGAATTGGTCCGAGGTCATGGGCATATCATTGAAAAGCTGATTGCCCATCTGCACGGTGCCACCAGAGGGCAGGCCCGCTTCGCCCAAAGTCATCCGCGAGGCTGTGACCTGATCTTCTGGCACATAGATCGAATTGCCTTGGACTTTATAAGGCACCCCGCCCCGATCCAAAACGGTCCGGACCTGCTGGAGGTCGGTATTATCCAACTCCCCATACAGCAAAGACATATTTCCGGTCCCCGTCGCTGTGATCAGATAGACGAGGAAACCAACCACAACGACCACAGCCCCGCCCATAACGGCAAGGCGAGTCGGCCCTAAATTTCGCAATGTTTGCAGCAGTGAGTTCACGCGACACCTGCCCCGATCTGCTTGGCATCTCCGCGTGCGGGTCTTGGTCTCAAGGCCTGGCAAGGGAGATTGCCGATGTTGTTATGCAGCGATATCGGCAAATGAGGCGTATGCCTTTTGCCGACAGCGTTTCGAAGAATGTTTTTACTCTGGCTACTTAAGCATAGCCGCCATGAAAGGAACGTTAACAGGGGGCAATCTTTGCCTATAAAGGCGGAATTCTTTGCCAGGTTTTTCTAATGACTGGCCTCAAAAAGAGAGAAAAACCGATTCTTTTCGAGTCTCACCCCGAGTCTCTACGCTTTATTCGTTTATAAGAAGCAAGAAATAGGCCGTGCTTCATTGCAGCGATATTTTAGAGTCGCTCTGCCTGAAGAGGCAATTATTGCCCGAACTGCGAAAGAGTTTTTTTATTATCCTTAATTTTCTTTAAGACGACTCAGGACCGGTCCGGCTTCGTCCAAACAGGATAACCGGCCTTATCATACCGAGTCTCTTGAGAAAAATCGAGACATCCAAGAGACGTACGCCCATTGTCTTGATCTTTTTTATAAAGCGACTGCTTTTAGAGCCTTTTGCTTTTCTTGAGAACGAGACAAAAGAAAGCCATAAAAAACGGGGCTGGTTTAAAGGCTCTCTTTTGTCAAAAAGAAGAGCTTTAAACCAACCCCGTTTTTCACTTTGATCGAATGTCCGTTTTGTTTTTGAGGGTGAAATCTCGGTTTTCCTCTAGAAATCTAGAAAAAAACCGAGACGTCACGCCGCAAAATCGTCGGATCTTACCGCTCTCCAATATCGATCACCGATATTGGCTCGACGTGGCGATCAACAAGGACCAAAAAGTCTGTGATTGGGAACGTCCTTCTCACAGTCTTTCCGGACGGCTGATTAGGCCTGTTGATCTCCTTCCTCTGAGTCTTGTTCGATCTCATTGGGATCTCGATATTGCTGGATTCGCGTGGCCCGAAGGCCGCGCACCCCATGTTTATCGATAAGACGCTCCCAAGAGAGGAACTCTTCGACAGAAAGAGTATAGCGTGTGCACGCCTGCTCTAATGTCAAAAGCCCAGACCGAACCCCAGCTACGACTTCCGCCTTACGGCGAATGACCCAGCGTTTGGTGTCCGGTGGCGGAAGGTCGTCGATGGTGAGAGGCTTGCCGAACGGGCTTAAGACTCCCGTCGATCTCGGCTCTTGCCGAATGCCCATGCGTCTGATCTCCCATCACCACAACTTGCTTATGGGGTAGTTTTATCAGACGCCTTTTAAAAATTACCTAAACAGGAAGAGAAAAAACAAATATTCCCAAATAAAAAAACAAATACTGTAAGGAAAAAAGTAAGAGCAATGACTCAATAGTAAATCATTCGGTTCCGTAACAAGTTCCCTTAACAAGACATTACTTACTAATCAATCAGCCCCGACTCACTTCCGCGCGTCAGGGCTGATGATTTACTTAAATTAATCTTTATCAACGAGTCGCTAAACTCTCAAAGCCGCTCAAAAAAAGAGCAGATTTCGTCGATTCAAAATCGATGAAATCTGCTCTCATACCAACCTGCAAAGTCGATGACTTTTCGGTTGATATTTTGCTCAAGCGCCGCACGGGCTTAACCAACCGACTCTTGGTTCTTACTTTTGCCGGTTGGTATCATGCCTTGCGCACAAAGACTGTCAATCAAGACATTCTAACGAAGGATGCGGACCAATTCTTCTAACATCCGGTCACTGGTCGTAATCGTCCGCGTGTTCGCCGTAAAGGCTTGTTGGGTCACAATCATGGTGGTGAACTCATCCCCCAAATCGACATTGGATTGCTCCAAAGACGAGCCAAAGACTTTCCCCGCACCATTCATGCCGCCAATCCGCAACTGAACTTGACCGCTATCGGGAGATTCTGTGAAAATATTCCCGCTTTGCGCAATCAAACCATCCGCATTGGCAAAGGTCGCCACGGGCAGCTGATAAATGGGACGCGACAAACCATTGTTATAATTTGCCCACAGCAAACCATTCTCATCCACAGAAACGCCGCTGAGATTCCCGTAACGCGCCCCATCCTGACCATAGAAGAAGGTTTCGATCGTGGGGTCTTTTTCACCAGAGTCATTTTGCGTGATCGCATCTTCCCCAGTGCCTGGGGTCGCGTCGGTCCCAAGGCTGGTCGGACGTCCAAGATTCCACTCAAAAACAATCGCTTGCGCTGTTGTTGGCGCCCCATCACCCCCGAAAACTTTCAGCGGTGTCGCCCCAAGGCTAGGATCCGTTTGAACAAGCGCTTCCCCAGAAGTCGCTGTCAGGGTCGGACCAATGGCAACAGAGACCAATTTTGGTGTATCCGCATCTGTGGTTTCGCGGTTCTGCACCGTGCCAGAGGTTTGCACCCCTTCCAGGGTATGGCCTGCTTGACCGTCTTTTGTGGTGCGGATTTCTGCTAAAGACCCATCCCCATTAAATTGCATGAACAAACGTTGGGTCTGGATCGCCCCAGCATCCGCTGTATCCACAACAAAGCGCGCGCCATCATTCGAGGCCGGGTCAAACGCCCCATCGGGCCCAATATAACCGGTGACATTGTCATTGCTGATCCGAACTTCCCAGAGATTTTCTTCCCCGGCAACTTTTTTCCAGTCATAGGTCACATTATGGGCAGCCCCCAGAGCATCATAGACCTGGAAAGTGTTCTGGTTGTTGCCGTCAAAATGCGTCCGCCAACCATCATTCAGCGCACCATCCAAAGCCGATCCGGCCAAGGTGTAGCCCAAAGCTGTGGCATCGGCATCATTGATATCCACATTGAAGGCAGAGATTTGCACGCTTTCAGAGGCCGATGTCGCAGACACGGAAAGCTGACCTGAGGCATTAAAAGTTGCCGCCAAAGTCACTTGCGGCAAGGTGCCACTGGCTGGGATCACCAAACCATTCAAGGCTGTTGTCAGAGTATCCAATGTTGTTGGCATCGCCGTCCCAGCGGCCACTGGCAGAGGGGTGGTCAAAGCAGCAACACCCCCTAAACCGCCCGCGTTACCAGCATTAACGGTAGCGCCTGCACCACCAGCGTTCAGATTTAAAAGATTATCTGTATTGCCAGTCTTGGTTTGATAGGCATTATTGACCGCATTGACATAGGAGAGCAAAGACCCGCCATTGGTAAAGGATGGCGTCGCCGCTTGGATTTCGGCATAGGTAATGGTGACAGGAACGCCAGCGCCATCAGTATAAAGAATATCAGTGCCAACAGGAGGACCTGCTAAAGTGACTGTGCTTGTTGCGGCAGTCAATTCATCCGCCGTCAGAGATACGGTTCCCGCAGAAGTCGCCACTTCAATCAAATTGCCGCCAGCAGAGCCATCAGAGACGTTAATTGTCGCCTGTTGCGCTGCTGTAAAGGTCAGATTCTGAACATCACCTGTGGGGCTGGTCGTGCCATAAATTCCGATCGGATCGGCTGTCGCCACGGTTTCCGCTGGCACATTCATGCGTGAAAAGACATTTTCCGTCGGTTCCGCCGTTGCCGTAATGCGGTTGATATTGACCGGATTCAAATTGTTCAGGGTCTGGTTGGCTTCAGAGACAGTCCCATCTTCGCCGACTTCCCAACCCAGCAAATATTGCCCAGCTGTGTTTTGCAAAAGAGCCGCAGAGCTATCATTTGGATCAATTGAAGGACGGAAAGACCCAGCCCGCGTATAATTCGTGGCCGAATCCGCAGAATAATTGGCATCATCAGAGGTCACAAAGAAACCCCGACCGGAAATCGCCATATCCGTCGATGTCTGGGAAGAGGTAATGATCCCCTGCTGGCTAATCAAAATCCGTGGCCGTGACAAGGCGCCACCCGGTGCATAGCGGGTGTTGGTCATGGATTCTGTCACCATGGTCTGGAAGGGCACATCAGCCCTTTTATAGCCCACAGTGTTCACATTTGCGATATTGTCAGAAATCGCGCCCATTTTGATGCTCTGCCCTTGCAGGCCAGACACACCGGTGAGCATTGCGCTAAAAACGCCCATCTATTTTACTCCTTGGTCGCCCTTGCGTCTTGCTTGTTTAGAAAGCCGCGCATCAGGGGGATCTGTATGAGATCAAGGCCAGATCACACTTTGTCCATAAAATGGTTTCTGTATGCTTTAAAGTTTTCGCTTTCTTCGGGGCGAAAGGGCGCATTTTGCAAAAGCAACGTAACAGCGACTTTTCCGTTTTTGCGCCCTTTCCTGTGTTTTAAGAAACACCCCCCTGTCAGAAAAACCGAAAAAACTTTGCAAACAGAAGACTTTAACGGACCATATTGTTGATATCTGTCAGCATCTCATCGGTGGTCGTAATGGCCCGCGTATTGGCCGTAAAGCCTTGCTGGGTCACGATCATGTCGGTGAATTCATCCCCAAGATCGACGTTGGACGATTCTAACGCCGAGCCAACGGTGGAACCATTCACCCCTTGTTTGGCCGCATTGATCTGCATATCGCCGGATTCTTTCGATTCCAGATAGACATTGCCGGTTTCATTGATCAAGCCATTGTCATTCGTAAAGGCTGCCAGCGGAATTTTGTAAATGGAGCGTTGGGCGCCATTGTCATAAATCGCGGTCAACATGCCTTCATCATCCAAAATCACCCCGCTGAGAGTGCCCGCACGCAGGCCATCTTGGCTGACGAAATATTCTTCTAAGGTCGGAGTTTTCTCCCCGGAGTCGAAATTGGTAATCCCATCCAGACCTGTGCCCGCATAATTCGCGTTCACCACCCCATTGGCAGAGGTTGTTGCCGCTGTTGGGGTGCCGACATCCCAGTCAAAGACCAAAGATTGTGCGCCTTGGACATCAAAAGGCGATCCTTTCGAGCGGGCTGACACAAGATTAGAGCTTGCCGTGCTGGAACCAACGGCCCCAGAGGTTGTGTCCATTTTCACAGACCCAACCGCGATGGACAACATTTTGAAAGGATCCGCAGGCTCACCATTCCGCGCCACCGTCCGGCTAGAGGCCGCAAAAGACGGATCGGTATAAGTGCCTTCGAGAGAACCATCCCCATTGAATTTGAAGAACAAAGTATCTGTTTGCAGAACACTGCTGCCATTTGTTGAAGAATTCCCATCCCAAACCACAAAACGTGGCTCTTCAACAGACGGAATATTCTCTTCCAACCAAGCAACAGCATCATCAGGCGTGGCATTCGCCCCATATTCAGCGGCAATGGCCGCGTCCATATTCGCAACGCTATTCAAAGGAGCGGTTGCTCTCAGAGCCGCAGGAAGTGCTGCAAAAGCAGCTGTTGTCACCGTATTCACTGTGGCATTGGCGTTATCGGATTCAATTTCAGCCTCATATAAAGCGCCGAGACCATCCTCCTGGCCATCGACAATACCGTCACCATTAGCATCGCGGTCGCTGGTTTCAACCAGATCCGTCATGACATCGGTGACACTATTGTCAACCCCGGCTTCGTCGCCAGCATTGGCACCAGAGTTTTTGTCATAGGCCAAACGCACGGCCCAAGTGTTTGTTTCGGCATTCGCCCCCCCTTGGGTCACGCGATACCAATCCAAGCGCACAGAATGCGCCATGCCTTGGGCATCATAGACGGTAAAGGAATTGTTGAAATGCCCATTCGGCACAGAGGCTGTTGTAACACCTGCATTGATCTCGGTATCAAAGCCAGCTTTGGTGTTCGATGCTGCTGTTAAAGCTTCGGCCTGTGTAATCACAGCCGCCGAGGCTGCCGCAGCTTGAGCCGCTGTGCCACCCGCCGTTGTCACGGCAGAAGAAACGGCCGCGCCAATGATTGAGGGTAAATTCCCCGCTCTTGCCTGTGTGATAGCCTCAGTTTGAGCCGCCGCGGCTTGAGCTGCTGTACCACCAGCCCCGGTCACAGCGTTAGAAGCCGCGAGACCAATTGTACTGACACCAGCCCCAAGAGCCGCATCCGCTGCAAGCGCTGCCGCACCAAGATAAAGACCTGAGCTTGGCTCAAATTCCGACGGCACATTGGCCCGAATGCGGACATTTTCCGTTTGCTCGGCAATATTGGTAATCCGATTAATGTTCACCGGTTCCAAATTGGTTTCATTGGGGTTGTCAATAATGAAATCCGCATCTGTGCCATCTTTGGTCACATCGCCATTTTTATTGACGGTCCAGCCTTGCAGGTAATAGCCAGCGGTGTTTTTCAAATAGCCATCTTCGTCAGGGCGGAAAGACCCGGCACGGGTATAGGCCAAGCCATCACTGCTCTCGGAAGGATTAAAGGTCGCTTTTTCTGTGACCACAAACCAACCACGCCCAGACACGGCAAAGTCTGTTGTGACAGAGGTCCCAGAAATCTGACCGGCTTGGTCATTGGTTTGTCGTGGACGCGCGGTCACACCGCCTGGATTAAATTTCGTGGCGCTCATGCGTTCTGTGACCAGGGTCGAGAACTGAACGTCTGTGCGTTTGTAACCGACCGTGTTCACATTGGCGATGTTGTCCGAAATGGCGCCCATTTTTGTGCCTTGGGCTTTCAGGCCCGTGGTGCTAACTTTGAGCGAACCGAACAGAGTCATTGCCTGATCTCCTGTACTAGAAGTTGGACCGGCCGCCGGACCTATTGGAGGCCGCCGGCCCGAGTGTGACAAGGTTCCTTCCTGGAACCATCAAACGGTCGGCCCTACCTGGGCGTCCGATCGTCAGCAAGGAGGGCGGGGTTCATTCCGGCCAGCCTTGCGATGACGAAACTGAGAAATATGCCTTTTTGATCCTCTGATAGATCAAGAAAGGCCGTGCATGGTTTATCGAATTTCTGAAACCAGGCTAATGGGGTGTTTATTGCCACCCACAATGAGGTAAGGCTCTTCACCGCTGCCAATTTCGACGCCTTCAACCTCGGCATGCCCCCAAACGCGGCCAAACATTTGCTTGCCTTCCGCATCCAAGGCTTCAATGCTAATGATGTAATTGCCAGGATCCGCATCGGTGCCGTCTTTTTTCTCACCATCCCACCGCAATTCATGGACACCTTTTTTGGTTTCCCCTTTGATGGTTTGGAGAACAAAGCCATCTTCATCTTTGATCTCAATGGTGATCTCATTGGCATCCTCTTCCAGCATGTAAGCCCAATTGGCTTCCCCATCCTTCAAGGTTGCAACGGACCCAGGCACTTCAACAATTTTGCCTTTAAAATCAGACGCCGCAACAGAGGTCGCAATCCCTTGCTGGGCAATCAATTTTTCAAAATACTCATTCTGCTTAATCAGCTGTTCAACACTGGCGAACTGCACCAATTGATTGGTGAATTCGTTCGTATCGACAGGATCCATGGGATCTTGGTTTTTCAACTGGGTGGTCAGCAAGGTCAGAAACTGATCGAAATTTTGATTCAGTTCCGCCAAAGATCCACCATTCCCACCAATTGATCTTGAATCTTTCGAACCGCCACTTCCAGAAATGCTATCCGTCATGATTTTACCCTTTTCCTGCGCGGCGGTTTAACCCAACCGGTGTTCGTGGTTGGCGCTGAGCAGAGTCAAACGCCGCGTGGTCTTTCTGTATGGACATCCTTCTTTCCAGCAGGACAGAAGGGCCAAAGTCATACTCTCTCGCAAAAAAGCGAGTAAATCCTTTAGACGGAGATATCTAAACTCCCATCGGCACCAATAAGCGGTCCGTCACCGGCCAAGCCATTTTCGGCTAAGGCTTCGGCTTCTTCCTCTAACTCACTGGCGAGGCTGGCTAAATCGCCATTGCCAGATCCTTTTTCTGATTGCCCCTGCCCTTCCCCTTTCATGGCGAAGTTCAGATCATCGGCATTGGCATCAAGGCCGGCATCTTTCAAGGCTTGTTCCAACCCTTTGGCATCTTGGCGTAAGATATCAAGGGTTTCAGGCTTTTCGGCCTGGATGGTGGCTTGCACCCGACCGTCATGGCCCACTTCGAGGGTGACATCGATTCGGCCCAGATCGGCTGGTTTCAGCTGAACATTGATCCGGTCAATGCCCTGTTTCACCGCTTTGTTGATCTGCACCGCCACCTGGTCGGTTAGAGCATGATTTTGGGTCTGCTGCTGGGCTGGCATAGGTTGAGAGGGTTTTGCCGCAGCTTTGGCCTGCTGTGTTTGCGTCTGATTTTGCAAGACTTGGCTAAAATCAGTTCCTTGGCTTGAT
Source organism: Alphaproteobacteria bacterium UBA2562 (assembly GCA_002340345.1). Taxonomy (GTDB): domain Bacteria; phylum Pseudomonadota; class Alphaproteobacteria; order UBA2562; family UBA2562; genus UBA2562. Next base: position 21,197 of record DDLW01000154.1, on the reverse strand, counting down.
GTGCTCGCCGCGCTGGTTTGCGCTGGCATGGGCGCTTCTGCCCCTTTCGCATTGGCCGCCGCCGCCTGTGCGGCGGCTTGCTGTTGGGCTGCTTGCTGTGCTTGTTGACGTGCTGCAGCGGCAGGGTCATTGGCCATACCCGCATTGGCAGCCACAGCGGCATTCGGATTTTGCCCGGCTAAACTATTGCCTTGCTGTGTTGCAAGACCGAGCTTACCAGCATCGCCCTCCGTTCCCGTTTTGCCGGAGGATGTCGCCAGCGCCAGAGGATCGCCCGCTGGTTTCATGGCTGGATCCACAGGCGTTTCAGCCTGGGCGATCTGGCCAGACATTTGTGCTTGCATTGCCGTTTGACCGCTTAAAGTCTGGGCTGGCATGGACTGCACTTGGTTTTGATTGCCCGGCACCGTGACTTGCGCGGTGATTTTCGCGCCCACATTGGCATTTTCAGCTTGCGGCGCGCCACTCAGGCTTTCTTTGGCCTGGGCGGCCCCTGTCACCATCTGACGTAAGGATTCTGCGGTGGTTGTTTTCTGGGTTTGGGCCTCACCACGTCCAGGGGGAATCTGACCAATAGAGCCTTGCTCTTGTTTAATCTGCGCCCCGGCGGCGAGAAGATTTTCCGCATCACCCTTCGCATCTAAGCCTGTTTCCGGCCCTTGGGTGAATTGGCTGTCAGAGAGATCAACGTCCCCTGTGGCAGCATCGGCACCCTTGCCATTAATGGTCACAGACGGTCCTTTAGGGGTCTCTTCAATAGGAGCCGCCTCTTTCAAAGGATCAATCGCAGCCGCCCCTTGGCTTGCTTGAGCGTCTGCTTTATGGACTTTATCGTCTGTGCTGGGCTGAGCATTGGCTTTCTTGCCTGCTTTTTCCCCTGCATCTGGGGTTGTCGAGGCTGATTTTCCAGAGGCCTCTGCTTCTGTCCGCTTTGGATCTAAATGTTTATTGACGATCTGATTGAACAAATCGTCCTTACGTTCGTTCTTTTGGAAGGCCGAAGCAATGCCGCCATCGACTTTATTTTGACCGTCAATCAGTATGCTCATAATCCTCATCCCCTGCTATGGGCTGCTAGGCTTAAAAGCAAGATGCGGGCCAAAATAAAACGAATTCTCCAGACATTTGAATCTCATAGCAAAAAAAGAGCATGTCTTCGGGGGCGCTTTTTGATTTTGCCTGTCTCGGGAAAAAGATTCAGCAGCCAGTCGGCATTTTTTTCCTATTCACCCCATCCACGTTTAAAGAGGCCATAAAGGCCGGCGCAAAGACATTCTGCGAACGCCCCATAGGCCTTTGTCCGTCGCGCGTCTTTCAATTATGGCCGAAAGATTATTTTCTCCCCCTAAAAAGACCTTCATACTCTTGAATTAAGCGTCAATTTAGTCCCTAATGACACAAAAAGATTATGTAATATGCTCTCAGCTGTGGTGACGCGGTTTCCTGTGAGCGTTTTTGCGAAAAAAACAAAGACTGAGGATCCCCAGAAGAGCTTTCCTTTTGGACCGCATCTCTAAATGGTACGCTCTTAGGATTATAAAGAAAAGAAGCCTATGCGCTCTTAGAGAGCAAAACCCATCTTTAAAAGGGGGCGCCCCTTTAACGATGGGTTTTGCAGCAAAGGTCTCGCCCTTAAGGAAGGCTGCCATGTGGATTGATCATCTTCGTCTACGGATGAAGTTCTTTATTATTATCGTGTTAGGCCTGACCGGCATGGGGGCCATTGGGATTGTCTGCCTTTATATTCTTTACGCCCATTTAATGGAAGACCGCCTTACGAAGACACATCATCTTGCAGACAGTGCTTATTCTCTGGTTGCCCACTTCCACGATCTCGAGAAAAAAAATATTTTGAACCGGCAAGAGGCGCAAAAAGCAGCCCAAGAGGCCTTACAATCCATGCGTTATGATCAGAAAGAATATTTCTGGATCAATGATATGCATCCCAAAATGATTATGCATCCCATTAAGCCAGAATTAAATGGCCAAGATCTCAGAAAAACCAAAGACGCTGGGGGGTTTCTCCTCTTCCAAGCCTTCGTCGATATTGTGAAAGACTCTGGAGAAGGTAAAGTTGAATATCTCTGGCCGCAACCCGGTTCTGACGAACCCGTCCAGAAAATTTCCTATGTCAAGGGCTTCACCCCTTGGGGCTGGATCATTGGCACCGGCATTTATGTGGATGATGTCAGTCAAATCTTTTTATCAAAAGCACTGCTTGTTTTCGGTATGGGTTTGGTTGTTGTGGCCATTGTGGGGAGCAATGCATGGTGGATCAGCCGCCGCATGGAACGCCCTTTGGTTAATCTCACGGTTGAGATGGATCGACTGGCCAAAGGGGATTTGACCATTCCCGTCCATGATGAACATCGCAAAGATGAAATCGGTGCCATCGCCCGCGCTGTCGCGATCTTCCGCAACCATGCCATTGAAAAGCAAGATTTGGAAAGCGCCCAGGCTGAAGCTCAAGAACGTCGCTTGAAACGGGCGGGCCGCATTAGCGCACTGTCAGAAGATTTCCGCTCCCAAACCGAAACGGCTTTGCAAGAGATTGATAAGACCATTCAAAGCCTGCAAAATACAGCAGACCAACTTGGCGCCCGTTCAGAAGAAAGCGCCAGCCGCACTATTGATGTCTCTGAAACCGCCTATCGGTCCACAGACCGCGTCGAGACCGTGGCCGATGCGACGATGCAAATGTCCCATTCGGTCTCTGAGATTGGTCGGCAGGTACAAAATTCGACAGAAATCGCCCAACGCGCTGTTCTTGATGTTGAAAATGCCACCGACCAAGTCCGTAGTCTCGCCGATGCTTCAGAGCGCATCGGCCAAATCATTAATCTCATCAATGAAATTGCCGAGCAAACCAATCTTTTGGCCTTGAATGCCACCATTGAAGCCGCGCGCGCTGGTGATGCGGGGCGTGGCTTTGCTGTTGTCGCAGGAGAGGTCAAAGCCCTCGCCGAGCAAACCCGCAAAGCCACCGAAGACATTGGCACACAAATCACAACAGTTCAAAACCGCACAGGCCAAGCGGTTGGTGCCATTGAACGGATCAGCCAGACCATTACAGAAGTTGCTGACATCTCCACCCAGATCGCCGCTGCCATTGAAGAACAAAATGCAACAACACAAGAAATTGCACGTAATGTGCAAACCGTGGCGGAAGACACCATTGATATGCGCGAAATGCTTGGCGATATCGCCCATACGTCGGCGGGAACGTCGAGCGCTTCAATTCAAACCTTATGGGCCTTAGAAGACTTAACCTATACCCAAAACAGTCTCACAGAAGACATTGCAGCCTTCCTCAAGGACATTAAGCAGGCTTAGGGCAAAGAGCAAAGAGCAAAGAGCAAAGAGCAAAGTGATGGGGGTATCGCTTTGATCCATTTTGTAGCAAAAACAAAGATTTATAGCTTTTTTCTGCGTTAGAATAAAAGCAAAAGGCTGTAAAGCCGCCCCCCTTTTTAGATAAAGGGCCTAAAATTTCTCTTTAGGCCTTTTTTCTCATCTTCAAACAGGGTAAGATCGTAAAAATATTCATGTTCAAGATGAAACCTCTCCATAATTGCAAACACCGAAATTGCAGACATCGGAAACCTTATACCCTTTCCGGCAAAACAAGACTCTAGAGTTATTTGCGCCTTAGAGCAAAGCTGGTTAAAGTGGCAGCCCCTTTAACCCTGCGTTTTGCGGCAAAAACAAAAACAGAGAGCATTTCCATTGATTCAAGATGAAAGTGAAAGGCTCTAGGTTTGGTCTGCGGATAACGCGAAAACAAAGGACACAAGTGATGGGTCCATCCCTTTGATTTGTTTTGCATAAACGCGAGAGAGGAAAGCATTTTGCTCTAAAAATTAAAAGAAGAGAGCCTTTGCAAACCACAACAGCCAAGGACTCCTTCTGGAGGAATAGCAAAATGTGTGGTCGCTTTTCCCTTGCTAAGCCCATGGCGTGCATTGCAAGGCATTTTAAGAGCCAAGATCACTTGGATCGGCAGGAACGTTATAATATTGCGCCAACCCAAGAGGTCATTACCCTACGTCTAGACCGCCATGCAAGACGCCGCTTGCATATGGTGCGGTGGGGCCTTGTCCCCTCTTGGAGCCGTTACCCCTTTGCCCGTTCTGGCCCCCCACAGATTAATGCCCGTGCTGAAACCCTTTTAGAAAAGCCAAGCTTTAAAGATGCCTATCAAAAGCGGCGTTGTCTCATTCCCGCCGACAGCTTTTTCGAGTGGCGCCTTTATGAAGATGGTACAAAGCAGCCCTACCGCCTTGGCCTCTCATCCGAAAATGACCCTGATTTCAAACTCTTCGCCTTTGCCGGGCTGTGGGAGCGCTTTCAAGGCTTGCCAAAACCTGGCTATGACCATTTGCGCTTTGATAGCTGTGCGATCATCACCAAAGACGCAGATCCCAGTATTCAGCATATCCATCACCGCATGCCCGTGATTCTCTCTCCAGAGGATTATAAGCTTTGGCTTGACCGCGAAACCCCCATCGACGCTTTGCAGGACATACTCCACCGTCCTCCCCCCGTCACGCTCACCAGCTATCCTATTACCCCAACGGTCAATCACGTGGTCTGCGATAATGCGTCTATTTTTGCCCCCGCCGGGCCTGACGACCAAGGGACGGCCCTCCCCCAGAGACAGCAGACTCCCAAAACTTTACAGATGGAACTGTTTGGGTGACATTTTCAGAGCAGCGTCGTCAATTTCAGGACCTTCGGTCCTTATGTGTCTCCGGCGGCCAAAGGACATGTCCTTTGGAAACCCTCTTTTAGAAGAAAGGCCGGCTGAATTCGGGATCATCGATACTTTTATTCGCAAGCTCTAAGTCTTTTGGTGTGCCAACATGGAAAATCGCCCCATCATGGCGGACACCCCAAAGACGCTCATGCTCTTCCGCATGATCAAAGAAAGGCAAAATCGAAAAAGGCTCCTTATCGCCTTTAAGCCCTTCGGAAAAATGGCCAAAAAAGCGCGGATGCAAAAGTCGAATCCCCGTAAAGAGAAAAGGCGCAACATGGGTGCGGCGGCGCACGGCCATGCCACTGGCCGTCAAATGATAATCTCCCAGACCAGAATAACCAAAAGCCGTCACAGTCGGATGCAACAAGAGCAAAACATCCATACGGTCTTCAAGCCACTGGTTGGTTAAACGATGGAGAGCATTCTGGATCCCATCCAACCACACAACATCGCCATTAACCGCCAGAAAAGGCCGGTCTCCAAGCACATTTGGATAGAGCTGCAATGCTTGATAAAGTCCTCCCCCTGAATCCAACAATGTTTCTTCGTGGGAAAGCGCGACCACAGGATGGTCTGCGGTGGCCTGGTCCATAACATCGTCAAAGGCCGCTGCTGTTTCAACCAGGGTCACATTTGGCCGCGCTTGCAAATGCGCTTTGATTTGGTCCGCTCTATAATGCGTATTGACAATGATTTTGCTGACCCCAGCCTCTGTCAACCGGTCAATGGCGCGGTCCAGCATGGCGCGCCCTCCCACTTTCAAAAGCGGCTTTGGCGTGGTTTCTGTCAGCGGTCGCATGCGGACCCCCAAACCAGCGGCAAGAATCATCGCACAATCAGGCATTTGGGTGGGGACATGTTGCGTCATTGATAGAACGAGCCTCTGGAAAGCGGCAAGAACAAAACCATAAAGCAAAGCGCGATATTTGGAGTCCATCCATTTGTTTTCGTGAGCACTCTAAAGCCAAAGAAACACGAAAAACCATCGAAAATTCGCCATTCTGGTCTTAAAGCATTTTTCCCTATGAGGGAAGAGTGCCGAAGCATTTTATCGCCCCCAACAGGTTCTTTTCTTTTTACACACCGGCCTTCACCGTCTTTTAAGAGGCCTGGGCTGCGTCAGATCGCACTTGTTGGAGGAAGCCAGAGACCTCTTGTTCTAAAATTTGCGCTTGACCCGAGAGGCAAACAGCGGAAGTGGCAATATGCTCTGCAATGACATTGGTTTCCTCTGCTGAATTTTGCACATCCTGAATATTAGTAGACACATCATGGGCACCAAGAGAGGCAAGTTCTATATTTCGAGCAATTGCAGATGTTGTCGCCAGTTGCTGTTCCACCGAAGACGCAATCGCCGCTGTAATTTCATTCATTTCTATAATCACCGTCGAAATATTACCATTCGTTGTCACAACATTCTTTGTTTCTGTTTGCACTTTGGCAATTTGAGTCGCGATATCATTTGTCGCTTTACCAGTTTGTGTAGCGAGATTTTTCACCTCTCCAGCAACAACAGCAAATCCTTTTCCTGCGTCTCCAGCGCGGGCCGCTTCAATGGTGGCATTCAGAGCCAGCAAATTGGTTTGTTCGGCAACAGCATCGATCAAGCTGACAATATCGCCAATGTCATTGACAATGTCTGACAAATTGCTGATCCGCTGATTGCTTCCATCGGCCGCATCAACGGCCCGCTCTGTGATATTTGTTGAGCGTTGCACTTGTTGGCCAATTTCACCGACGGCACTTGATAATTCTTCTGTGGCCGCAGCCACCATCGCGACATTGGAAGAGGCCTCGCCACAAGCTTTGGCCACAGACACCGCCTTGTCATGGGTGGCCGATGCCTTATGTGACAGTTTTTCCGAAGAGGTATTCATGGCCGTTGACGCTGTCGACAGATCTTCGATCACCCGGGCCACCCGTTCTTCAAACCGATCGGCGAGGGAAAGCATGGCTGTTTTCCGTGTCTCTTCTGCTTTTTTCTTCTGGGCCTCTTGGTCTTGCTCTAGCTGTTTAACACGCAGAGCATTGTCTTTAAAAACCTGCACCGATTGCGCCATTTCGCCAATTTCATCTTTTTTATGCAGGGCTGGAACATGCGTTTCCAAATGGCCTTCTGCTAAAGCCCGCATAGACCGTGTCATCGCCGCAAGGGGCTTAAAGATCAAAAAGGATACCAGCGTGCCAATCGCCAAAGCAGACACAAACAGCGCAATGACCAACTGGATCAGGCTTGCCTTTAAATTCGCATTTGAATCCGCTTGGATGACACTTTCTTTCTCAAACACCCAAATTTTCCAACCCAAATCTTCAAGCGTATAAAGTGAGCCTTCATAGGCTTCGTCTTCGAAATCAAAATTGATCCGCTGGGCCCCTGTCGCCTCTTTATAATCTTGAAGCGCCGGAATCATATCCCACAAACTTTTGCCTAAAAACGCTTCATTCTTATGGGCCATAATATAGCCGTCAGAACGGGTTAAGATAATGTTCTCGAAATCAAGAACATTATTGGTGAAATTTGTTATTTCTGTCAATTTAAGGTTGATGCAAAGGGTTCCAAAAACAGTCCCATTTTGTATTAAAGGCACCCCGGCGGCCATGACAGTAAAGCCAACACTAGACACATAAGGCGTTGTCACAATGCGTTTTTCGCCGCCATGTAGGCGGACATACCATTCTCGTTTTTTGGCGATTTCTGTGAAATTTGGGATTGTTCTGGTAGACGTATGCGTTTCACCATTTTTAAAAGCATAATAAGCTTCTAACGTGTTTGTATTCTCTTTTAAAACTTTGAGGCTCTTTTGGCGAAAGGCATAAATATCGCTCTCTTTAAGATGCTCTGTGTTTGTGAGCAGTTCTGATGTCAGTTCTAAAGCGGTGAAATAATCTTGCATTTTAATCGCAACCGCTTTGCCAACACTGCGTGCCATGACATCCAGTTCATGACGTTTCATCGTTTCAGAAGACGCGCTGAAATTATGATAAGACATCAACGTCATTGTTATGATCAGAATGAAAAAAAGCGCAAAAACGCTCAAAATGATTTTTGCTTGCGATCTCACAGCCACGGCCTCCTTTTCCCAAGGGCGATTTGTGAGTATAGCATAAACAAATTGAAGATTATAGAATAATTAAGGATCTTAAATTTTAGATTGGTGAAGTGATTCTTTTCTCGCCAGGAAGCCGTAAGTCTAAATAATGCCTCATATCAGACAATGCAGGATGACAGAGATCCTCTTCTAAAAGTCGCCAAACACGCTCAATATGGCGAAGATATCCATGTTTGCTATCGCGACGGCTCAACCGCGTGAAAATACCGAGAATCTTTAAGCCCCTTTGCACCGCCAAAGCCGCGTAAGAGGCCTCAAACGTCTCGCGATGGATGCCAGGACACGCCGCGAGATAACGATCTTTCATCGCTTGTTGCAAATCTTCTGGCACATCTCTCCGGGCATCACGGAGCAAAGACATGAGGTCATAGCTTCGCGGCCCCATAAGGGCATCTTGGAAATCCAGCAAGCCACAAGCCTGGAGTCCTGTGCGCTCTGGAACAATCATCAAATTATCGACATGGAAGTCACGTAAGACCAAACTCTCTGCGCCTGCTCCCCCTGTTCGTCCCCCTGTTCGTCCTTGCATTACAGGCACAAGGGCAAGAATCAGGGCTTCAAATTGAGGGTCGGTCTGGCCTGGCCCTGGTGCCCGCCCTTCCACGACCGGCACATACCAGTCTAGAAATAATTGCGCTTCGGCCAAAAACGCTTTGCCATCATAGGCCGCAGGGAGGGGATTTGGCGTTTCCTTTTTCGCTGGGAATGTGCGATGTAAATCGGCCAGAAGATCCGTAGCCAGGGCATAAAGCGCTGTTTCGTCGTGATTTTCAGCGATCAACTTTGAAAAGGTCTGGTCGCCAAAATCTTCTAATAACAGAAATCCTTGCGCGCGATCCTGTGCCAAAGGCTTTGGGGCGCTATAGCCTAAATCCAACAAATGCTGGGCAATGGATAGAAAAGGTCGGATGTCTTCAGACTGCGGGGGCGCGTCCATCAAGACGACCCGCTCTGTCCTGCCATCGGGCAAGCTTTTCTCAAGGCGATCATAATGGCGGAAAGACGCATCTGCGGCCAAAAGCCAGCGCTTTGCCGATCCCCAGCCATGGGCTGTTAAGAAGGTAGCACGGGCTTCATCGCGTTGGTCCGAGGCTGTTTTTGTCATAGGTCCATGCCTTGTTTTGGGAGGTTTCTCAAGGACCTTCGGTCCTTTTAAAGCCTCCGGCGGCCAAAGGACTTATCCTTTGGAAACCTCTTTTTTAGAGCGAGAAGGCTTTGATGGCGGGGAAGTAACGGGTTGTGAGCCCCTCTGGTCCCGAGACAGTCACCTGCCGACGGTCTTCAGAAGGCATGACCCCATCTGTCTCTGTTTCAGGGAAAGACAGGGTGATGTCAAGACGCTCTTTTGGCAGTAAATTTTGCAGGCGATCTGGCCACTCGATCACGGAAAGCCCCTGGGCAAAAGCGTCTTCAATGCCAATTTCCCACGCTTCTTCTGGGTCGCTTAAACGGTAGAGGTCAAAATGCGAGACCAAACCTTCCGGCCCCAACCGAAGATTGCCCGTTTCATATTGCTGGACCAAGGTAAAGGTCGGACTCGGGACCTCGGTCAAAAGCCGTTCTGGTATCGCAAGACGCCCCATCGCTTGGATCAAAGCCCGCGCAAAGGCTGTTTTCCCCGCCCCCAATGTCCCCCAAAGCGCCAAAATATCACCTTGTTGTCCAGACATGGCAATATGCGCGGCCAAAGCTTGGCAAGACTGTAAATCGGCAATATCAAAGCAAAGAGACGCTTGGGCCTCTGCCATCGCAAGCCCCCCTATTATGAGATAACCAGTTCCTGTCGATTATTTTTTGATATAACCAGATATGAATTCTGATGTGCCATCGGGTTTTACCCGTAATAAAACCCGGAAGTCTTCTTTTTTACCACAGACATCATAAGACCAGATTTCTTGCCACTCGCCTTGGGTCATTTTCCCCGTGCCATCACTTTTAAGGGACTTATTTTCTTTTTCAAATTCTGTGTTCAAAATGCGTGGCAGCTCGAAGCCAAAACATTTTTGATCTGCAAGAAGCTTCGCTTGTCCGCCAACATACACCAAGACATCCCGCTGTAAGACAGGGTTAGTACGCGTCGTGCCTGGCATCAAAACGACCAATTCAGGCTGCTTGTCAGGTTGGGCCACAAAAAGAAAATTATGATAGGCTTTGCGGCCACAGCGATTGATTTCAACTTGGTCTTTCCAGCTGCCCGCGACAGGGGCCTCTTGGGTCCCAGCAAAACGCGGTTCTTGCAAAATCTGCAAATTGGATCTTTTTTTCACCGTCGATGTGAGACAGCCTGTGGACAAAGCACGCTCATTCCGGAGCGCCATATCGCTGATCATTGCATTATAAGAGGGTGATGTCAGATAGGTCTCAAGCTTCACTTTCCAGGCGGGGTCAGCGGCCTGCCCAACATTCGTCCCCGCAAGGCCAGCCATGAGTAGGATTGCCCCCCCAAAAAGGCGCTTTTTCCTGAAAACCAGCGCTTGAACCCAATGGCGCATCATAGGCTTGCGTCTCCCCTAAGAGTCTTTATTCTATGGCATAAAGTGGTTTTCTGCTCAAGCGGCACCGCATTGATGTTTGAGTCTGCGCACTTCAGCCATAGATTTTGCAGCAAAATAAAAATATACAGCCTTGTTTCTGATTCAAGATAAAAGCACAATGCGGGCCCTTCCAAAAGGAAAGCAAAAGGCCCTCCCCATAAATTCCTCAGGAGTATCATACAGAATGGCAGACCGCTATAACACAGATGTTGTCATTGTTGGGGCAGGGCCTGTTGGCCTTTTTGCCGTTTTTGAACTCGGCATGTTGAAAATACGCTGCCATGTTGTCGATGCTCTTGAGATGCCCGGTGGCCAATGCGCGGCCCTTTATCCTGAAAAGCCAATTTATGACATTCCAGGCCATCCCCGCATTGAAGGCCAAGCTCTGATTGATAATCTTTTACAACAGCTCGATCCTTTTAAGCCCCATTTCCATTTAGGACAGCATGTCTGTGCTCTCGATCATGGGTCCAATGCACAGGACAATCCTGTTTTTACGGTCAAAACCTCTTCTGGCACGGAAATCTCTTGTGGCGCGGTGATTATTGCTGCTGGCGCCGGGGCTTTTGGGCCGAACCGCCCGCCCCTCGCTGGCTTAGAGCAATATGAAAATGATCCCAACCCCGCCAAAGGCGTAAAATATCTCGTCCGCCGCCGCGAGGATTTTAGAGACCAAAAAGTCGTCATTGCGGGGGGCGGTGATTCTGCTTTGGATTGGGCCATTTCTTTATCCGAAATTGCCGCTTCTGTGTCTTTGGTCCATCGTCGCGCCAAATTCCGGGCCGCTCCAGAAAGCGTTTCACGCATGGAAGATTTGGTGCAAGCCGGAAAAATCGATCTTGTTGTCCCCTATCAACTCCATGCCGTTCAAGGCGTTGGTGGCATGCTCGAAGACGTCATCGTCCAAGATCTCAATGGTCAAGTGAGACATCTTCCCGCAGATGTTCTGCTGCCTTTCTATGGTCTGTCCATGAATTTGGGCCCCATCGCAGAATGGGGCTTAGATCTGGATAAAAACCACATTGCTGTAAACCCAGAAACAGCGCAAACCAACCATAAAGGTATTTTTGCCATCGGCGATATTGCCAGCTATCCTGGCAAGCTTAAGCTTATTCTCCAAGGGTTCTCGGAAGCAGCCGTTGCGGCGCATGCGATCCATCCTTTGCTTTTCCCAGGTCAAGCTTTACATTTTGAATACTCAACAAGTAAAGGGCTTCCCCAGTAAGTTAAATGTTCCTTTTCTCATTTAGAAACTGTTAACCTTATTTCAGGCCTCGCACAGTCTTTGCGAGGCCTCTTGTTTTTTTACTTAATTTTATTAGATATTTTCAGGGAAGCATCATATCATCGTCATGATTTACTCATTTTTTTTTGCTATCTTATGATGCTTGCTTACAGCATTTTGCTTTCATATTCTGGCTCAGAAAAATGCTGTAAGACTTTGTTTTTGCTTAAAAGCAGCAGGCGCCTAGATTGTGAGATTCTCAACCTTTAGGCGCTTATTTTATTGCCTCGTCTCTCTATGCTGGAGTTAAAAATCCATGCTCAGTCCTCGCCGTTTTTTCGTTGTCGATGATGACCGCTTTACTTTGAAATTAATCACACTCTTTTTGCAAGAAAGTGGGCATGAGGTCGATAGCGCAAGATCCGGCACAGAAGCCTTGGAAAGAATTGTTGACTTCCGGCCAGATTGCCTGCTGACCGATATCATGATGCCGAATATGGATGGCCTTGAACTCTGCCGTCAGGTCAAAGCCCAGCCTGAACTTAAAGATCTTAAAATTATTGTTGTCACAGGGAAAAATTACGATTTTGATCGCCGGGCGGCAAAAGCAGCAGGCGCCGTTGGCTATATTACAAAACCGCTTCAAAAAGATGCCTTTATCGCGTCTTTGCGCAAAATTTTAGAAGACAAAGTTGTTTTAGACTATTGGGGTGTCCGTGGAACCTTGCCGGTTCCCGGACCGCGTTCTCTGCGTTATGGCGGGAACACCCCTTGTGTGTCCCTGTCTTTTGCCAATGATCAGCTTTTTATCTTTGATGCTGGCACTGGTATTAAGGAATTATCCCGGTCTTTGCTGCAAAAAGGTGGTCGTATTTCTGCAAAGCTCTTTATTTCGCATCCCCATTGGGACCATATCAACGCTTTGCCCTTCTTTGTGCCGCTCTATATTCAGGGCAATGAGTTTGAAATTATGGGCGCACAACATGGCGATCTTGGCATGAAAGAGCTGATTAGCGCACAGATGGAAGGGGTGTTCTTCCCCATCACCGTGCGTGAATTTGGCGCTTCGATCCAATATCGCGATCTCCATGAAGAAAAATTCGAGATCGATGGCATTCAAGTCGAAACCATGTTGTTATCCCACCCTGGAAATTGTTTGGGATATCGCATTACTTATAAAGACCGTTCTGTCTGTTACATCACCGACAACGAGATTTATCCGCCCACAGTGCCCGAATATAATGAATTTTATATCAAAGGCTTAGCTGATTTTGTCCGCGAAACAGATATTCTGATTATCGATACCAGCTACACCGACGAAGCCTATAAGTCAAAAATTGGCTGGGGGCATAGCTGTGTTTCCATGGTCTGTGATCTTGCCCGCCGCGCAAAGGTCAAAAACTTGCATATCATGCATCACGAGCCTGATGAAAGCGATGATGATATCGCGCATAAATGGGAGCTTTGCAAAAAAGCCTTGGCGGATCTTGGTTCAGAAACCAACTGCATTGCCCCTGCCGAGGGCGAGCGTTATGAAATTTAGGGAAAGTCCGTGGGCGCAACTGGCAAAAAGAGGGACAGAGATATTCTCTCCGGGCTTATAAGGCCTTTTGCCCCCTTGGCTTCGGTCTAGAGCCTTTCACTTTTATCTTGAATCAGGGGAAAGGCGCTCTGTTTTTGTTTTTGCCGCAAAACCCATGGTGAAAGGGGCTGCCACTTTAACCAGCTTTGCTCTGGAAGCAGGCTTTCGCTGGGCCTGAAAACAGGCTGCGGCTCCCGTTTTTCTACAGCCCGTCCGTCAGGCCGCTATTATGGATTTCTTGGACCATTTTACGAATGGACCGGCGGCGTTCGAGAAGATTTTGCACCGGCGGTGGCAATTCATTTTCACTGATCACACCCTTTTTGTCCAAAAGTGTGATCAGATCCTCGATCGCACGAATAAGAGCAAAATCACTTTCCCCAAGATCCCGCTTGCGCACAGAGATCGGGTCTTGTGACCCTGAATCGCCGCTTTCCTCCAAATCGTCATATTGCGCATCATCATCAGGTTCTTCTAGAGACGAGGGCGGCTGGGACGGGGCCAAGGGCATGAGGGGGGGCGTTTGAAAATCACCAGAATAAGTGATATCATCCTCATCCTCGCTTTCAGAATCATCCTCGTCTTCGAGGGATTCTTCGGGAAGCATATCTTCTTCTGGTTGGATCTCCTGAAATGCCACGACTTCAGGATCATCAGGAAGAAGAAAATCAAGGCCGATCTCAATCTGGTCATCATAAAGACCGCAAATGCGGCCATTGGAATCGCGTTTTACAAAAGGCATGTGTATCATCCCTAAAGACTGCGGTCACGGACCAGAGTGGAAAAGTGCCGGTTGAAGCTTCGTCTCAGCAGACTTTGTTTCAAAGCCAAGTCTTATTTCAAAACAAAGTAAAACGCAATTCTGGCGGAATCTTTCTTAAGCGTCAATCTGCCAAAGATCCCCAAAATACAATAAAAACTTTAGGCTCTGACGGACCTTACGAAAATACAGAATAAACACTTATCCCAAGCCAGTGGGTTAAAACTTTGCGACATTGTGCCATAGCGGTGGCCGATGGGAAATAAGCCAACAGAGTCTGGGCTGTGTTTTTATCCGGAAAGGCTGTCGGTGCCGCCGTGACTTTGAGGCCCTGTTGACGAAAAGCCAAAGCCGCCCGCCGCATATGCAGGGCGTGGGTCACAAGAAAAATATGAGAGACCCCTTGGTCTTTTAAGATTTGGCTGCTCAACACCGCATTTTCATAACTATTTTCTGATCTGTCTTCAATCCAACGCACCGGGTGATGAAACATCTCCTGCGCGGCCAAAGCCATCGTTTCTGCTTCTGAGCGTGTGGATGCCAAAGGTTTGCCGCCACTCACAAGAAGGGGGAGATGGGTTTGGTGCGCTAAGAAAATGCCATACTGTAAACGCATCAGCGAAACGCTATTGATCTGATCGCGACCATATTCCGGTGCTTCTTTGCGCAGCCCCCCACCAAGAACAACAATCGCTTGCGGCGCTGTGGCAAGAGCCATCTGTGCACGCACATCCGAAGGGGATAAAGGGGGGTGCGAGAGCAGTGTTTGGGTCAAAAGATGTGCTGTTATCGGCAGACTCAAGCTTAAAAATGTAAGACCTCCCAAAGCCATACAAAAAAGCGCTGCCCTTTTTCGTACCGTTCGCACAGGAAAAGATATTTTTTTATGCCGCCGCGGCCAAATCATGGCCCCAAGGAGAACCAGCAAAATGGGGCCGAGAGGGGGTAAGCATAAGCTCTTTAAAAGCGCCTTTAAAAGAAAAAGTAAAGAAATCTCAGACATCGATGATGCTCACAAGATGCAAGGCCTTCTAGAGCATTTTGCGTGATGATAGACTCACACAAAATGCTCTATCTTATTGTTTTTGCCGCCAACCGCAAAGACGGCCCTTCCATGGTTTTCCTTATGTCCTCCTGGTCTTGCTTCAAACTTTATGGGCAAACGCAAGAGGCTCTCTAAAATCAACCTAAAGCAAAAAAAACCTCTATGTTCTTAATTGTAAAAAAGATATTTATGTTTTAGGATCTATCCGAATAGGCATAATTGATTCTGTTCAGGATCATCCTAACCTTGCTGAGAGAGACGCTGTTCAAAACAGGCGCCCTTTGAGCCTGTATTTTGCGCTTCACAGTAAAGAGCAGTAGCAAAAGTTGCGAAAGCAATAGAAAACAGCTCATGACTTCAAAAGCGTGAACAATACTATAATTGAGAACTATGGTCGAAACATAGCTATGTTCTGCGGAGGGCGCGTGATTATGTCAACAAAATGGATAAGCGCCGTTTTTTTTATAAGTCTTTGTTTTACAAGCTCTGCAAGCTTTGCGGAAAGCTTTCTAGAACAAATCTGGACCTATGATAAGTTTATTGCAGCCTTTCCAGATCAAGCCGACAAAGCTGAAGCCTTTCACAAAATTGTCCGTCATAAAACAGCGATACCCTCGTCAGAGTTTCAAGAAAAAGCTTTGACCATTTCTGTAATTTATCCTGGCAATCAAGCTTCAGATTACTGGAGAAAAAGTATAGCTTCCCTAGAGAAACGACTCAAAGAAGCTCATATTAACTATAAAATAAGTTCTCTTTTCACTGAATCTGCAACAGAAATCAGAAAGCAAGAACGCTTTATTCAGAAAAGTCTTCAAAGAAACCCAGATTATTTAATTTTTACGCTCGATGCTTTAAGGCATAAGAAAATTGTAGAATTTATATTAGGCAATAGTCAAACGAAAGTCATTCTTCAGAATATTACAACACCTTTGAAAGATTGGGACGGGTTCCAGCCCTTTCTTTATGTCGGCTTTGATCATCAACTTGGCAGTCAAAAACTCGCCCAGGAATTTCTATCACGTGTCGGAAAAGAGGGGCATTACGCTGTTTTCTACGGCCCCAGAGGCTATGTTAGCCGTATGCGGGGCAATAGTTTTATTAATATCATTTCAAAACAAAGCCAATTAAAGCTCGCCGCATCCTTCTATGTTGGCTTTAACCGCCAAAAATCTAAAGAAACAGCCCTTATTCTCCTTCAAGAAAGACAAGATCTCAAATTTATCTATGCCTGCTCCACAGACATAGCCCTGGGTATTATTGATGCCTTGGAAGAGTTGGGCTTGAAAGGCAAAATCCTCGTCAATGGATGGGGCGGCGGCAGTGCTGAATTAGAGGCCATCGCAAAAGGAGACATGGATTTTACCATTATGCGCATGAATGATGATAATGGTGTTGCTATGGCCGATGCTATGATTCTTGATCAATCTGGCCAAGCTGATACAATCCCTCAAATTTTCAGTGGCGAGATGGTTGTTGTTACAAAAGACTTTACAGCCGGAAGAATTGAAAACTTGAAAAATAGAGCCTTCCGTTATTCAAAAGAAACGGAATAGCTTTAAAAAGTGCTCGTTTGCTCCATAAATATACGAGATACTTTTTATGTGAGGATATAATAGTGCAGAATCGGCGTTTTCGCCTGGGGCCTTTACTCCTGATTACACAACTTTTTCTGTTGTTCTTCATTGCAGGTCTTATGGTCATTCTCAGCTATGGGGCCTCTCGGGATCAAATTAGCGTCACCATTGCTAAGGATATGGAGCGCGCCCGGCGTGTGATCTCTTATGTCTTTGCTGAGAAATTAAAGCTCATTGCCGCCTCTGCCGATCTTATGGCGCGGGATCGCCTTTTCGTGCAGGCCGCGACCGAGGGACAATGGTCTGCCGCAGAAGATCAGCTCTATAATTTTGGCATGAACCTTGGGGATCAGGAAACAGATGTACTGCTCATTGTCGATTCTGACGGTCATTTCCGAGGCAATGCTGGGTCTTTCGTGACCAATGAGCAAAAACTTGTTAAAGAATATCTTCCTTTTTTACTTTATGAGAAATGGGCCCTTATAGGCAAAGAAGAAAAATATATTTTGCATTCACAGCCTATTACAAACACGCAGACAGGCGAGGTCATCGGATATCTTATCTATGGCATTTCCATTAAAGGAAATCTCCGATTGGCCCACGATCTCCATAAATCAACGGCCGTTGATTTGCTGGTTATCTATGCTGGCGATGACTTTCAAATTTCTTTCCCACAAGTCACCGAAGACGATCTACGAGAGCAAGATATTAATTTCCACCACGCCCCAAAGCACACGATTCTTGAATTTCCCGATGATCATATTGGGTATATGTCGTCTTTACAAGAAGATCAAGGGCTGAATATATCCATTGCTTTTGTTGAAGGATGGTCTGCTTTTAGCGGATTGGAAACAGCTTTTAGGCAGAATCTTCTCTTCTTTTCTATTTTTATTCTTATAAGCGGCGGCATTGTTCTTTTTATCTTGCAAAGATTTGTCGTCAAGCCTGCCCATGACCTCGCCCTCTATGCCGAAAGCATTTATGATGAGGACCAGGACCAACCCTACCAAACAAGCTCTATTGTTGAATTTGATGCTGTTGCGAGAACCATCCAAAGGGTTTTTGGGGATCTTCAACAGATCAACCGTAATCTTGAAGAGCGCGTCCAAGAACGCATGCGGGCCTTAGAAGCCCATGAAATCCGCACCCAAGCCATTCTTGAAACCGCAGCCGATGCGATTATCAGCATCAACACAGCTGGGATTATCATCTCGGCCAATCGGGCTGTTCAGAATATTTTCGGCCACGCGCCGGAAAAAATTATTGGTCGAAATATCTCTCTTCTGATGCCTGAAAATATCGGTCGCGAACATAATCGCTTTCTCAGCCCCCATAGTCTCGGCATCAAAGACAGGAAGGCCAATACAGCTTTAAGCAATAATACCTTTGGCCCTGCACGAGAACTCGAAGGACGCCGTGCCAATGGTGATATTTTCCCCATTGAACTGTCTATGAATAAAAGCATTATTTCGGACAATCCTGTCTTTACGGGTTTTATTCGTGATATCTCCGATCGCAAGGACTCCGAAAATGCTCTCATCGAGGCCAGGCAACGCGCGGAAACCGCCAATCAATCGAAATCTATGTTTCTCGCCAATATGAGCCATGAAATCCGCACCCCAATGAATGCGGTCTTGGGATTCTTACAACTTGTGCTCAGCCGTGATGAACATTCTGAAAAAACCCGTTCTCAGCTGTCCACCGCCTATGATGCGGCCGAAAGTTTGTTGCGCATCATCGATGATATTCTCGATCTAAGCAAATTAGAGGCTGGAAAATTTGAATTGGAAGATGTCTGCTTCAACCTTCCAAAGGTTGCCAAAGAAACCATGCAGACCGTTGAACAAAAAGCGAAAGAAAAAAATATTGATCTCACGCTTTCTATTAATAGCTCTTTGCCCCATTGCCATACGGGTGATCCTTCCAGACTACGGCAAGTTATTTTAAATCTTGTCGGAAATGCCATTAAATTCACGAAAAAGGGGTCTGTTCATGTTGATATTCAACCCATCCTAAATTCTTCTAAAATTCAATTTTCAATCCGCGATACGGGTATTGGTATCGCGCCTCAAAATATCAAACATATTTTTGAAAGCTTCACCCAAGCCGATGGCAGCACGACACGACAATTTGGTGGCACTGGGCTTGGCACCACAATCTCCAAACAGCTTGTCGATCTTATGGGGGGACAAATCTGGGCGGAGAGTCACGTCGGCCAAGGCAGCATCTTTTATTTCACAGCCGCGTTGGGAAGACCCAGCTGCGCGGAAAGTTGCGGCAGCCAAGGACTGACCCCAGAGGCACCGAAACGCTTTTCCCCAAGAAAATTCGAAGTTCTGCTTGTTGAAGACATCCCACAAAATATCGAATTGGCAAAAATCAATTTAGAGGAACAAGGTCACTCTGTGTCCGTTGCTGAAAATGGCGCCCAAGCGCTTTCTGCCATTGAAAATAAATCGTTTGATGTCATCTTAATGGATGTACAAATGCCTGTTTTAGATGGCAAGACCGCCACACGGCAAATCAGAAAAAAAGAGCAGACGACGAACAGACATTGTCCGATTATCGCGCTGACCGCGTCTGTTTTTCAAGAAGAACAGAGCGAATGCTTTGCCGCCGGTATGGATTATGTTCTGTCTAAGCCCATTGACTTTGATCTTCTTTTCCAAGTTATGGAAGAGCTTGTCCCTACTGGTGCTGGCGCGTTTGAACAAGATGTCACCCTGTCGATTTCAAAAGAAGCAGACATTGACTTTTCTGCTCTGGCCCCGGTCATTGATGTCGATAAGGCCCTTGGCCTGTGGCGCAAAAAGGAGGCTTATGGCCAGGCTCTCCTGCAATTTCACCATCACCGCAGATATGAACAGCAAACTTTAGAAAAAGCCTTTGCACAAGGAGACTATCAAAGCCTTACAGAACAGTGTCACGCTTTAAAAGGCGTTGCCGGAACCTTGGCCATGAAGCCTCTTGAAAGTGCCGCAACCGCTCTGGAACACGCCCTGAGAGAGGCTCAAAAAGATCATATTGAAAAAAGCTTACAAGATGTTTTGCTCTCTTTACAGGACAGTTTAGCTGCAATTGATCATTTAAAAAACATAGACACGCATTTAAACGAACAGTCGCATCTTTTTGATCTGAGCGATGCCCTGTCTGTTCTTGAGGCCATGATTCAGTCATTAGAACGCAGCGAAGCACGTGATGATCTCTTAGACGCTCTTTACCAAAAACTCAGTGGCCATGTGCCAAAAGATCTCTTGGTAGACTTAAAACAGCAAATTGAAGATTTCGAATTCGATGTTGCCCATGATTTAGCGATAGATATTAAAGCTCTCCTGAACTCGAAATAAAGAATTTTCAAGGGAAAATTCTTTTACAAAATAAGAAGGCCATATTCTATTCAGAAACGAGTATGGGGTTGAAGAAATGCAAGAAAAAAAACATTCAATTCTTATTGTCGATGACGAGCCTAATAATATAGCGCTCTTAAAAGACATTCTCATTGATGAATATACTTTATTTATGGCAAAGGATGGTGCAAAAGCCATTTCCCTTGCCCAGAAGAATATGCCAAATTTGATTTTACTTGATATCATGATGCCAGAGATGGATGGTTTTGAGGCTTGTCGACAGCTAAAGGCCAACCCTCTTACGAAAAATATTCCCGTTATTTTTGTGACCGCCTTATCGGATATTGGCGACGAGGCCCAAGGCTTTAAGGTCGGGGCCGCCGATTATATTACAAAGCCTGTCAGCGCTGCGATTGTGAAAGCCCGTGTGCAAACGCAAATTTCGTTAAAACAATTAACCTACCACCTGACAGATCAAGTCCAACAAGCCGTAAGACAATATGACCGTGTCTTACGATCTTCTATTCAAATGCTTGGCCATGCGGGTCACTATAATGATACGGATACAGGTCTGCATATCTGGCGCATGGCGGCCTATGCCAAACTTTTGGCCCGTGCTGCGGGCTGGGGCGAAGAAGATTGCACCTTAATCGAGCTCGCAGCCCCCATGCATGACACAGGAAAAATCGCCATTCCTGATGCGATTTTGAAAAAACCTGGGAAATTAACGGCCGAAGAATGGGATATCATGAAAACCCATTCCAAAGTCGGCGCTGATATCCTCTCGCGCAGCGATTCCGCTCTTTTCATGCTTGCCGCAGAAATCGCAGAAACCCACCATGAAAAATGGGATGGATCCGGTTATCCGGGGGGACTTTCTGGTGTGCGAATCCCCGAATCCGGGCGCATTGTCGCTTTAGCCGATGTCTTTGATGCTCTGACCATGCGCCGTCCTTATAAAGACCCATGGCCGATCGAAAGAACCATTGACGCCATCAAAGACGGGCGCGGGAAACATTTTGATCCGCGCTTAGTCGATCTGTTCTTGAAAAATCTCTCCGACTTCCTGAAAGAAAAAGATCACTGGGAACAGCGCGAGAAAGAAGAAGAGCATATGGCCTGAGAACAAAAGATCCTATCGCAAATTCTAAGCAGACTTTTTGTCTTATGGCAAAGCGGGTCAAAATGATTCTGCAATCACTTTGAC
Source organism: Alphaproteobacteria bacterium UBA2562 (assembly GCA_002340345.1). Taxonomy (GTDB): domain Bacteria; phylum Pseudomonadota; class Alphaproteobacteria; order UBA2562; family UBA2562; genus UBA2562. The sequence goes on along the minus strand of DDLW01000154.1, from coordinate 54 downwards.
CCCTTGCCCTAGAGCAAAGTTGGTTAAAGGGGCATCACTTTAACCATGCGTTTT
>DDLW01000183.1 GCA_002340345.1 Alphaproteobacteria bacterium UBA2562 | reverse complement strand
AAAGGCTCTATGGTCTTGTTTTTGCCGCAAAACGGACCATCAGAAAAACAAGACAGAGCCGATCGAATCCCAAAAAACCGATCGATCGGTTTTGTCCTTTTATGGGCTTTATGCGACCGCGCTGTCTTTTTCTAAAGTCTCTTTTTCAGAAAAGTCCAGATGCACAATATCGATCAGAATGGTCAAAATATCTGGTAAATCAATCATATCCATCACGGATCTTTCGGCCAGAGCGGCGAGAACATCTTTCAGGCCCTCATTTTTTTCACACAGAGCGCCTTCTTTTTCCAGAGCATCCAAAGTCTGCGCCAAAGCGTGATGGCGCTCTGTGATCATGTTCTGCTCAAAGGCTTTCAGCATAACAGGAGCTTGGGCCAAAAGAGCCTGCTCCAGGCGCATTTGTAAACGCGCTGCATCAAGAAACGCCTTCAGGCCAGACATAACCCGACCTTTACAGTCCGCGCATTCGGCCTGTTCTTTCCAGGATGTAATGCGGCGATTCAATTCGAGAGAAAGAATCCGTGTTATGGACAACCCTTCTTTATAGCGACGCGCCAAGCGCTCAGCACGGGGGGTTTTGGCACCATTAATTTTCTGTGACATGACGATCACTAAGCTTCTTATCTCGACAAAAAAGGAAACGAAAAGCGCCTAAAGCACTTTCATCGACGCTCTCTCTGTTGGAGACTTAAGGCTTAGGCGCGCAAAATTCAAGTCATGGCAGCCTAAGATTATCTTAAAAGAATTTTATAGAATAAAAGGCCGCAAAAAAAGCCTTTTTACCAATAGCGAATATTGCCCGTGTCCAAATGGACGAAATTTGATCGTGGATAATAGCCAACCCCACCAGCCCGGAGCGCTGTCGCTAAATCGCGGAGGGCTTTTAAATGAATTCCAGGCATCCGGATATCGACCGCTTGTCCTTTAACATGCATGGATTGTTTTGCCGCCCCTTCCGAACGTAATCGGCGATTTGTTCGCGCGGTTCGGTAAGCCGATGTTACTGTAATCTCGCCTTTGCGGTCCAGCAAAGCTTCAACCTTGACCAAGAGATCTAAAAGATTAGGATCTATTTTTGTTACAGCGCCGCTATGATGATCCCGCATTAAGCGGTTGATTTGTGTCATGGGCTCTTCTAGATAAGCGCCATCTTGAAAATATATGGTTTCTAAAGTCTCGCCTGTTTGCCGATTGACGAGCTTAATCTTCCGTTCATGAATAGGTAAAGAAATTGCGGCCCGCGCCGAAAAGGGAAGTCCCGTTGCCGCCAAAGCAACAACCGCGCCTGTGCCCGCGGACAAAAACCACCGTCTTGCTTCATTGACTTGGGGATGTTGCAAAAGATCTTGTTCAGACTGTCCAATATCTTTGTCTGTTAAGAGATTGAAAACCTGGCGCAAAGACCCGTTACACATGCGAGACGTCCTTTTCTGTCATGACGCTTGGCCATAAGGGCTGTGAAAAATCATTTTTCCCATTCCTCTTATGGCTTGGCAAAATTACGACCCAGAGCGCAGCCCCATAACCGTTGAGCGTGCCGTCTGAAACATTTAAAGGCAATCATGTTACGCCATATATTGCAGCGCAAAATTAGATTAACCTTATCGTTAAGGACGTCAATAGCAGAAAATGAAAGAAATGCAAAGCTGTTCTCTCCCTTCGGGAGGACAAATATGTTTTTTTTACGGCAAAAAAACAGCTTTTCAGTGGTTATGCTTTGGCATCAGCCTGGCCGTGACGAATGATAGACCATAATTTTGTGCATCTGCAAAAGGCTCTATCTAAATTTTCTATTCTAGACTAACATCATGGGATTATACTGTTTTACAGAATTTCTTTTTTTTTTAAGATCCAGGAATAATATTACCCGTTTTGGTTTTACTGCAAGACGCATCGTCAAAGGGCTCTCCCTTCAACGCGCTTTGCTTTAAGGAGTGTCATGATGGACCATGAAAGGCGAAAAGCCCTCCAGCAAAGCCTGTCTTTTTGCTTTTTCGGCGCGTGTTTTTTCAGCCCCGTCGCCCTAACAGCCTGTGATGGAGGCCGATCTAAACCCTATGCCAAATCGGCCTCGTCCCTAGGACAGCATGCGCTTAAGGGACACTGGTCTGTCTTAAAACTTGAAGACAGACCCTTGATTGACGATACAGAAATTTCTATTCATTTCACAGCTTCAGGTCTGATCCGTGGCAATGCTGGTGCCAATGATTTCCAAGCCCAAAGCCAAACAAACCACAATGGTCTTTTTAAAACATCGGATATTCTCGTCACAGAGCGCTATGCCATCACGCCGCCTGGTTTGATGGAGCAAGAAGGCCGCTTTTTACGTTTGCTGCGCCGCGCTAATCGCTGGCATCAAACAGAAGAGACAATGTCTCTCTTTTTAGATGAAAGAGTTTTATTACTTTTACAGAAACAAGAAAACGGATAAACATATTTACTTTTACATCATGCATAAGGGTTAGGTGAGACGCCTTAGACCATTCGCCCTGATGTTAAAATTCTTATGGCATTATATTTTGATAGAATATTGTGATTTATTTATTTTTTACTCTCTCGAGAAATCTTCTGGTGAATATACCAAAATAGATATGGGACCATGCTCTCAACAGAGCGATATAGACAATATCCAATAATATTACTGTAGCTCTAATATAAGATCTTATTTGGTTTTTCTTTTCTCATGGTCATTTTTATAAACCTATTAATCGAAAAGACCTCCAGAATCTAAAGTCTGAAACCTTTGAAACAAAACTTAGCCTTTCGTTTCTTTTATTCCTTAAGGTTTTCAAACATTATAAAGCCATCAAGAAAACACAAAGCGTGGTTCTAGCGTAAAGCGGGTTTCAGTATAAACAGAAGATATCTTGCATCGCTCCTGATCAAGACGCCATGCTTAACAAATAGCTTTTCTCTAGCACGGGACAGAGATCATGACAAAGCCTAGTAAAGACTTTTCCGCTGAAGATCTGTTTGACGGCACCGATGTGCATCCAACCGAATTAGAGGATAGCTCTTTGCCACTCTCCGCCCGCCGTCATCACGATGGTCTCTTACCGGAAGAAGAACGGGTTGGATATTGTGGCCTTGCAACACGCCAAACGGACCAGGAAATCGCAGCTTTATCACGCGCCATTGCAATGGCGGTCGAAGCCGGCGCCCCCAAAGAAGCGGAGTTGCTTTTTGATACGCTGTCAAGCCTATGTTCTGGTCGTGTCGCAACCCCCGATGAAATTGCCATGATGGGTATGCTTTTTTCCGCAAGTGATTGTGGGTCTGAAGGGCTTGTTGACAGTTTGTGGGAAGCCTATCCTGAATTTGGTGTCGCCTTTTCTGCGGTTTTATTTTCCACAAGAGTGCATTAGAGCAAAGCGCAACCAGGTAGAATCACCTGATTGCTGCGTCTTGCGGCAAAACCCTAAGAGCAAAGCGTAGAGTTTTCCTTTACAGCCGTTTTCAAACAAAACGCACCATCGGTTTTGCCCTTAGAGAGGTACATATTTCCCTTTTGATTCAAGGATAAGGTTGAAATCGCCCGCGAAAAGCCGTTGTGCCATGACAGACATTTTAGGAATTTCTGAGGCTTGGGTTGAGAGGGCTAAGAAACCAGCTTGGCCCTTTGTATCCTCTTCATGAATCACAGAGATAACACGCCGGGCAATGGCTTCGCCCGAATCCACCCATAAGACAGGCCAAGGGGCAACAGCTTGTAAAGCAGAACGCAGCAAGGGATAATGGGTGCAGGCCAAAACAACAGCATCGGTATAAACAGATTGACCGGTCTCTTCGACGAACAAAGCTTCGGGACCTTGGCGAAAACAAGGCATAATTTCTTTTAAAAGATCCGCTGCGTTCAAACTTTCTCCCGCCATAGCCTGCTCGGCAAGCTGTGCTAAATTGGGGGCGGCGACCAAATCAACATGAATATGCTGGGCAAAGCTGACAATCAGGTCATGGGTATAGCGCCGTGCGACCGTACCTGGCGTTGCCAAAAGAGTAACACGTCCTGTGCGTGTTTTTTCGGCTGCAGGTTTTATGGCAGGCACCGTTCCCACGACAGGTTTATGAAACCGCGCCCTTAGAGAGGGCAGCACAAGCGTTGAAAGGCTGTTACAGGCAATGACAATAAGGCCTGGGTCATGCTCTAGAATCAAAAGCTCTAAGAGATCAAGGGCGTGGGACAAAAGGGCCTCTGCTTCCCAATTGCCATAAGGAAAGGCCGCATGATCTGCCATGTAAATAAAATCTGCCAAAGGAAGCTTCCGCCGCACTTCTTGCGCAACAGAGAGCCCTCCAACCCCAGAATCAAAAAATAAAATCGGTTTCGCCATGGGGACGGTTTTCCATCACATAAAAGTCACATACGCTTGGAACGAAGGTTCTCTGTTTATTGAATTTACGCAAGGATCCCAAAGAATTTCTGGGCGTCATTTGTGATCAAATGACTTTGACCTTGCTATAGAGCATTTCCCTGGATTCAAATGAAAAGCGAAATGCTCTATCTATTTGAAAACAAAATATCTTTTCTTTAAGCCGCCGAACCGGTGCCCTTTCAAGGTAAAGAGACATATCTTGTTTTCAAGACAATCAAAAAGCACAATATTGTCGAGAATCTTTTAATTTTCTCAGGCGACATTATTTATGACGAAGCCCACCGCGCCGGCAGTATTTTATCGCCTTGCTTTTCATAAAGAAGCGGCTTAGAGAATATTTCCACAATACGGCTGCGAATATTATCAACGGTATAAGGCTTTAAAATAAAACCATGAACGCCTGCCGCCTGAGCCCGTAAAACATCTTTTTCGTTTGAACGGCTCGTTAAAAGAAGAATAGGCAAAGCTGGGTTTGGGCTTGTCTTAAGTGTGCGTAATGCAAGGGTTAAGTCAATGCCGTCCATTGGCGCCATATGGAGGTCTGTAATCACCAAATGTGCGGGGAATTTCTTTAAAGCTGAAAGCGCTTCAGACCCATCAACAACAGAGGAAATGCGGTGGATCCCTGTTTCCTGTAAGACAGACACTAAAAGTTCTCTTTGAGATTTGCTATCTTCAACAACCAGGACGTTTAAAGAAGAAAAGCTGACCTGATACATGATGACATCATCCCTTAATTGAAACAAAATTTTTGCAACAGGATAAAGATAGAGTATTTTTGCTATTTTCTATTATTTTATCACTTTATGCACAAAAAAATAAATACTCTTTTTTATGTGCGCCTTTGGAGAGAAAACTGTGACAAAAAACCCTTCATGGCTTCATCGGATCGTCTTATCTTGCCTTATTGTCGCTTGCAGCTTCGCTATTTTTGAGGGCTACAAAAATAGCGAAGCTTTTGCTCAAACAGCCCAAAACCCAGCGATCATTGTCAAAAATCGTATCGACCGTATGAAGGCGCTCAAAGAAGCTTTTAGTGTTCTGACGATGATGACAACAGGCAAACGAGACTATGACAGCAAAACAGCCTTGGCCGCAGCCACAAAGGTTGAGAAAATCACGGCTGAAATTCTTGAAATGTTTCCAAAAGGCAGCCTTATTCCCCCCAGTGAAGCTTTGCCAGCGATATGGGAAGACTGGGATCGTTTTCGGACCGATGCTGAAACGTCCCATGGCGAGACTTTAGCCTTGGTCGAGGCTATTGCGCATAATGACCAAGCAGACTTCCAAAACCGTCATAAAAATGTTGGCCGGACCTGTAAAATGTGCCATCGCCGTTTTAAGCAAAGATAAGGGTGTTTGCTAGAGCATTCTGTTTTTATTTGAATCAGATGAAATGCTCTATATCTTTGTTTCCACCGCAAAACGCAGGGTTAAAGGGGCTTCCCCTTTAACCCGCTTTGCTATAGGTCAATGCCCGTTCGAAGACTCTTGCGGATTCCAAAGCGCCGCCAGGGAGGGAAAGGTCATAAGATCAACAGATCCCAGAGAGATTTTCCCCCCATGGGCTAAAAAGGGCATCCGAAGAACGGGCCGACCATCACGAGGCGAGGTCTCGGCCTGAAATCCTAAAGCAATTTTAGCAAAAGCCGCCTGACGGGGTTTCATAAAACCCTTTTGTACAAAACCATCAATCAGAGTCTCAAAGCCTTGAAGGCGTGTGTCCAAACGCCCCAGAGGACGGAGAGCGCCATCAAGGCTGAGATCACCATAGCTTTGCATTTTCAGGTCCCCCCAAAAGAGAGTTCCCTCTAGAAGCCGTAAAGTGCCGTTCCGTGCATGCCAAAAAGCGAGACTTTGTGTGAAGCTCTCAAAGCTTTTATGGAGCGTAATCTGATCAAGAGAAAAATTTGTTTCCAGCCGCGCGATATCCGCGCCAAGGGGGAGATCTGAGAGAAAAGACAGGGTCATATTCTTAAGAGAAAGCCCGCCCTCAAGACGATATTCAGGAGCAGGGCCAACCCATTGTGTCGCCTCCAGAGACGCCGGGCGTGGATGTCCAACTTTACGCAGCTTTAACCTGACACGCCCCCCAGAAAGGGCCATATGATGATCTGGTGGCCATCCCCCCCTCAGCGCAGAAAGCTGCAGATCGATATGCTCTAAAGTCCGACCATGCCAGGCAATCTGCCCTTTCAGCCCCCCAAACTGCATGGCAAGCTTGGTTTTTTGCGACAAGCCTAGGATAAGATGGCGCCCAGCCGCATCAAAAGAAAGAGACTGAAACGCCCAAGGGCCTGTTGCCAAATCGAGACGCTCAATCCGCCACTCCCAGGCATTTTGCGGTGCGACAAGGCGGAGATTCGACAAACTGACTTTCACAGCAAACGGAAACCCAAAGGGCGATAGATCATCATGGGTAATATGATAGCCTTCAGCCCGCCGCATTTCGACCCAGCGGTCATAATCCTGCAAAAACTTTAAAGCCGCAGCGTGCCAAAACGCTGTCCATGCGCAGCCCATGAACACAAGACATCCAGCAACAGCCCATAACCATGTTCTCATACAGCCGGAAACCTCTTATACCAACCGACAAAAATAAAACTTATAGCCGGTTGGTTAAAAGGGGGCGCCCTTTTAACCATGCGTTTTACGACAGAAACAAAAAGAGAGAATCATGCGTCCTCTTAAAAGCTTTAAACAGTCTCAAACCCCATCAATTTTGCTGCGGCCCTGAGATCTTTCACATTATGCGCCGGGGGGCGGGGGAGCTTTTCTGGTTTTTGGTTATAGCGATTCACCCAGATTGTCGTAAAGCCATAATGGCTTCCTCCCCAAGCATCCCAGCTGTTGGAAGAAAAGAACGCAATTTGTGGGGCCGGCATGTTGGCCCAACGCACGGCAAGCGCATAGGCATCTTTATGGGGTTTAAAAATTTTAACGTCATCGACAGACAAAAGCGCATCCAGAAGAGACGTCAATCCAGCCGCTTCAACGGCGGCTTTGAGCATGGTGAAATTGCCATTTGATAAAATGGCTGTTTTAATGCCAGCCGACCGTAAGGCCTTGAGAAAGGCGGGTACTTCTTGAAAGGCTTCAAGGGAAAGATAGGCTTGAAGCAGATTTTTCTGCAAGGCGCGCTCTTTAATCTCTAAACTCTCGCATGCAAACTCTAGGGTCTGTTGAGATTC
>DDLW01000298.1 GCA_002340345.1 Alphaproteobacteria bacterium UBA2562 | reverse complement strand
ATATTTCCATCCAGCCGCACTTGGCTCTAAGAACAATGGGTCCCCTCGCGTGATTTCGGGATTTTCCGCCTTTGCTTATCCTCTTTGGCCATTGCTGGTGATGAATCCTTTCCGATCGGAAGACTTTTCTTGATCTTGCATTTCGGCCAGGCATTCTTCTAATTTGCGAAAACGCTCATTGAGCCAGCTTAACTCTTTGGTTTTTTCCTCTGTATTCCGCTGCGCTGCGATCAATTGATCTTCAACGGACGCGACATATTCTGTGGCTTCGCGGGAGACCATGCGTTCAGATTCCAACTGCATTTCTAATGCTTCCAGTTTGCGCCGCAATTCATGTTCACGGCGATGCATGGCCAGGCGGTCTTCATTAAAAATCTGATCAGAGAGAGAATGGTTCGGTTCTAATGTGCTGGTCGGCTGTGGTGCTTCGAGGAGTTTCTTACGGGTTGCGGCAAGCTCGCCTTCAAGCACAGCAACATGGCCGCGCAATTCCTGGACCTCACGCGCCAATTCCCCAGCACGTTTTTCGGCTTCCAAAGCTTGCTGTGAGGGGCGAGGGTCGCCTTGGAGCAGGTCTCGCCAGCTTTTCCCCATGCGCAGACGCAAGGCATTTGCACGTTTGGCTGCGGCCAACGCCTCCCCATCCATATCTGATTCAATCAGCTCTAGGCACTTCGCCAGGAGTTCTAAGGTTTTATCCTCACGCATAGCCCAACATGATCACGGTTAAGAGGAACATCAATGGAGAGAAACCCTAAGCAAGAATGGTCTTGGGAGCAAACAGGCTTGGAAAGCCTGATCCACATGTTTTACGGTGTATCAGAAAAAGACAGACAGCCTTTCGATCGATTGAAGGGAAAGCGAAAAGGCTGCAAAAATTTTGTCATGCCTATAGGATATTATAAGATTGGTTAAATGACGCAACACAACTCTTATACAGTATATCCGAACGCGTTTATTCTTTCTCTATGTTCATCATGAAGATTATAAAACTTATCACGCTTTTGTCATTCTTGCCGAAGAAAAGATCTATTGCGTTTTATCACTCTTTCCTATGGTCCGCATAGCGCAAAGAATGAAATTTTGAGTCTTCATTATGCGGGCCATTTTTAAGAAAACACAGAAAAAACGATCCGCTGTCGTGAAAAGAAAATGTCGATGCTCTTTCGATTTTGACGCATTATGATAGAGCATTATTTGATCTCTTGAGATAAAGGAATAGGGTATTTTGGGCGCTTTGGCCTTAAGGGTGAGACACTCCTATGACATCTACGAAAAAAACAGCGCCTAAAACCGCACAAAATTCTGCAACAGCTTATGAGAAACTTGTGAGCGCTGTTCCCCATTGGGGATTGGGGACTCTGTCTCCCGATGGGGATATGGCAAGCTTTGCCCGCTTTCTCATGCGTGTCATCGATCGAGGGATTCTGTCCAGCTGTCTCCCAACCCATAAAATTGAACGCAAAGATGCGCAGACTCCTGAGAACTGGCCTTATGGCTCTTTTGTTTTGGTGGCAAGTGATGGGGGTGGACAGCCTTTATGTCTGTTGTCGGATTTGGCAGAGCATAGTCAGGCTCTTTCCCAAAGGCCTGAAGTCTCTCTAACATTTGCTGGAAATCACGCTCTTGCGGCCCCCATGGCCGGACCAAGAGTGACAGTGTTGGGGCGTATGACCGCAGTCACCGACCCTGTAGCGCTGGAGGCTGGACGCAAGCGCTATCAAAATCGACATCCTTCAACAGCGCTGTTTGCGGATTTTGCCGATTTCCGTCTTTATCGTTTGGAGATTCTGCGCGGACATTTGATTGCTGGCTTTGGGCAGGCCCGGTGGCTTTCACCAGACAAGCTGTGTGCCCCCATGCCAGAAAAGGGCGCTTGGGCGGAAGAGGAAGCTGTTCTCTTGCAAGAGATCGAAGCGCTTTATGGTCCCGCTCTCTATGATAGCCTTGCGGCAGAAAGCCCGTTTGCTGCGCAGATACGCGCGGCCTTGGCACCGGAAACGCCTTGGCGCTTGACAGGGGTCGATTGCGAAGGGCTTGATGTGCGCGCTGGTGGGCAGACGGCCCGTCTTTCTTTTTTACGCCCAGCGAGGACACGGCAAGATTTGGCGCAAAATCTATCTGCTTTGTGCTCTAAAAAAGAGATTTTCCCTGAAGATGAGCAAGACTCCGACGGCTGAGTTCTTCGATAAGAGGCCAATCTTGCGTTTCAAGGGCAGGGCGGGGGATCATCCAATCGCCCGCTAAAGTGAGAACATTGGGAAGTGCCAACCATTCCGTTAATTCATTTTCAGCCAGATCGCCCCAGATACAAAAACTGACATCTTCGATTTGTTGGGCGAGATGGCGTAAGAAAGGGATCCCGCCGCTGGGTTTGGCGGGAAAGAGCATTTGGACGCGGAAACCTTCCTCCCTGGCTTGCAGAATGTCAGAAACCGTTGAAACGCCTGGCAAAAGCGGCAAACCACTCTGACGAACAGACGCAACCATCCCCAAGGTCAAGCCTGGTGTTGCTGCAAAGGCAAGATCTGCGGCGGCAATTTTTTTCACAGCCTCGCCACTCAAGGCACCAATGATTCCCACCATGCAGGCAGGAAGATGTTTTTTGAGCGTAGTGGCGGTGAGAAGGCCTTGACCTTGTTTCCACTGCACGGCAAAGACGGACAGTCCAGCTTTGTTCAAAATATGCCCTAAAGCCAAAGCGTCTTGTTCTTTGAGGGCGGGCAGAACGGGGAGAAAAGGGATTTGAAAGAGCAAGCTGGCCATGGGCATGGGGGGAGATCCTTTTGCTCTGCAGCATTGGAGTGTCAATCAGAAAGAAGAGCCTCTGGCGGCCGAAGGATGTATCCTCCGGGAACCTTTTAGGGCGTGTCTCAAAGGCTTTCGCCGAGAAGGCTCTGGAGGGTAAGCAAGAAATGGTCCCAATGGGAAGATGTCAAGAAATGACTGCTTAAAAATAAAAGGCCGCCGATGAATCCTCCCACAAGACTGCCATTAATGCGGATATATTGCAGATCTTTTCCAACCTCAAGTTCAATTCTTTGGGCGACATCATCAGGGGTCCAGGCTTTGACACGATCGGCAATAAAATGTCCAATTTGTTGTCGCCAAGGGGCGATATTTTGCACCAACATGGCTTCTAAGCTTTGATTCAAACGGGCTTGCAAGGCCGGGTCTTCTTGCAAGCGCCGTCCTAAAGTGCGGAGCCCTTCGACGGAGAGAATACCAACGGTTGGCTGGGGGGATTGAACATCAAGGATAATGGCCTGGCGGATGTCATCCCAAAGGCCACTTAAATAGTCTTGGGTATCTGGCATGGCGAGGACTTTTTCTTTTAAGCTATTGATATCGCGTGAGAGACCAGGATCCTCTTTGAGGCGCTGGGCAAAATCTTGCATTTGCCGCTCTAATCCAAGACGCAAAGGATGGTTTGCTGTGGTGATGGATGTCAAAAGATCTTCAGCACTGGACAGCAAAGCAGAGGCCAGGAGACGATCAACCACAACAGGCATGAGCCAACCGCTTTTCTCTCGAATATAATCGGCAAGCCGATCATGGTGATAGGCGATCACCCGGCGCACCATATCCGCGAAATAAGAAATCAGAGGGCCATGCTGTTGGCGTTCGATGAGGCCGCTTAAAATGCGTCCGAGTAAGAGGGATAAATTGAAATGGTGGAGCTTCTCATTGGCTTGACCACGAATAAAATGACGGACATCTTTATCGCTGATGGCGTCTAGCAAAGCAGGAACCGCACGAACGAGGCGTTCCGCCAGCCAAGAGGCATTTTGGGGATTTTCGAGCCAATGGCCCAAGCGTCGTGCTGGATTGAGGGTGCGTAAACGATGGTGAAGCGGTTCGGGTTCCAGAAAATGATGTTCAATAAAATGGGCAAGGCCTTCACCAAGCTTATCTTTTTTCTTGGGAATCAGCTTGGTGTGGGGGATCGGTATGCCTAAAGGATGACGGAAAAGAGCCGTGACAGCAAACCAGTCTGCAAGCCCACCAACCAGGGCTGCTTCTGCGACAGCATGTAAGAGAGCCAGCCAAAAATCAGTGTGAGGATCCGCGCCATGGCTGGCTAAAAAAAGCACAAAAAAAACGAGAAGGAGTACAGACGCGCCTCGGCGACTATAGGATAAGTGTTTTTGTTTTTGGCGCTGTTTGTGTGACAAAATAGATGTCGATGATGGTTTTTCTTGTGTCTCTGCCATAGTTCTAAGACCGTTCTGTTCAGTCTCCTGAGCCTCACGAAACATGGGATGTTCTCGTGGCGTGCGCGACGTTCAAGGGGGCAAATGTCAAGCGCGATCCATTATGGTGTTGCCTTTTGGGGAGAGGGGGCGGCATGCACGTGGAAAATGGCGCGGCATCCCCCCGTGACAAGAAGACGACCATCGTCAATTAAAGACCAAGTTTTGCCTTCGGTACAGTCTTTTTTGGAAAGCTGCTCTTGCACGTCTGCGCGGGCAATCGGGAAGCCTGTGCTGCAAAGATCTTCTTTCTTATCATAGCTGGCGCATGTTAGCGTCGTGGGGCCTTGCTGCGGTAAGATTTCGAGCGCTTTCCAGCCTTCCAGAAAACGTGCAATAGAGGTTTCCCAGGCATCAAATGCCTCGATTGTCACGGTTCCTTTGAGCAGAATAGCATGACGTTTGGTCATGGGTTTTGCGGCGAGCAGAACTTTATAGGCACGGCCATCTTTTTTCTTTGCCTCACCCATGGCGCCAAAATTTTCACCGTCCCCAATCATAATCGGGCCCGGGTCATCCATATCGAGATCGGCAAAGTCTTTTGACATCGTGGGGTAGGCGTCCCAAACAGCCGTCTTATATTCTTGTGCGGGGATGGCCCAGCTTTCAAAAGTGATATGTTTTTTGGGATCTTGGATGACCCAGCCATCCTCGCTTTCCGAGACTTGCCATTGCAGAGGTTTCCAAAATTGGATCCCTAAGGGCTCAAGGGTGATGACATCGGCAGAGAGGGTCTTAAAAGCGCTCATCACAAGCAGCCCCACCAGCAAAGCGCGCCCTGCGAATCGTAAAGAGTGTGGTGATCCTGTTTGAAGCCGTTGCACAGCTTGCATTTTGAGAGCTCCTTCCCATAGCCAATGGCGTGTGTCATGAGCGCCGTTCCCCTGAAAAATATGAGCATTCAACAGAAGCGCAATCCTTTTGCAAGGGTTCTTAAAGCATTTTGTTTTTATTCTGATTCAGACAAAATGCTGTAAGGTTTTGTTTTGCTGCAAAACGAAAGCGATCAGGGGGATCCACCTGATCGCGCTTTGCTTTAGCGATCATATAGGCAGAGTATCGGGGAGACACAAGGATCTGTCTACCGCTTCACGGTGATCTCCAGCTTTTGTGAAACCTCGTTTCGGGAAGCATCTTGAATTTTTTGTGGAACTTGCCAATATTAGAAGAAGCGCCAAGCCTGTCTGCTAGGTCATCTGGGGAGAGGTGGTGATAAAGAGGGAAACAGAGCCCTCACTTTATGTCACTGCGTGTTGCGATAAATTTAAGCATCTCAAGGCTTTTTCTAACTTATTCTGTTAAGGATCGCGGAGACGTTCCATGCTCTTGAGACACTGCGCAAGACCACTCGCTCAGCTGGAGGAGATGGGAGGACATGACAAGGATGTCGCTTTTTAGCAGCCCTTTGCTATTGGGTTTTGATCAATTTGAACGTACATTAGATCGCGTTTCAAAAATGTCGGCCGAAGGTTATCCACCTTATAATATTGAAGAGGTCGGCGAAAATAAGCTTCGTATCTCTCTTGCCGTCGCTGGATTTCGTGAAGAGGATCTTTCTGTTCGAATCGAAAATAAACAGCTTGTGATCCGAGGAAAACAACAAGAAGACGATACGCGCATCTATCTCCATCGTGGTATTGCGGCGCGCCAATTTCAACGCAGCTTTGTCTTGGCCGAAGGCATAGAAGTCACAGATGCGCATCTTGATAATGGATTACTTCATATCGATCTTATTCGTCCACTTGAAGATGAAGAAAGTCGGACAATAGAAATTAAATCAGGACAAAAATCGCGTGGCTTGGACCAAACTGGACAGTTCCACGCTGGGAAAAGCCCTATCATCAATAATAGCACTGTCTGAGATCTGGTAAGATACTGGGATTCTTCAAGAGAAATGATCTTTTGAGAACAGATTTGGCTTCCTTCATAAGGCTGAAATCTTATCTCAAGCCCCTATTTTGCGACACTATAGATATGCATTATTTTCTAAAGACAGACAAAGTCGCGGAATTATTTTCTCAGAGCCAGCAAGGACAGGGCCTTAAGGAGAAAGGATCTGCTCCCATGATGATGAGACTGAGCACGCTTCGTAATATTTCTGAACAAGATTTGGCCATGTTAGGTCTCGATAGCATTGGTTACTTGCGGCCAAACGCGGAAGGCTTGGCCCTTTATGCCGCCAATGGCACGCCTGTTGCGGAATTCCATGATCAAAAAGATGCTGAGACAACAGCCACTGAAAACCAACTTTGCCTTGTCAGTTTGCATTAAGAAAGGTGGTGCCTATCCTCATGCACTGACCCAAACGAAAGAGTGTGACGAAACTTGGCTTTGGTTTAGAAAAGTTGATACATAACAAAAAGCTATCGTGTGCACCGACCGCGACAAAAGGGACTCTTTTTGTCGCGGTCGGTGCATAAGGACCAAGGGATGGGCGCATCCCTTTGACCGCCTAGAGCAAAGCTGGTTAA
>DDLW01000095.1 GCA_002340345.1 Alphaproteobacteria bacterium UBA2562 | reverse complement strand
AAGGGGCTGCCACTTTAACCAGCTTTGCTCTAGCGCGTGGATTGGGCCGACCTTCGAGGGATCGAACTGTCGGAGTCAATCCACGAGGACATCTAAACGCATTGCAATTTCACTGGCTTTCTGGCGCGACAAGTCACTTAAAGATTTGATTTCATTTGCGATAATCGAAAAGGCTTGACCAGACTCTTTTTGCCGCGCGGCTTCAATCCGTGCATTCAGGGCAATAAGATTGATTTTACCGCCAATATCCTGCAAATCCTGGGCAATCGTCGTTACAAAAAGACGATTTTGACGTATGGATTCCATCCGGGCTTCTGTCTGTTTTTTGATGCATTTTTCGATCACAGCCAAGATATCATTCAAAGACTCAACCAGAACTGGTAGTTCAATCATGGCTTTATGCTCTATGGTGTTGCTATCCATGGATAAAGCTGTTGCCATGGTAAGACTCGCAACCCATGTCGCAAATCGCTCGACAACCTCAAAAGCCGGACATATGGCGGGAGAGTGCGCGCAAAGCTCCTCTTTTAAAGTCTTTAAAGTGGCATCCCCTTCGATAAACAGTTTTTGAGCATCGTCAAAAGCATCTTTGACTTGCGTACTGCCACTACTCTTGACCAGGTTCAGGCACATAATAATCTTATGCGCAAGCATTCTTTGGCGTGCGACAATATTGATATTATGTGTGAAATTATCTTCCTGCAAAGATGCCTTTTGGGTTTTAGGCTTCATAAGAGAAGAATTACGTGTCGCAACAGCCATATAGTCCTTCCTTCGGTGCTTGAAAATAGGCAAGCTCACTTTCTATCAAGCGAAGTTTTTCTTATATGACATCAATGATACTTTGGGTCTGCAGCCCCTATATTGAGGCGGCATGACTGTCTCAATGTTCTAATCTGTCACGAAACTTTTTTTTGCGTTGCCGGTTTGCATTCACTGCCAAATTTGGAATCATCACCAAGTTTCAATTAATTGAATGTGTAGCACCGCGTCAGATCAACCTTTTATTTTTTATGGTTATGTTTTGGTCAGAAGATAAAGGCGGCTTATACCGCCCTTAAAGCTCTCTCACCTCAGCAAGATAACTGTCTGCGCGGGCGCGGAGCTGGTCAGCACCGTCAGATAATTGCGCCATTTTGCCTTGCATGATCGACACTTGCTCAGCACTTGTCATGGCTTCCTCAGAAAGCGCTGACAGCTCCTCAAACACGGCTTCATTCATGGATGTCATCTCGCCAACGGCCAGACGAATGGACTCCACAGCACATCTTTGATCTGCAACTGCGTTCGAGATATTGGCCGATGTTTCATTGACATCACGCACAATATGCGCCACATGGTGAAAAGCTGTTGCCGCTTCCGTTGTCATATCGCGAATTTCGGTGATCTGGCGTTCAATTTCTTCGGTCGCATTTGCCGTCTGTGCCGCCAGCGCTTTGACTTCATTTGCAACAATTGCAAAGCCACGCCCCGCATCCCCTGCCCGCGCGGCTTCAATCGTTGCATTCAAAGCTAAAAGATTGGTTTGGCTCGCGATATCATTGATGAGCTTTACAACAGCCCCAATGCGCTCTGCCCCTTCTGTTAGGCTATTCACAAGCGTATTGCTGGCCTCGGCTTCCTGAACGGCATGGTCAATTGCCGAGATGGATTGGTCGATTTGTTCACCAATACCGCCAACACTTGTTGCCACGGTATTTGTGGCCTCGATCACTTGCGACACACCACCGCGCGCTTGTTCTGCCGCCGCGCCAATCCGCGCCATGCGGTCACTCGATTTCTCAACAAGGGTGAGCATGCTGTCGGCATTTTCAATCACTTTGTGCGCATCGCCTGAAACATTCTCAACAGCCCCCATAATGCCATTTTCATAATGTTCTGTAAGCCGCATCCGCGCTGTTATTTCGCGCCATGTCACAAGAGGTCCCACATATTCGCCGGAATCCCCCATGATGGCCGTAACTTTTTGTTCATACCAGCGCCCAGCCTGTTCGAAATGGCTGGTCACAGGCAGTTCCGAGGGGGTTCGTAATGCATCATCCAGATCCGCTAGAGCCGGGTGAATATTGGTTATGATATGTCCAACGGGATCTAAAATATTGCTGTCGTCAGATCCCAATGCTTGACCAAGCCCTAGATCTTCAAAAAGATCGTGCGCCTCTTTATTCGCATAAGCAATGGTGAGGGAAATCGGTTCGGCAAGGAAAACAGCCAAAGGCATTTGGTCTAAAACACGCAAGAGTGCTTTAGAATTATCGGTCACTTGTTCGGTGCCAACGACAATGGTTTGTCCCCGGTATGTCATTGTCCGCGTCGCTGTATTTTGACGGGACTTCATCGCAATTTCTGGCATCGCCAAGGCTGTATCATTCAAAAAATTGCGCCTATTTTTATAAGCATCCAACAAAGCCATATCGTTTCCATGCCTCCATACTTTAATTTTGGCGAAGGAAAAAGAGGCAACCGCGCTTAATTAAAAATATTATTATTTTTCTTTTACGGTTACGTCACCTCACCCTTCAAAGAAAACCCCACAAAACCGCTCTTTAAAGATTTACCCGACCAGCATTTTTGGCAAACTGCTTTGACTCTTTTTCAGTGAGCCTTTGATTTGTCTTATAAAAACCTTTTTCATTTTCATGACGTTTCATTTAAGACCATCTTTCAGAAATAAGGCAAATGTTATTTTGCAGCGCACAATGTCGCAAAAGAGGTATAAGAGATTTTTTCTTTTTATTTCCGTATGATCCCCTCCTTGTTTTTTTTCGACAAGAAAAGCCTTCAACAGCCGAGAGGCGATCATTGACAGGACCGCATCTAGGGCCTATCTGTCACATGCTGTGTTATCATTCTGTTTGGCGCTTGCCCCCTTTGACTGAACACTGGCCTTCCATAGCTTTGTGGTTGGCGAGCGAGATATCTTGAGGATAAAGCCCAAAACATCGTTCCATAAAATCTGTTATAGATTTTCTAAACGATGCTTACAGAAGACTACAGGCATGGCATAACTGTTGCGCGCAAAAGGGACGTGATTGCTTTATCACTTGGATCCATTTTGCACAAAAAACAAAAACTTACAGCATTTTTCTTGACTCAAAAGAAAAAGCAAAATCCTGTAAAACCACTATTTTTTTGAGGAATACTGAATGTTTGGGGCTCTGGCACGGCGCGTATTTGGCACAGCCAATGATCGAATCATCAAGCGGTTTGAGAAGGACGTCCAGGAAATTAACGCCCTGGAAGCAGATCTCGAAAAGCTCAGTGACGATGATTTGCGCGGTCAAACAGAGATCTTTCGTGAGCGTTTAAAAAATGGCGACTCGCTTGATAAGATCCGCAATGAAGCTTTTGCCGTTGTTCGAGAAGCGTCTAAGCGCACATTGGGCCTGCGCCATTTTGACGTACAGCATATGGGCGGCATGGTCCTCCATGACGGCAAAATCGCTGAAATGAAAACGGGGGAAGGAAAAACCCTCGTTGCGACCCTGGCCGTTTATTTGAATGCTTTAGAAGGTAAAGGCGTTCATGTTGTCACCGTCAATGACTATCTCGCCCACCGTGATAGTGCCTGGATGAACCAAATTTATAGCTTTCTCGGATTGACCACAGGCTGCATCACCCATGGCCTCAATGATGAGGAACGCCGCCATGCCTATCACTGCGACGTGACCTATGGCACCAATAATGAATTCGGTTTTGATTTTCTCCGCGACAATATGAAATTCCGCTTGGAAGATATGGTCCAACGCGATTTCAATTTCGCCATTGTGGACGAAGTTGACTCTATTCTGATTGACGAAGCCAGAACGCCTCTGATTATCTCAGGCCCTGCAGAAGACGCAGCTGAACTTTATCGTGCGATCAATGCTCTGATCCCCTCTTTGACCGAAGAAGATTTCGAAAAAGATGAGAAAAACCGCGCTGTCAGCTTCACAGAGCAAGGGGCAGAGCATATGGAGAGCCTCTTAGAACAAAATGGGCTTCTCGATCAAGGTGGCCTCTATGACATCCAAAACATCACCATGGTGCATCACGCCAACCAAGCTTTACGCGCCCATACCCTCTTTAAGCGCGACACAGATTATATCGTCAAAGACGGCAAAGTGATCATCATTGATGAATTCACAGGCCGCATGATGGAAGGTCGTCGCTATTCCGAAGGCCTGCACCAGGCTTTGGAAGCCAAAGAAAATGTCGAAATCCAGAATGAAAACCAAACACTCGCATCCATTACATTCCAAAACTATTTCCGCATGTATCCCAAATTATCGGGCATGACGGGCACGGCCATCACAGAAGCCGAAGAATTTGCCGAAATTTATAAACTGGAAGTCGTCGAAATGCCCACCAACCAACCGGTCACGCGCCTCGACCATGATGACGAGGTCTACCGGACGGAAGCGGAAAAACATGAAGCCATTATCGACACCATTGAAGAGGCACGCAATCGCCGCCAGCCTGTCTTGGTGGGCACCGTCTCCATTGAAAAATCAGAGCTCTTATCCTCTTTGCTGAAAAAACGCAAAATTCCGCACCAAGTCTTGAATGCACGCTTTCACGAACAAGAAGCGCATATTATCGCCCAGGCCGGTGCCCCCGGTGCCGTCACCATCGCCACCAATATGGCTGGCCGTGGCACAGACATCAAATTAGGCGGCAATCTCGACATGCGCTTGGCAACAGAGCTGAGTAATGTCAAAAATGAGAAAGACCTCGAACGCCGCACCCAACTCATTGCCGATGAAATCACAGAAAATCAGAAAACCGTTTTAGACGGCGGTGGACTCTATGTCATTGGCACAGAACGCCATGAAAGCAGGCGCATTGACAATCAGCTCCGTGGTCGTTCCGGGCGGCAAGGCGATGCTGGAGCGTCGAAGTTCTTTTTGTCTCTCGAAGATGACCTGATGCGCATTTTTGGCTCAGAGCGCATGGATGGTATGTTGCGCCGCCTTGGGCTGGAAGAAGGGGAGGCCATTGTTCACCCCTGGATCAATAAAGCCCTGGAAAAAGCCCAACAAAAAGTTGAGGCACGCAATTTCGACATTCGCAAACAATTGCTAAAATTTGATGACGTCATGAATGACCAACGCCAGGTCATTTATGAACAACGCAAAGAATTAATGCGCACCAATGATGTGTCTGAAACCGTCAAAGAAATGCGCACAGAAGTTATACAAGATCTCGTTCAACGCTGTATTCCGACCAATGCCTATCCCGAACAATGGGACACCGATCAACTCCACACAGAAGCGGTCCGCCTCTTCAATATGGATATCCCCATTAAGGACTGGGCGGCAGAAGAGGGCATTGCCGACCAAGAGATCTTAGAGCGCTTAATGGATGCCGTTGACCGCAAAATGGCTGAGAAAGTCGCCAATTACGGCAAAGACATTATGTTACTCGCTGAAAAAAGCATTCTTTTACAGATTCTCGATCAAATCTGGAAAGAGCATCTTCTACAGCTCGACCATTTGCGCCAAGGCATCAACCTGCGTGCTTATGCCCAACGCGATCCCTTAAATGAATATAAGCGTGAAGCCTTCGACATGTTCGAAACAATGCTCCAGCGCGTACGTGAACAAACTGTTGCGGCTTTGTGCCATGTTGAAATCAGAGTGCCTGAAGCTGAAAGCGTCTCTGCTCTCCCCGAACGCAAGCCACAGCGCATGCAAGAAAGCCGCGTTGACCCAGCGACAACGCAACAACGCGCGGCTCAGAAAGAAACAAACACATCACCAAGCCGACCTCTCTCAAATGCGCCGGCAAGCCAGATAGATCCCAATGACCCAAGCACTTGGGGCAAAGTTGCGCGAAATGCTCTTTGCCCCTGCGGTTCTGGTAAAAAATACAAGCATTGCCATGGGAAAACGGGTTAAATCTTAAGGCAAAAGTCGATCAGAAAAACATCTGATCGGCTTTTGTTTTTCAATTTATTTTTGTTTTACATACAAGTATTGTATATAAATAAGAATGGAATATTTTTATACAGAAATAGAAAGTTTCCTTCATTACCGAATCGGACTCGGGAAATGGAAATTTTAACAAAAAAGAATCAAGGAGCGCTTTCGCACATGCAAAACAGCCCTGATCCCATTATTTTAAACCAGGATGATAAAAAAATTCTTCCCGTTGTTGCTGTTGCTTTGGTCGATCCTGACGATCGCGTTTTACTGGCGCAAAGGCCTGAAGGCAAAGCAATGGCAGGGCTTTGGGAATTTCCGGGCGGCAAGATTGAACCAGGGGAAACCCCAGAAGTCGCTTTAATCCGGGAATTGCGCGAAGAATTGTCTATTGACGTTTCAGCAAGTTGTCTGGCACCTTTTACTTTCGCGTCTCATACATATCCCGACTTTCATATCCTTCTTCTTTTATACATTTGTCGGGTGTGGAAAGGCAACCCTAAAACAAAAGAGCATCAAGAGTTAAAATGGGTCAGACCTATAAAGATGAAAGACTTTGACATGCCTGCTGCGGATGCACCGCTTGTCGCCATGTTAAGAGATTTTCTTTAGTTCTACTTAACCCGAAAACTCTTTTTACTTAAAGGTAGACATTGTCGAGATTATGACTGAAAAGATGGCCTTGTCCCATCTCCGTCGCTTAGAGGCGGAGAGCATCCATATTTTACGTGAAGTTGCTGCCAGTTTTGAAAAACCGGTCATGCTCTACTCGATTGGCAAAGACTCTTCTGTCATGCTGCATCTGGCGATGAAGGCTTTCTACCCTTCTAAACCTCCTTTTCCTTTGCTCCATATCGATACGACTTGGAAATTCAAGGACATGATCACCTTTCGCGATGAAACGGTGAAACAATTGGGTGTTGAGTTGCTCGTCCACACCAATACAGAAGGAAAAGCCCACAATATCAATCCCTTTGACCATGGCTCTTCCCACTACACGGATGTCATGAAAACCCAAGCTTTGAAACAGGCTTTGGATCATTATGGTTTTGATGCCGCTTTTGGTGGCGCACGGCGCGATGAAGAAAAATCACGGGCAAAAGAACGTGTGTTCTCTTTTCGCAATGCACAGCATGGTTGGGATCCGCGCAATCAGCGGCCAGAACTTTGGACCCTTTACAACAGCCGCATTCGCAAAGGAGAAAGCATCCGCGCCTTTCCACTCTCCAATTGGACCGAGTTAGATATCTGGCAATATATCTATTTGGAGAAGATCCCTGTCGTGCCTCTCTATCTTTCTGCGCCACGTCCTGTCATTGAACGCGAGAACCTGCTCATTATGGTGGATGATGAGCGCTTGCCTTTGCAAGAAGGTGAAAAAATAGAGCAAAAATGGGTTCGGTTCCGCACACTCGGCTGTTATCCCTTAACCGGTGCTGTTGAATCCACAGCAAAAACATTGCCAGATGTCATTGGTGAAATGCTCGTCGCCCGCAGTTCTGAACGGCAAGGGCGCGCCATTGACCATGACCAGGCTGGCTCGATGGAGCGTAAAAAACAAGAGGGGTATTTCTAATGGCAGGTCCGCATCCCCTCCCTGACGCCCCGCTTTCTGATCGAGAGACAAACGAGCCTATGATTGCCGAAACCGCCGCCCAAACCTTTGAACGCTATATCGCGGCCCAAGCCGACAAAACCTTACTACGCTTCATAACATGCGGCAGTGTCGATGATGGCAAAAGCACGCTGATTGGTCGTTTGCTCTATGATACCAAGCTCATCTTTGACGACCAGATGACCGCCCTCGAGCAAGACAGCAAACGTCATGGCACAACAGGGGAAACCCCAGATTTAGCTTTGCTTGTCGACGGCTTGCAAGCAGAACGAGAACAAGGCATTACAATTGATGTCGCCTATCGTTTTTTTGCCACCGATAAACGCCGTTTCATTGTTGCAGATACCCCCGGCCATGAACAATATACACGCAATATGGCAACAGGAGCGTCAACAGCTGATGCTGCCATTGTGTTAATCGACGCGCGCAAAGGCATTTTAACCCAGACACGCCGCCATAGCTTCATTTTATCTCTCTTAAGCGTCTGCCATATCATACTCGCCGTCAACAAAATGGATTTGGTCGAATACCATCAAAAGCCTTTTGAAGACATTGTCGTTGGTTATGAGAATTTCGCATCCCCATTAGGATTCGAAACGATTCAAGCCATTCCTTTATCAGCGTTAACGGGAGAAAATGTTGTCACGCCTGGTAAAGCCATGCCGTGGCATCAAGGTTCCAGTCTTTTACAAGCCCTAGAAACCCTCCCCACAGCACCAAAAGAAGACAAACCGTTCCGTTTTCCCGTACAATGGGTCAACCGCCCCCATCTGGATTTCGTGGCTATAGCGGCACCATTGCCAGCGGTCATGTTGCCATCGGCGATGACATTCTGGTCTTACCTTCAGGCAAAACAAGCAAAATTGCCCGTATTGCAACATTTGACGGGGACCTTCCCTATGCCAGTCAAGATCAAGCCGTCACTTTGGTTTTAGAGGATGAGATTGATATTGCACGCGGTGATGTCATCCTGTCTCCTAATGAGGCGCCGGGTCCAGCCGACCAATTTGCCGCTCACCTTCTTTGGATGACAGACGATCCGATGCTGCCAGGACGGCAGTATCTCCTCAAACAAGGCTGTACAACCGTCAATGCCACGATCACCGAGATCAAACATGCGGTTAATGTCAACAGCTTAGAGCATCAAGCCGCAAAAGTTCTGCAGCTTAATGAAGTCGGGCTGTGCAATTTCCACCTAGATCGCGCCCTCCCCTTTGAGCCTTATGGCCAAAATCCGGCTTTAGGCAGCTTTATTCTCATCGACCGCAACAGCAATGCAACCATTGCAGCCGGCATGATAACGCACCCTCTCTATCGCGCGTCTAATCTTGTCTGGCAGCAGATGACCGTAGATAAAGCCACGCGCGCGGCCATGAAATCGCAAAAACCAGCCGTCTTATGGCTGACGGGACTGTCTGGTGCCGGGAAATCAACCATCGCAAATATCCTGGAACAGAAACTTCTGGCCATGCAACGCCATTCTTACATTTTAGATGGCGATAATGTCCGTCATGGACTTAACCAAGATCTTGGCTTTACGGATGCGGATCGCGTGGAAAATATCCGCCGCGTGTCAGAAACTGCAAAATTGTTTGTCGATGCTGGCTTAATTGTTCTTGTGTCTTTCATTTCCCCCTTTCGCAGCGAACGTCAAGCCGCACGAGACTTATTGGAGCCTGGGGAGTTTTTTGAAGTTCACATTGCAACAAGTCTCGAAGATTGCGAGCAAAGAGATCCCAAAGGCCTCTATAAAAAGGCGCGCGCTGGCAAAATTGCGAATTTCACCGGCATTGACTCTCCTTATGAGGTGCCGGAAAATCCCGAAATCCGCATTGATACCAGCCAAATGACCCCAGAAAAAGCCGCCGACTTTATCTTAGATCACCTGAAAAAAGCAGGCGTTCTAAGTTAAAGCTAAAATAAAAAATTTTAGGGGGGCGTTAGGGGGCATTTTCTAAAATGCCCCCTAACATCACATTGATACGATCAAAAGATTGATTCTTTGATGACCTTTCATCCACGCTCATGCAAAGTTTATGAGCCTCAGGACTTAATATCCAAAAGCGATTGAGTCATCTGATCTGCGGTTCGAATGGTTGCAACATTGGCAGAATAAGCATGGCGGGTCGTCATGCTGTCCGTTGTTTCTTGCGCAAGATCAACATTTGAGCTTTCCAAAAACCCTGACAGGACCGTTCCAGCCCCATTGTTACCAGCAAGGTTATACTGAATATCTCCAGATGCTTGGCCGTTTTGGAACGCTGTGCCATTAACAGCCTCTAGGCCGTTTTCTCCAACCACAGACCCAACAGGTATTGTATAGGCAACACGGCTCGTCCCATCAGGGCCAACAACGGAAATGCGCCCATCTTGGCCAATTGAAAAAGACTCTGCGGCTGGGTCAATTTGGACAGGTTGTAAAGCCCCACCCTCCCCATCTCCCGCATAACCAAGCAGAGCACGGCCAGAAGAGTCGCGGAGAAGACCATTTGCATCTTTTTGAAAAGCCCCTGAGCGCGTCAAAAGAACAGACCCATCAGAGCCTTCGACCGCAAAATATCCTTGGCCAGAAATTGCAAGATCTGTCTGGGACCCACTGGCGATCGGCACCCCAGGAAGATAGTCAATGCGCGGCTTCGCCTGCACGCCGTCTCCTGGTGCCATACGATCTGAGACCATGCTCGCAAATTGCACGCCATGGCGCTTAAAGCCTGTTGTCGCGACATTCGCAACATTATGGGCTGTTGCGTTATGACGTGTGCTATGGGCTTGCAAAGAGGAAAGAGCATTTTGTATAGCCGCAGAGAGATTTCCCATGGTGAACACGCCTCCCAAAAGGCCTCTTTCCAAAAGTGAGGCCAAAATCGCTCGGACAAAAATAGTTGCTTTACTTTAACAATAACAAAGAAAAAATTTTGTCAATCGGCAAGATTTGCCGGGCGTTTTCATGCACCAACAGCAACAAAAGATTCCCTTTTTCCGCCCATGTTACAAAGGCCTAAAATTAAGACCTTATTCCGAAGAGGCTTCTTTTGAGCGGATACGGTCTAAAAATTGCTGCACATCAGCCTCTAAACGCTCTGCTGGCGCGCGCAAATCATCCACAGCCCACATGACTTCCATCGCATTCGCACAACTCAGAATAGAAGCATGAGAAACATCGCCAATGCGCTCTGTCACGCTTTCCATTTCCAAGGTTACACCCTGGACATTGCGCGCAATATCTTTTGCTGCCGAATCTTGTTGGTCAACAGCGGCGGCAACACTCCCTGCAATTTCTTCAACTTCTCCAATAACAAAGCGTATCTGGTCCATGCCCTGAACCGTATGCTCTGTTTCTTCTTGGATCCGGTTAATTTGCTCACTAATTTTATCGGTGGCTTTCGCCGTTTGATTGGCAAGGGATTTTACTTCTCCAGCCACAACAGCAAAACCTTTTCCGGCTTCTCCTGCGCGGGCGGCTTCGATCGTCGCATTTAAGGCAAGAAGATTCGTCTGTTCCGCAATGGCACTGATAAGCTTGACCACATCACCGATCTCTTGTGCTGCATTGGCCAAATGGTTGATTTGTTCGCGCGATTTTTCAACATCCTGCACAGCCCGTCGCACAATATCCACAGTACGATTCATCTGCCCAGAGATTTCCCGAATAGAAGACGAAAGCTCTTCAACACCTGCTGCAACTGTCTCCGCTTGTTGCAAAGTGTTTTCAGCCGAATCCGCCACTTTCAAAGAACGGTTCGAGCCTTCTTCTTGCGAAGATGCTGTATTTGAAACCGCATGTTCAATATTTTCAGCCGATGATAATACTTTTATCGACACTTCATGAATTGTTTTTTCAAAATCATTGGCTAATTTATGTAATTCAGCGGCAATCGCTTTACGGTTTTCTTCTTTTTGTCTTTCTTGGTCTGCTCTTAATTGTTCATTCTCTAATCCATTTTGGCGAAATGTTTCAATAGCTTCTGACATTTCCCCGATTTCATCTTTTCGTTTTCGCGCCGGTACAGAAACAGAGAAATCACCATGGGCTAATTGTCCCATAATCTTCACCATTTCCGTGATCGGGCTTGAAATTGTTCCCCCTAACCAGCCACCACAGAGAAAAAGAACAAAAGCTGCAATAGAAACAATGAGCAACATCTGCCAAGCCAAATCTGTCGCTGGCGCCAAGGCTTCTGATTCTGACTTCTCAGCAATGATCGCCCATCTTGTACCGAGAAAATCCAGATAGTCATAGACAATAATAGCCTCTTCTCCTTGGCGGGACACACCACGGCTAATCCCACTTTGCCCAGTAAAGGCCTTTTCAAGATGCCCGCCTGTAATTTTCTCTTGTAGGATTTGGCGGTCCTCTCCTTTCCCAAGGAATCGTGAATCGCTTCTCATGAGAAAATCTTCACCGACAAGATAGACTTCGCCGCTTCCCCCCAATCCTTCTGCCGATTGCATCACTGCATTGATCTTATCAACCGGCATTTGGAACGCAAGCACCCCTAAGAAACGGTCTTCCGGGTCAAGAACTGGCATGGCGATAAAACTTGCTGCGGCACCATTACTCGGTTCGTAGCGGGCAAAGTCATAAAAAGCAAAGTGACCTTTCTTTTTTTCTTTTCCAAGGTCTCGGGCATCTCGGAAAACATGGGCGAGGTCTGTATCTTTCCATTGCCCTTCATTCAAATCGGTGGCGAAATCAGCCTCTTTAAACACGGAGTAAACCAACTCTCCATCAGGCGAAATTAAGAAAATATCATAATATCCCCGATCTTCCAGCAAAGTGCGGAACCATGGATGATAGCGTTCATGTAAAGAGTGGTAATAATCGGGTGCTTCGGCACGATCTAAAAGATGTTTCTCACCAAGAGGAAGGTCATTAAAGACATAAAGAGATTGGAGCAACGGTAACGGCTCATCAGGTAAAGCATAATAAGCTTGCGTAAATTCCCGCACCGCTTTAACAACCATTGGAGATTGTGCCAGAACGCTCAAATCGCCTTCGATTCTTTGTAAATAGCTATCGAACTCACTTTTACGAGATGCGACCAAAGAGAGCAGTTTGGATTCAATTGCGGCTGTCAAGCTTCTTTCAGAATTGAGATAGCTGATAAAACCAACAATAGTCGCAGTTATTATGCCAACACCAGCAATCATAGAGGGTATTTTTCGGCTGAGCTGCATATTTTCTGTTTCCCGCCTCTAAATTCTATTTTTCAGTATTGCGTTTTGCACTGAGTCAAAGTAACGCTTTATATCTTTGTTTTTACGACAAAACAGACAAAAGAGATTAATTTATCCTTTTGCTCATTGTTTTAAGGTTTTTACCGCAAAACGGATCTCAGCCGGTAAAAACAAGAACATAGAGCGTTTCTACTATTTCAAGATAAAAGCGAAATACTTTAGCATTGCTTTTTCAATAAGCCTATAAATTATAACATTTTTATCGAAAGAAATCGTAAATTAAAGGTTTTTCTTTTATAGCAAAGCTGGTTAAAGGGGGAGCCCCTTTCATCATGCATTTTGCGGTAAAAACAAAGATATAAAGCATTTCATCTGTTTCAAATTAAAAGCGAAATGCTTTAAATTCTACAAAATAAAAAAAGGAAGCAATATCCTCTGTTTGGAGGATATTGCTTCCCTTAATATTACTTATCCTTATGTAATCTTTTCAGTTTATCATGCGATATTTTCATCAATCACTGCATTTTTTACAGCTTTTTGTAGCTTTTCGAAAGCTCTCACCTCAATTTGCCGAACACGTTCACGAGAAATTCCAAATTCTTGAGAAAGATCTTCTAAAGTCATGGCATTTTCTCTTAACCGTCTTTCAACCAAAATGCGGCGCTCGCGATCATTGAGAACAGTCATTGATTTTTCTAGAAGATTACGACGTAGAGAGAGTTCTTGTGTTTCACCAATGATCGTTTCTTGATCTGCTCGCTCATCTTCTAGCCAATCTTGCCACTCACCCTCTCCTTCAACTCTTAAGGGAGCATTTAAGCTATGATCCGGGCTTGACATGCGGCGATTCATGCTGATGACATCATCTTCAGAAACAGACAATTTTTCTGCAATCGCCTTCACATTTTCCGGGGACATATCTCCATCTTCGATGGCTTTCATTTGTCCTTTGAGCTTGCGAAGATTAAAAAACAGCTTTTTCTGCGCCGCTGTTGTTCCCATCTTCACCAAAGACCAAGAATGCAAAATATACTCTTGGATGGAAGCGCGAATCCACCACATCGCATAAGTTGCAAGACGAAACCCTTTTTCAGGGTCAAACCGCTTGACAGCCTGCATCATGCCTAAATTACCTTCAGACACAAGCTCTGCAACAGGCAAACCATAGCCGCGATACCCCATGGCAATTTTAGCGACAAGACGCAAATGGCTGGTGACCAATTGATGAGCGGCATCGACATCATCATGCTCGCGCCAACGTTTGGCGAGCATATATTCTTCATCAACTGAGAGCATAGGGAATTTGCGAATATCCTGCAGATACCGCGACAGATTTCCATTCGCATCAAGTGTCGGTACGACTGGCAAGTTTGCCATCTACCCTCTCTCCCATTTTCGGTTTATAATTGTGTAAAGCACACCAAATTTTTTAAAAGACACGCTCTTTTCCATAAGATTGGCTAAAATTGGCATGCATAGATTTTTCCACCACTCTTGAAACATCCCTTTCTTAGGGGGGGTGGCGGCAGGCGCAATGGTCATATTGAGCCTGCCGCCGCAGAGGGAGTGTGCGAGATGTCTCAAGCAAGAAAAAAATAGCGGTGAATCTTGCTAAAACACAAGTTAACTTGACTTAATGTTTGGGCCTTTTGCATGACAAAAATGTTAGTAATAGTGATTTATGATCTTTTTAAGAAAAGAGATCTTGCCATAAAATTAGTCTCTCGATATAATCACATCCTTGTTTTATAAGGACATTAAAGCATATAGAGGCCACAAAAGCATCATAGGCATTCTTGATCTTACAACCTTCATAAAACGCTCATAAGATTTTCTACGGAGAGATGCCGGAGTGGTTGAACGGGGCGGTCTCGAAAACCGTTGTGCGTGTAAACGTACCGAGGGTTCGAATCCCTCTCTCTCCGCCAGTCTTTCAGGGGTGATAGTCCCGGTTCTGAATACTTCCCGACTTATCCCGATATTTCAAAGCGTTGTACGGATATGACAGGCCTGTCTGTGCAGTGGAGACGCGTTTTGCCGCGTTTGTAGACCTGCTTTGACCCGTTTTTCTCCGCTCGGGCTTTTGGCGGTCCGGTTTGGGTTGCCGTGCATCACGGTGATGTCCTGCGAGCATCGGCAAATTCTTAGCACAATGAAGCAACCGCGCCCGGATCTAGACGCGGTTTTTTTGCTGTGATGGTGTGCTGTGAGTGCCTACAGAATGCCGAGCATCTTTTCCTGATCTTCCCAGCGGATCGGAAGTCTGGTTTGCTTCAGGGATTGCAATGTCAGCGTCACGGGCTGTCGTCCTTCGAGGATGTTGGTGATGATCTTCGGAGACAAGAACGCCAGATCCAGATGCCAGGCGATGTGGCGCGGGGTCACCTTTTCCTGTTTTGCTATATCCGCCAGGGATGAGACCTTGCCTGATAACAGTGCATCAAACCAGCATCGCCCTTTGGCCACGGCCCGGATCAGCGCCGGATCAGGTTTGTTGCGTTGCTGTGCCGGAGCCTCGGCACCGATGACCAGCTTGCGCTCGACACCGCGTTTCTTCAAGGTCAACCCGGTCTCGATGGTGAGGCGGTCATTTTGGCCTTCCTCCGATTGACCTGGTGTTGAGAGGCCCAGGCATTGTTCCAGAGCCGACCGGTCAAGAGTTAAAGCCAGACGGGTCTCCTTGATGACGACGTCAAGGTTCAGAGCCTCCAGCAGTTTCCGGTCAATCTGCCTCCCCAGCTTTCCTGCTTTTTCGAGAGCCCTCTCGATTTTTCGAGGATCGCTGTCGCCAGAGTTTAGAACATCCAGTAGCCGGGGCTGGTCTGTCAGGAAAGTCCCGAGGGCATGGCGCACCGCATCCTCCAGCTCCCGGGCCGGGAACCGCCAGGCTGTTTTGCTGCTATCCCGTTCGTCACGGCCTTTGCGGATTAGATCGCGAGAGACATAATAGCGGTATCGATGACCCTTTTTATTGGTGTGGCTGGGAGATAACAGCACGCCCTCACCATCCCTGATGCGACCTGTCAGCAGGTTGGCAGAATTTTCTTTCAATGAGGGTCGCGATTTGTCGCTTTCAGTGTCAGCCTGGCGAACCGTCCCGGCCGCCAGGCGGTCTCGCACGGTCTGCCAGACCTCCTGATCCACGATCGCCTCATGCTGCCCGGGAAACAGCGTTCCCTTATGCCGTACAAACCGGGCATAAACCGGATTGCCGAGCAGGGCGTAAAGATGGCCTCGCGAGAAAGGAGCGCCGCCGCTGCGCCGACCTGACGCGCTCTTCCGGGATTTGGTGCGCCACCCCCGGCGATCGGCTTCCTGTTTCAGGGCCGAGATGCTGCCGGTTTCGCGATAAAGCCGGAAGATTTCCCGGACAATCTGTGCCTCTTTTGGCTCAATGACCAGTTTGCGATCTTCAACCCGATAGCCCAGGGGCACGTAACCGCCCATCCACATGCCTTTTCTGCGGGAAGCGGCGATTTTGTCCCGAATGCGTTCGCCGGTGACTTCCCGTTCAAACTGGGCGAAGGACAGCAGCACATTCAGGGTCAGGCGTCCCATGGACGTTGTGGTGTTGAACTGCTGGGTGACCGAGACAAAGGACACGCCCCCAATTCCAGGACGAGGAGACTCAAAAGCCTCGACAATCCGGGCGAAGTCACTGAGGGACCGGGTCAGCCGGTCGACCTTATAGACCACCACCACATCCACCGCCCCGAGAGCGATATCGGCCAACAGCTGTTGCAGGGCCGGACGTTCCATGCCTCCGCCGGAGAAACCGCCATCGTCATAGAGGGTCGAGAGAACCGTCCAGCCTTCATGGCGTTGACTCTTGATATAGGCCTCACAGGCTTCCCGCTGGGCATCCAGGGAGTTGAACTCCTGTTCGAGGCCCTCTTCGGATGATTTGCGGGTATAGATCGCGCAGCGGATTTGCTTTTTGCGTCGGGTCATTCCGGAATGCTCCTGTTCTCACGCAGCCCGAAAAAGGCTGGCCCGTTGCGTCGGGCACCGGTGAACGCGCGGGCGATGGCCGACAAAGAGGCGTATCGGTCCTGGTCCCAGAGGAAGCCACCGTCATCGGTCGCCAGAACCTCGATCCTTTGGCCGTGCCAGACACGCAGGAAGCGGGTGCCGGGCTTGATCTTTGGGGCCCGTTGAGCTGGACTTCCGGTTCCATTCCGCACATCGCCACCAGCGGCGATGATTTTCAGGGATTTGCGGGTCGCGGGATCCAGTGCGCCTCGGGATCCCGGTAGGACCTCCCGAGCCTGCCATACCCAGGC
>DDLW01000142.1 GCA_002340345.1 Alphaproteobacteria bacterium UBA2562 | reverse complement strand
TCAAACTTTTCTTTTGCCATTTTTCTCTCTCCAAATCGAAAGGTCTCGCCTTAAGCCATTTTTGCGCGCACTTCATCCGCAACAGCCTGAGGGACCTGTTCGTAATGGTCGAATTGCATGCTATATTGAGCGCGCCCTTGGCTCATGGACCGCAAATTGTTCACATAACCGAACATATTTGCCAATGGCACCATGGCCGTCACAACACGAGCAATACCACGTTGATCCATACTTGAGACTTGACCGCGACGAGAATTCAAATCGCCGATAATATCCCCCATGTAATCTTCCGGGGTCACGACTTCAACCTTCATCATCGGTTCAAGGAGTTTCGGGCCGCATTTTGGAATCCCTTCGCGGAAGGCCGCGCGCGATGCGATCTCAAAGGCCAAGACCGAAGAGTCAACATCGTGGTAAGCACCGTCAATCAAGGTCGCTTTGAAATCAATCAGCGGATAGCCTGCGATGACACCAGAATCCAAAGCGGAATTGAGACCCTTTT
Organism: Alphaproteobacteria bacterium UBA2562; assembly: GCA_002340345.1. GTDB lineage: Bacteria > Pseudomonadota > Alphaproteobacteria > UBA2562 > UBA2562 > UBA2562. The sequence continues at coordinate 3,218 of DDLW01000142.1, read as the reverse complement.
CCACACCTGGGATATATTCTTTAGGCACGTTACCGCCGACAATTTTGCTTTCAAATTGGAAGCCATCACCGGGCTCGAGCGGTTCAAAGACCAACTTGATTCGCGCAAATTGACCAGAACCCCCAGTTTGTTTTTTGTGGGTATAATCAATTTCGTTCGACTTGGTAATTGTCTCGCGATACGCAACCTGAGGCGCTCCGACATTCGCATCGACCTTGAATTCGCGCTTCATGCGATCGACCAAGATCTCCAAATGCAGCTCGCCCATGCCTTTGATGATTGTTTGACCACTTTCATGATCAACAGACACCCGGAAGGAGGGATCTTCTTGCGCCAAACGATTAAGCGCCGTGGCCATTTTTTCCTGGTCACTTTTCGTTTTTGGCTCAACCGCGACTTCAATCACAGGCTCAGGGAATTCCATACGCTCCAAGATCACTGCTTTACCAGCATCACAGAGTGTATCCCCTGTTGTTGTGTTTTTCAGGCCTGCAATCGCAACAATGTCACCCGCACGCGCTTCTTTCACATCTTCCCGATTATTCGCATGCATCAACAGCATGCGACCAACCCGCTCTCTTTGACCCTTCACGGAATTCAGAGTTTGCGTGCCAGCTTCGAGAACACCAGAATAGATCCGCACGAAGGTCAAAGACCCAACGAAGGGGTCAGCCATGATTTTAAAGGCCAAGGCAGCAAAAGGCTCATCATCAGAACTTTTGCGCACAGCTTCTTCTTCACTGTCAGGCAGAACACCTTTAATCGCCTCAACATCGGTTGGGGCTGGCATATAGCGGATCACAGCGTCCAAAAGAGGTTGAACACCTTTATTTTTAAAGGCCGTTCCCAAAAGGACAGGCACGAAATTAAAGCCTAATGTCCCTTTACGGATGCAGCGATAAAGCGCTTCTTCATCAGGCTCTGTGCCCTCTAAATAGGCTTCCATCACCTCATCATCAGCTTCAACTGCACCTTCAAGCAAACGCTGGCGATAATCTTCGGCCTGCTCTTTCAAAGAGTCACGAATATCAACATAACGCCAAGCCGCCCCAAGGCCTTCACCAGACCACAGGATTTCTTTCATTTTGACAAGGTCGATAACACCTTCGAACTGATCTTCAGCCCCGATCGGCAATTGTAGCACCAAAGGATTCGCACCCAAACGGTCAACAATCATATCGACGCAACGGAAGAAATCAGCGCCCATGCGGTCCATCTTATTGACGAAACACATGCGTGGCACCTGATATTTATCAGCCTGGCGCCAAACCGTTTCAGATTGTGGCTCCACGCCGGCGACACCATCAAACACAGCAACCGCACCATCAAGCACGCGCAAGGAACGCTCAACTTCAATCGTGAAGTCAACGTGGCCTGGCGTATCAATGATGTTAACGCGATACTCATCACTGAGTTTATTGTCCTGGTCATCGCGCAAATGCCAGAAACAGGTGGTCGCAGCTGAGGTAATTGTAATCCCCCGCTCTTGCTCCTGCTCCATCCAGTCCATGGTGGCATTTCCATCATGAACTTCACCGATTTTATGCGATACGCCAGTATAATAAAGAATACGCTCGGTTGTTGTTGTTTTACCGGCATCAATATGAGCCATGATACCAATATTACGGTACCGCTCTAGGGGCATCGTCCTTGCCATAACGAACCTGCTTTCCGCCTTGCTACATCAACGGTTTAGAAGAGTCGGGATGAACCCGGGCTTTATCGGCAAGCGAAATACGGCACCGGAACATCCGGTGCCGGAAATCACCAGCGATAGTGAGAGAAGGCTTTGTTGGCATCGGCCATACGGTGGGTGTCTTCCCGCTTTTTAATTGCGGCCCCACGGTTATTTGACGCATCCAACAGCTCCGCAGACAAACGCTCGGTCATGGTATATTCAGACCGCTTGCGCGCATTGTCGATCAACCAGCGAATGGCAAGTGCTTGTGCACGATCCGGACGAACATCAACCGGAACCTGATATGTAGCACCACCAACCCGGCGGGAACGCACTTCCAGGGTTGGCTTAACATTATCCAACGCCTGATGGAAGACCTTCACAGCCTCTTGGCCCGTTTTCTTCTCAATATGCTCAAAAGCCCCATAGACGATACGCTCGGCAGCAGATTTTTTGCCGTCATACATCAAGGAGTTCATAAATTTACTCACCACGATATCGCCAAATTTGGCATCGGGGAGAATCTCACGTTTTTCAGCGCTATGGCGACGAGACATCTTACATTACCTCACTTCGGACGCTTAGCGCCATATTTGGAACGACGCTGACGACGATCTTTCACACCTTGGGTATCCAAGGTCCCCCGGATGGTGTGATAGCGCACACCGGGAAGATCTTTCACACGGCCACCACGGATCATCACCACGGAGTGCTCTTGGAGGTTATGCCCCTCACCAGGAATGTAGCTGGTCACTTCAAACCCGTTGGTCAACCGGACACGCGCCACTTTACGGAGCGCCGAGTTCGGCTTTTTAGGAGTCGTCGTATAGACACGAGTGCAGACGCCACGCTTTTGCGGGCAGGCCTGCATCGCCGGAACTTTGTTGCGCGCCACTTTCTCGCGACGCGGCTTACGGATCAATTGGTTGATCGTCGGCATTGCCAAACCCTATTTCTCGCCTTACAGGAAACAAAAGGCCACGGGAAGGCGAACCATCATTCGCTTTCCGAGGCCATGTCATGCGCCCTAAAGGCAATCGCTATATCGTAAAATGGGGCTGCTGGAGAAAATCAGTTCCTTCATGCAGATCAGCTAGCTTCGGATCGCATTGTCCATGGAACCGGCTGCTCCCATCGGTAAGTCGGCGCATAGTATGAAGCTGTCACACTCTCGTCAAGAAAAAGTCGAAGAAACGTTGCTTTTTCCTGTCATCTTTACGCCTTTTTGACGATTTCCCAAAAATCAACTCTGTTTTTTCGCAGAATCTTATCTTCAGAAACATCATTTCGTCATTTTGATAAGACAGACTCGCTTTTCAAAAACAAAGCCTATCTGCCTTTAAAAGCAGCCCCTGAAAAACTTTCAGAGGCTGCAATTTCTCTTATCCAGCACTATTTGCACTATTTTCATCCGCTGGCATATCGCCACCGCTTGCTTCAAGGGCAGAAGGCTGTGCTGGTAAAGCTGGACGAGCGGCGGCTTCTGCCGCTTCCAACTCTTTATCTCTCGTGGCTGCAATGGTGCGCAAGCGATTCATCA
>DDLW01000342.1 GCA_002340345.1 Alphaproteobacteria bacterium UBA2562 | reverse complement strand
TTGGACCGAAGAAAAAGTGAAGGATAGAGCAAAGTGCGGCTGGATGGGAACATCCAGTCGACACGTTTTGCGGCAAAAACAATAAGAGAGAGCCTTTTGTGTGCGTCAATCATCACGCAAAAGGCTCTAGGCCGATCCATGTGATATATCTTACTTTTTTTCTCTGGCGAGAAAATTAAGCGACTTTTTCGAGAAAAAGTCTTTCAAAAAGCTTTTGAAAATTTAGAAAATACTATGGGGAGCATTGTTTTTAAAATGCTCCCCATATCATGTTACGTGATCAAATGACGTTTTCTAAGATCGGATCAGATTCCACCATCCTCGTTTTTTCGGTTCAGCTTTACTCTCCTCTGCGGGGGGTGTTTCTGTGGTATTATCGTCTTTCACATTTGTGGAAGGGGCAGCGGCGGGCGCGTTTTCGTCTTTTTTGGCATTGTCCTCTGAAAGGCGATACACACCTGTTGTCGCACTGCTATCAACGGTGATGCCAACCGCATTCCGCCCAGCGCTGATATAGAGAGAGGCGTCAGCCTGGTGTGGTTGAGGTGCGTCCTCGGTATTTTCTGCGGCAGGCATATCCCCTTCGGAAGAAGAGGTTTCCTCTAACTGTGGCAGGGTGGTGTTATTGGTGGTTTCACTGGATTTTGCGTCATTCTCAGTGTTATAGACCCGGCCTCTTCTTGTGCGCGTTGTTCTTTTCCGGCGTGGTTTCGTTTTTTCCTCTTCGCCAGTCTCATCAGGCGCCTTGTCGGTTTCAAGCCCTTCGGAAGCATTGGTTGTTTTGCGACTCCGGGAGGAAGTACGGCGGCGGCGCTTGGGACGTGCGGTTTCTTCTTCTGGGATGTCTTCGGGGCTTTCGGAAGACAGGTTTTCATCAGACATTTCTTCCGTGGTAGCAGAAACCATATCGGTTTCGGAGGCTATTGTGCCTTGTCCATTTTGTGTGTCTTCACTTTGGAAAGACTCATCTTCATGCGTTTCGCTGTTGTCTTCCTCTTGCGCTTCCAAGGACGTGTCGTCATCGCTTTTCCGGCGCCGCCGACCGCCACGTTTTCCACGACGGCGGCGTCTGCGGCGACCGTCTTCATCCTCCTCGTCTTCCTCCTCGTCTAAAGCAGAGGCGTCTTGGGCCGCGAGAGGCTGTTCTTCGGAGTCAATGTCTTTATTCTCGATGTCTGTTTCTGAGCGCTCTTCATCACGGCGCCGCCTTTGCCGGGATTTACGCCGCCGCCGATCTTGACGATCGTCTTGTTCTTCGCTGGTTTCACGGGCTTCAAGCGTGTCTTCATCGGCTTCAAGGGGCGCGTCGGTTCTGGGCGGTGGTGGCAGCAGGGAGGGTTGTTGTTGATTTGCAATCTGTTCTGGGCTTTTGGAGAGGAGTTTTTCCAGGCGATAATTCGGCGGAATGAGGCTGTCATCGCCATAGACATAAACGGTGAAATCATAGCGTGCTTCTTTTTCCATGAGAACGCTACGTTTCTGATTTAAAATATATAAGGCAACTTGGGTTGGGACATAGAGGGCAATTTCAGCACTCCGGCCCCGCAAGCCTTCATCTTCAATCGCGCGCAAAACATGGAGCGCTGTGCTCTCAACCGAGCGCACAAAGCCCGTGCCCGCGCAAGTTGGGCATTCTTGCAAAACAATTTCTTGCAAGCTTGGGCGCATTCTCTGGCGGGACATTTCCATGAGGCCGAAGCTGGAAATACGGCCAATTTGGATGCGGGCCCGGTCGTTTTTAACGGCATCACGGAGTTTTCTTTCAACCTGACCGATATGGCGGTTATCTTCCATATCAATAAAGTCGATCACGATGAGGCCTGCAAGATCGCGTAAGCGCAGTTGACGGCCAATTTCTTCAGCGGCCTCTAAATTGGTTTTAACAGCGGTTTCTTCGATATGTCTTTCCCGGGTTGAACGCCCAGAATTGACGTCAATAGAGACTAAAGCCTCGGTCGGGTTCAGAACAATATAGCCACCAGAGCGCAATTGTACCGTTGTTGAGTGAATGGCATCCAGCTGGTTCTCAACTTGATAACGGTGGAAGAGGGGTACGGGCTCGGTATAAAGTTGAACGCGTTTTGCATGGCTGGGCATGAGCATTTTCATGAAGTTTTTGGCAATTTTATAGCCAGCTTCGCCTTCGACCAAAACTTCGTCAATGTCCCGTGAATAGAGATCGCGAATGGAGCGCTTGATAAGATTGGCTTCTTCATGCACGAGGGTCGGAGAGATCGATTCTAAAGTTCTTTCGCGAATATCTTCCCACAGGCGGAGCAAATATTCATAATCGCGGCGAATCTCTGCTTTTGAACGTTCCGCTCCGGCTGTTCGCACAATAACAGCCATCCCTTCTGGGATTTCCAACTCATCAAGGATTGTTTTGAGACGCTTGCGGTCGCTTGCAGACGTGATTTTACGCGACACACCGCCGCCACGGGCTGTGTTCGGCATTAAAACGCAATAGCGCCCTGCCAGAGACAGATAAGTTGTCAGGGCAGCCCCTTTATTGCCTCTTTCTTCTTTAACGACTTGCACCAGAATAATCTGGCGTCTTTTGATCACATCTTGGATTTTGTAACGGCGGTGAAAGGCAACACGTTTTTCACGTGTTTCGCCGTCTTTGTCCCCGCGTCCATTACGGCGGTTATAGCGTGACCGTCTTTGGCGGTTTTGGCGCTCTCCGTCTTCTTCTGAGAAAGAGACCTCTTCGGCTGTCGTGTCTGGGGGCAGAATCTCGCCATTCAGACCTTCTTCTTGGGCGGTTTCTGGGGTTTGATTTTCTGCGGTTGGCCCTGTGTCCGTCGAGGCGTCCGATGCAAGCGGGACGATATCCTCCTGTGGGGATGTTTCTAAGGACGCAAGGGATGGGACCGCATCGGCGAGAGATGTGGGGGCGTTATGGGGGAGATCTTGCGCTGTGTCTTGAGGCGTGTTTGGGGCAGGCTCTTCGCTGGCCGTCAGGGGGGCTAAGGGACCGGCTTCTGTTTGTATGAATTCAGAAGACTCTTCGGGTGTGTGTGCATCCATTGGCGCATTTTCGGCCAATATTGGCTCTGCTGGCAGGTTTGCAGGGGCTTCAAAGGCTGGGACAGTTGCGTCTGTTTCGGAAGAGACGGACCGCTCGCTCGCAAGGGCATTATGGTCTGGGGCGATGGGTTCAGGGACAGAGTTATGATCTGTGTCTGTTTCTGCACGATCTAAATGTTCTGAATCTGCGGGGCTTTCAGCAATTTGATCCGGGTCTGTGCCGGCGGATTCTGCCTGGGCGCGCGGCGGAGAAGGATCATCATCTTGGGGGTCTTCTTCGGCTTCAAGAGCCCGGGGATGGGGGTGAGGATGGGGGGCAGAGTCCTGATGTTCAGCTGCGCCAGGCGCTTCTGGGGTTTCCTCAGACGCTGGCGCTTCTGTTGCAAGGCTCTGGTCTTTTTCCAGGGCTTCGGTGTTGGGCGCTAAGGTGTTTTCAGCCCCAGGCGCTTCTACAATGTCAGAGGCCGCGTCAGGAAGAGCCTCTTGTGAGGTCTGGCTGTCTGTGTCAGAGGGGGCCTTGTCTGTCCCAGCAAGCTGGGGGACATCGTCTTCTTGGGCATACACAGGCGCAAGAGCTGTTTCAGCCTCTTGGGGCCGACCCTCTTCGGGCGCAACAGGGGAGGGTGAGACGGGAGACGATGAGATGGGGGCTTGGTCGATGGCCTCCGCTTGATGGGGTTCAGATTTTTCCTCTGTGATGTCTTGTTCTTGTGCGGTCTCATCTTCGAGATCCTCGTCCTCTTCCAGGCGCATTTCAGCGGCCTCGCGCATAAGCGCTTCGCGGTCAGAGGCAGGGATACGGTAATAGTCAGGATGAATCTCGCTAAATGCAAGAAAACCATGACGATTGCCGCCATATTCAATGAAAGAGGCTTGCAAAGAAGGTTCAACCCGCGTGACTTTTGCGAGATAGATATTACCTTTTAGCTGTTTTTTATTGGCAACCTCAAAGTCAAACTCTTCAAGACGGTTACCTTCCATTACAACGACACGCACCTCTTCTGGGTGGGTCGCATCGATGAGCATACGCTTTGCCATTAAAAAGGAACTCCAGGAGATGCCAAGCTGATTGATTTTTCGTCACATCAAAAAGGGGCATCTTTAAAGCTATAAACGGTTGCAACTTCCGTGCGCACAGGGCCGCAGCCTGGGCAGGCATGGCGGTCAGAGAAAAGTGGCGCAACGGGTTTCGCAACACGCGAAAGGGGGAAAATGCTTTTGTTCCAAACTGTTTACAAAGCAATCTCAGCATAACAAAAACACCAAGGCGGTGTTTTTGTTGATCGCAGGGAAGTGCGGATCGATTGTGATATGCTTTCGAGAAAATCTTTTGGGGGGTGACAGGGGCAGCAGATTTGTCATGCCAGAGCAAAGCTGTCCTATGGCGTCTGATCCCAAAAAGACAATGGAACAATAAGCTGTGAGAAATCCGTCCCAAACCAGCCTGCAAAGTGCTGAGATCATAGCAAACAATGCCAGTATCAGAGCCGGCAGGTTGACGGGGAGAAGGAAAAGTCAAAAATCCAATTTTAGCCTTATGCCTGTTTTGGACTTTGAGCTTATGTCTTAAGGAATGAAGGAAAAAAGGCTTTGCAATCCTCATAAGGACAGAGAAGCGCTTTTTCTGAAATGTCAGAAGAAAAGAGGCGTTCTTAACACTTAAAACAAACGAGCTTGCAGACAAGAGACAATAGAAAAACACCGCATAAAAAAGGGATGCGGCCCGACAGAACTGTCGCCATTCCAGAGTTTGACTGTAAGCAGCGTGCATAATGGTTTTGCAGCTGACGCGGGTTAAGGACCGCGTGATCATTCCATCTTTCCTATCGTTGCCAATCTTGCGAAAGCTATGAATTTTTGGTGAAATAAAATCTTTCCACCTTGTCTTTTCAAACCTTAATGTCTGGTGATTGTAAGGTCTCATAAGAAACAGGCTGTTTCTCCAGAACAGGCTTACAATAACTATAAGAAAAATATAGCTTTCCCGGTTACAAATCCAAAGCGATTTTATGGCGGTGAAATTCCATATTATTTCTGCCCAGCAGACATTCGGGGCCTTAGCAAATGGCGAATTCTGTTATCGTTTAAGAGAAAGGGCATCGTCTTCATGTGACGGGGCCCTCATTTGACCGGCTTTACGCCATGGTCTTGCGTGACTTGATCGGCGTAATAGAGAGGCGCTGCAGAGCAAAGGTCATGATAATGTGCAGCATGCCAGAATCTATAACAAAAACGAGCTCAGCTAAATGACTTTTCACTTTTATTGTTTCTATCGGTTGGAGCCAAAACAAAAAATCTGAAAAGCATTCTCTCAGTCTTCGATAAGGCTTTTCTATCTGCAGGTCAAGCGTTTCGCCTAAAGATTCATGTCTTTCATTTTCTTAAGAATTATTAATGTGCCATTGGCGCATGGGGCTATGGCGGAAATTGGCGGTGGTTTTCTTTTATTTTGCGGCGCATGGCCATCTTGATTCCCCTTGGATTTTGCGCTGTGGAGCCTGGCGTTCTTGAAAAGCTTGAGACTGAAAATCAGCAAAAGAGGTTATGAGAGATTTGCAAATGTTAAGACTTTATTGTTAATCTTTTCTCTTATAAAAACCGGCAAAAATTCTTAAGCTATTGTTTTCTATATAATCGTAAAAAAATAATCTTTTGAAATAAGGTTAATCTTTTTCCTCACAGAAAGGTTTTGTTAACCATATAGCGGTTAAGCTATGGATGATAAAACCAAGATGCGCCGAGTCTGATGTTGCGACTCTGGGCTTATCCGTTTCTGTCTGACTGAATGAGGGAAAAGAGCAAATGCATGGCATGCGTATGACATATGTCAGCTTTTGGCTGTGTGCTCTAGCAATGTTTGTCGCTTTTGCTATTCAAACCCATGCCTATGCGGCTGAACGCCCCCTTGCGCGGGGTGCTTCTGTTGCGAGCCAGAATGAGAGGCTCGGCGCTGTCACAGGCATTCGGATTGGCGATCATCAGACTTATACACGCTTTGTCATCGATATGGATCATGCGCCAGCCTATCGGATCTTTACCTTGGGGGATCCTTATCGTGTTGTGATTGATCTTCCTGAAGTGGCGTGGAAATTTGCCAAACTGAAAGGCACTGGCAGGCTGATTCGAGAAATGCGTTATGGTCGCTATAAAGCGGGGAATTCGCGTTTGGTGCTTGACATGAAACAGCCGATTAAAGTGGCAAAAGCGTTTGTCTTGCCACCAACAGCCACAAAGCAAAGCTATAGGGTCATTCTTGACCTTAAAAAAACGAACCATGGAACATTTATGGCAAATTTGGGGCGCCCTTTGGCTGTTAAAGGTGTCATTCCCGCTTTGTCAGTGGCAACGGCCTTAAAGCCAAAAAGCGCCGCCCCAAAAACGATCTCTGGGCGCGGTGTTGGCCAAGATGTTGTTATGCCCAAGCCTGCTGTATCCACTGCTGTATCCACACCGCCATCACGGCCTGTGCACTCGGGCTCTCCTGCTGTTGCAGGGGTGACATCGGAGCCTTCTGTGACGACGAGCCGCTTTCCCGTGCAACAGCCGCCAGTTGTTGTGCCGGATCCTCACGCGGTTGTGCTTGTGCCAACGGAAAAGCCCTCTGCTTTTGGACAATCCCATGATGGCCAAGATCAGACAGCACAACAAGATCGCGTGCCTGCCTCTGTGACGCTTCCGAAGGCAAAACCAGCTGTGCCCCAAAGAGCCGCCCGAACGGTCATTGTCTTGGATGCGGGCCATGGTGGGATTGACCCTGGGACCATTGGGCAGTTGGGAACACGTGAGAAAGTGATTACGCTCGCCATGGCCCGAGAGTTGCGGGCTTTGCTAGAAGCAACAGGGCGTTATAAAGTCGTTTTAACACGGGATAGCGATAAATTTATTCCCTTAAGGGAACGTGTTGCGATTGCTCGGCATGCGGGGGGGGATCTTTTTGTCTCTCTCCATGCTGACAGTATTGCAAAACAACATCTAAGAGGATTGTCTGTTTATACATTGTCAGAAAATGCGTCTGATGCTGAAGCTGCTTTATTGGCAAATAAAGAAAATAAAGCAGATCTTATTGGTGGTTTAGATCTGACGCATCAGGACAAACAGGTGACCAATATTTTGATTGATCTTGCCCAAAGGGAGACCAAGAATTTCTCTGCTATGTTTGCTCGCAATATTGTGGCTTCTATGCGGTCTCGCAAAGTGCGTTTACTTGGAAAGGCGCAAAGGGCGGCAGGATTCGCTGTTTTGAAAGCGCCTGATGTGCCCAGTGTTTTGGTTGAGCTCGGATTTTTATCAAACATCACAGAAGAGCGGCTTCTCAAAACGCGCAACCATCGTCATCAGATTGGGAAAGCGATTGTTGCGGCGATCAATGATTATTTTGCAAAACAAGATTTTATTGCTGCTGTGAATTAAGGTGCAAGACCGGTCCTGTTTATGACGGTGTGGTCGGTCTTCTTTTTGGGCATGGGCCTGTTTCGCTAAACCAAAGCCTATGATGTAACGATTTGTTTGTTCATAGAGGCTGTCGGAGATTGGTGATGGTGTGTCTTGTTATGGAGAGATCTCTCAATCGCGGGACGCCTGTTTTGGGATGGCTTTATGGGTCGCCATAAAGGCGGTTTTATGCCATAAAACGCCCAGAAAAATTTATCGCTGCGGCCAAACGCCCGATTAAGAGCCTTGCACTTCTATGGTATACAAAGTTTTTTCAAGACTTTGCAGTCAGGAACAAGAGATGGTAGCATGGCAAAGTGGGCCATTATAAAGAATACAATATTTTCTAAAAATGTTATATTCCTTGCAAGCGTTGCCATAAGTCATCGATGATTGAGACCGGCGCATCCTGTCGGATCGGAGTGTGTTATGTGGAAGAAAATTGGGATCGCCTTTGCTTTATTGATAGCCCTTGCGGGTATCGTTGGGGCAGGAGGGGTTTTCTATGCCTTTCACCATTTTAACAAAGATCTCCCTGATTATAAGCAATTGGCAAATTATGAACCACCGATGACCACACGCCTCTATGCAAGTGATGGGCGTCTTATGGAGGAATATGCAACAGAAAAACGTAATTTTGTGCCCGTCGAAGCGATCCCCAAAAGGGTGATCCGGGCTTTTATCGCCGCAGAAGATAAGAATTTTTATATCCATTCTGGGGCAGACTTTTTAGGGATTTTGCGCGCTCTCAAAACAAACTTAGAAAACTATGGTACGGATAAAAGATTACAAGGGGCTTCGACAATCACGCAGCAGGTTGCCAAAAACTTTCTTCTGACAAACGAGCAAAAAATTAAAAGAAAAATAAAAGAAATCATTCTGTCTTTCAAAATCGAAAAAACTTTTTCTAAAGATCGTATCTTAGAATTATATCTTAATGAAATCTATCTCGGTATGGGGTCTTACGGCGTCGCAGCTGCTGCGATGAATTACTTCAACAAATCCCTTGATGAGCTGTCGATCAGTGAAGCCGCCTATCTTGGGGCTTTGCCAAAAGGGCCGAGCAATTACCATCCGATTCGCAAGAAAAAATCCGCCATTGCCCGCCGCAATTGGGTGATCGATCGTATGGTCGAAGAACGTTATGTGACCCCAGAAGAGGCGGCCCTAGCGAAAAATGATGATCTTGTCACCCGCAAACGTGGCGAAACAGAATATGTAAAATCGGATTATTTCGCCGAAGAAGTCAGGCGAGAACTGTTTGGACGTTATGGGGATAATGCTCTTTATGAAGGTGGATTGACGGTTAAGACAACCTTTGATCCAAAATTACAATCTTTGGCAAAAGAAGCCTTGCGTTGGGGGTTAGAGCGCTATGACCGTCGTCATGGGTGGCGGGGGCCAATCACGCAATTTAAAAAAATGGACAGCTGGGCAAAACAACTTGAAAAGCTAACACCACCGAAAGGGATGGGATCATGGAAGCTTTCTGTTGTTTTAGGCGTCAATGCGAAAGAAGCGATTATCGGCTTTAAGGATGGTCAAAAGGGGGTGCTTCCTTTGGCGCATATGCGCTGGGCACGCCCTTGGGTTAAAAATCAAAAGGTTGGGGCGGCGCCCTCCAAGCCAAGCCAAGTTGTGAAACCCGGTGATGTGGTTCTGGTTGATCCTGTTCTTGATGATGGAAAATTACAAACACAAGGGCAAGGCTTAATCGTTTATGGGCTCAAACAAGTTCCTGATGTGCAAGGGGGAATCGTTGCCATCGATCCCCACACAGGACGGGTCCTTGCGATGCAGGGCGGCTATTCCGCTGATATGAGCGTCTTTAACCGCGTCACACAAGCAGCGAGACAACCTGGATCTTCTTTTAAACCCTTTGTCTATATGGCGGCCTTGGATAATGGATATACGCCAGCAACTTTGATCCAAGACGCGCCTTTTTGCTTCAATCCAGGACCAGGCCAAGAGCCCTGGTGTCCGGATAACTATACAAAGCGTTTTTATGGTCCAACGCCCATGCGTTTGGGAATCGAGAAATCCCGGAATTTGATGACCGTACGGTTGGCGCAAACCATCGGGATGGACCTTGTTGCTGAATATGCAGAACGGTTTGGCGTGGTCAAAGACTTACCACGATATCTCCCTGTGTCTCTTGGGGCTGGGGAAACAACATTGATGGAGATTACAACAGCCTATGCGATGATTGTGAATGGTGGCAAACGGATTGAACCAACACTCATCGACCGCATACAGGACCGCCATGGCCGGACCATTTACCGCCATGATCGCCGTATTTGTCGTGGCTGTACGCCAAAAGGCTTTTCTGGTCAATCAATGCCGATTTTAGACGATGTCCGTGCTCAAATCCTCAATCCTGCCGTCGCTTACCAAATGGTCTCGATGTTAAGAGGGGTGGTCCAGCGGGGAACAGCTGCACGGATGTCTAAGCTGCCTTGGCCTGTCGCGGGCAAGACAGGGACAACAAATGATAATCTTGACACTTGGTTTGTTGGTTTTTCTCCTGATCTTGCCGTTGGTGTTTTTGTTGGTTTCGACCAGCCACGCACCTTAGGATCAAAGGAAACAGGTGGATCAACAGCCGCACCCATTTTCCAACGTTTCATGGAAGGGGCCTTGCAAGAAACCGAAGCGGTGCCATTTCGCGTTCCTGACGGTGTGCGTCTTGTCTATGTCAATCGTTACAATGGTTTGAAAGCTCTTCCCGGAGAAGATGGTGCGATTTTAGAACCCTTCCAGCCCGGAACAGAGCCAACAAGGCGCAATCAGCAATATATTGGGGGCACAAATTCTGCGCCGGGCGACAATCCTTATGGGCAGCAAGCCCCAGCTTTTGGGCAAGTCGGCGGACCTGTTGGTGGCCAGCAGAACCAAGCGGGATTTAATCCTTATACAGCGCAAAATAACCGCCCATTCAATCCTTATGCGGTTACCCCCCAACCCCGGATGGCGCCGACAGCAGGTCCTGTGACGTCTAACCCTTATCAAAGGCCGACAACTTATATTCAATCCCAGCCTCCGCAGCCCAATAACAGCCCTTATGAACCCCGGCGCCCTGTGCCAACGTTAGCACCGAGTGCGGGCAGTGGCGGCTTATATTAACCTTGAGAGAGAGTGTGCTCTTTAAGCTCGTGGCGAATCTCATAAAGCCCCTATGAGATTCGCTTTTTAAAAAGATTTTTGAGAGACTTTTTCTCGGAAAAGTCGTGTAATTTCGTGTTAGCGAAAATGAAAGCGCTGCCTTTTCCCCAGATCCTAAATATTTTAAAGATATAGGTGAAGACACTCTTACAATATTGCTCTTAGGATAATGGCTTAAGAATTTTCTTTACTTTGTTGTATTCTTGACTCTCCCTCAGTCTTTGCTACAGCTTGTATCATATTCGTGTGGTTAAAGGCTTTATTGACGAAATTGAACTTGTTAAAGCACCGGAACACTTCAAAGAAGATCTCATCGCTCTTTTTGCACCCATTTTGTCCCAAAAGCCAGTCCAGATGTCTTGGTTAGAACGGCAATTGCTGTTGGCCAATGACCTACCAGGTCTCACATTATCTGGCACCCTGTCGCGGCCCGAAGAGGCAGAGGCGGGGGCAACAAAGCTCTTGCTAACAGCAGAGTTGCAGTCCTTTGAAACAAGTTTAGAGGTGAATAATCGCGGCTCTCGCTATGTCGGTCCTTGGCAAGGGTCCGTGTGGGGCGCGGCGAACAGCCTCGTGAGATTGGGAGACCAGCTGTCCCTCTCTGCGGCCACGACATCGACTGTGGAGGAGTTGATGTCTGTTGGGCTCGGCTACTCAATCCCTCTTGGGTGGATGGATAGCCGGTTGTCAAGCTATGCCAATTGGACAGGGGGAAAACCTGGGGAAGAGCTGCGCGATTTAGAGGTTGAAGTGGGGATTCTTACCATGGGTGTGGATCTCAGCGTGCCTTTGATCCGTCGTCGCAATGATCGCCTGACGGCCACGGCCTCTTTTGAAGCGCAAAATGGTAAAACCGATATTTTGGGAACACGAATCTCAACCGATCGCACACGGGTTTTGGGGCTGACCTTTGATTATGGCAATGCAGGCTGGCTTGAGGACAGTGCAACAAGTCTGCAATTAAAGTTCCGCAAAGGGCTAGATGTTCTCAAGGCGCGTGATGGTGAAGAGGGCAATGCGAGCCGTGGGGATGGCAAGGCGGATTTTACCCTCTTATCGGCAAGCTTATCCCACAATCAGCTTTTGTGGGGGAATTGGTCGAGTTTTCTGGCAACAACAGGGCAATATAGCTTTGATCCCTTATTGGCCGGCCATGAATTTGCCCTAGGAGGGGAAGATTTCGGGCGCGCTTATGATCGCGGTGAAATCGTTGGTGATCATGGTATCACGGCAGGGGCAGAGATCCGCTATAATTTCGATTCTGTCTTTGAATGGCTGCCAAGCCTGCAACTCTATAGCTTTGCAGATTGGGGGGCGGCTTGGGAATATCGTGAAGCTGACTTTGAAAGCCTTGCCTCAACCGGTGCTGGTTTCCGGGCCAGCACGGATTTCGGTTTTGAGTTCAGCTTAGAATATGCCCATGCCCTGACGAAAACACCATCGCAGCAATATGAAGTTGGGGATGGCCGTATTTTCTTTCGCGCACGCCAGAGTTTTTAGAGCATGCTATGTTCGATCCCTTTTGGAAGACAGGCTCTCTTCTGATTATTTTACCGCAAAACGCCTTGTTAAAGGGCCCCCTTTAACGAGATTTGCTCTAAAGCCTTTTGTCCTTTTGACCGCTTTTGAGGTCCTCTGTGATGTCTGAAAAAAAACACCAAACCGCTTCTTTTTTGCCCATGTGGCCTTTTAAGGGGGCAGTCTCGACGGTGGCGATGGTCGCTGCGGGTGTAAGTGCGGCCTGGGCAAACCCCCAAGGGGGAACGGTGGTGCGGGGCGAGGCTGTGATTGAGACCCATGGTGATCGTTTGGTGATCCGACAAGCCTCACAAAAAGCCATTGCCAAGTGGGACGCTTTTTCCATCGGTAACGGAGAAACGACCCAGTTTGTCCAACCCAATAGCAATGCCATCATGCTGAACCGGGTTACAGGGGGCGATCCGTCGCATATTCTCGGCAATCTCAATGCCAATGGTCGGGTCATGCTGATCAACCCGAACGGTATTCTTTTCGGTGTGAACTCAAAAGTCGATGTTGCTGGCCTCACCGCCTCAACAGCGAATATTACAGACGAAGATTTCTGGAATGGTCGCTATGATTTCGAGATTGATGGTGCCGAGGCGGCGATCGTCCAAAAAGGTATGATTAAGATCAAGCGGGGCGGTATTGCGGCGCTGTTGGCGTCGGCGGTTCGGAATGAGGGCTCGATCATTGCTCCACTTGGCACGATTACGTTAGCTGCGGGGCGTGCGTTTACAATTGACTTTTCTCGCTGTGGGCTTGTGCAGGTCAAGCTGCCGACGGAAAGTGTCCCCGCTTTGCCGGATGGGCGAAAAGCGTCTGCTTTGGTCGAGAACAGCAAGACCGGTGTTCTCGAAGCCTCTGGCGGTCGCGTGATGTTGACGGGACGGGCTGTTGAAGGGGTTTTGCGCAACACTATCAATACGGATGGTGTGATTTCTGTGCGATCTTTTGAGCGCCAAGGGCCCCCCGTGATCCTCTCTGCGGGTAAGCAAAAAGACAATATGGCCTCGGGGCAGACTGTTGCAGGGAATGTCACGGTTGGTGGCGTCATTGATGCGTCGCGTGATCATGCGGCAGGGGTTGGGGGGCGTGTCCTCTTGTCTGGTGATGTGATTGCGGTGACGGAGCAGGCGGAGATCACCGCAACAGGTGCTGCTGGTGGGGGAGAGGTTCTCATAGGGGGCGATTATCAAGGGGCTGAGATTGACTATGAAGGGATCCAATTTGGCACCGCCCGCTTTACCCATGTGGCCAAGGGGGCCGAGATCAGCGTTGATGGGCTTGTGGATGGGGATGGTGGTCGGACGATTGTCTGGGCCGATAAAACAACGGCTTTCATGGGCACAATCACCGGCCAAGGGGGCATAGAAGGGGGCGATGGCGGCTTTGCCGAAGTCTCTGGCCATGAGCGTCTGATTTTCAAAGGCCAAGCCAATCTCTTAGCGCGAACAGAAACAGGGATTGATGGAAAACTCCTTTTAGATCCGACAGACATTATAATTTGTAATGGCTGTGGGGGCACATCGCCAGATTTAACCCTTGGGGCAATTGTCGAAAGTAATGGTACAGGACCTGGTGTTTCCTTCCTTGAGACATCGGATCTTCTGGCGCAATTAAATTTAGGCGATGTCGAAATTCGCACGGCGAGTAGCGGTGCTGGCAGTGGGATAGTACATTTTGGGGATGATTTGAATTATAGTGGTGGGGCTGATCGTGTCTTAACTATTATCGCAGATAATGATATTACCTTATCTAATCAAAGTATTACATCGACAGCAGCAGAATTATCTTTAGATTTTCAAGCCTCAAATAATATACTTTTTGATCCGACCGCAGCAGGAAAGACGATTTCTTTGAATGGTGGTGATCTCTCTTTCATTGCCGTTAATAATGTGTCCATAGCAAATAGTACGGCCTCAACGCCCCTTGTCGACACAGGAGGGGGAAATATCGACATCACGGCTGGTTCTGGTCATAATGTTATTTTGGAGACGGGCACTTTAACGACAACAAGTACAGGGCGTATTCGTGTGTCTGCAGAAGGGAGTATTTCTGTTAACCTGATCTCACCGATTGGGGGTGGTGATGTGGCGTTTATTGCTGATAGTAATCATGATGGAAACGGCCAGGTGACTATTGGCCGTGCTCTTAACAATACAGGAAATGGTAATATCAGTCTTTCGGCTGTGGAGATTAATCTTTTTGAGGGTGTAGGAACAACAGGGGGACAAATCACAGTCAATGGTGGTATGCGAGCGTTTGCGTTGCTTGAACATATTGTGCTTGAGACCAATAAAGGCGGGGCGACAGCTGGTGGTGATATTACCATTAATGGCGCTATCAGCTCCTTGCCAACAAATGGAGGGCTGACTTTTGACGCAGGCACAAATGGTGCTGTCACTGTCGGTCGTGATATTCAGTTAATCGGAGGTCCTGAAAATGGGACATTAACCGTTCAAGCTGGGCGTGTTGTTTTCAATGGCAATGTGTCTATGGCGGGAGATTTAAACCTGTCAGCCAATGAAGGTATTGACCTTCGAGGGCGTACATCAGTTGGAAATATCACGGCAAATGCTGATTTAGATGGTAATGGCAGTGGCAATTTCAAAGCACAGAATATCATCACCACAAATGCCACCATTGCCGCCAACCATGTTGATATTCAGAATATGACGGTTACAGCCTTTGATGCCTCTGCAACGACAAGCACAAAGGCCTATGGCATAATCAATGGGTTTGGTGGAGTGGAAGCCGCCTCGAATGCGGTCATGCGAGACGCGCTGAGCCACACAGTCAATGATTGTACTGTTGGTGGTGGCCCCTGTTCTGTCAGGGCAGGAAGACCGAGCGCAGGAGGCATCAGAGGCCGAGCACGTGGTTCTGATGTGATGATGCCGCCTCCACCAGACCATAAATACAGGTCTGGGCTGCAAAAACTGTCTGTATCCGCGCCCACGCCCTTGCCGTCTTCTCCACAGGGCGCGTTTACTTTAGAAGATGACGAGCTGAGAGCCCTTGCCGCAGACGCAACGCGTGGTGATGCGCTTGTCGAAGATATTTTGGCCCTCCTCGGAGACGGCTTTTTAGACGGTAAGATTCCCAAAGATGCTTTTAAGGGGCAGGCGACGGTTCTTATCCCTGATATTCTAGACTTTCAACCCCGCGATAAGGAACGTGATTCTGGTGGCGAGGCAAGCAAAGTGCCACCTTTACTCGGGGTTTCAAAGGGATGGTGATGAAAGAGGCGGGCCGTCTCTTTCTCAAAGCTTTTCTGTATCTCAGTTTTTTCACGGTCTTTGCTGCGATCGCGTTGTCCCAGGCGCATGCGCTGAGCTATGACGAGATGCTTAAAGCTGGCCATGAAAAAGCATCCCTTGGGCATTATCGCCAAGCAGAACAAGACTATCGCCAAGCCTATGAAATAGCGCAAAAGAACAGGGCTGGAGATGGAGAGAAAAGGGCTGAATCTTTACTTTATATGGCTTTAATGGCGAGCCATGACCATCGTTTCGCAGACGCAGAAACCTTGTTTCAACAAG
>DDLW01000305.1 GCA_002340345.1 Alphaproteobacteria bacterium UBA2562 | reverse complement strand
GGGCGCAATGCCATTAAACTTTCAACGGGGTTCAAACGTGGCCTGGCCATCGCCCGTACTTATCTCACAAAAGCGCCGATTCTTTTGTTTGATGAACCCGCAACCGCTTTGGACCAAGAAGCCGACAGTTTTTTCCTCGCCCAACTTGAATCTTTAAGAGGCCGCCATACTGTGGTCATTGTGACGCACCGTCCCTCGCATATTCGCGCGGCGGATCGCGTGATTGTCATTGCGCGTGGCGGGGTCACCCATGATGGCCCCCCAGAGGCTCTTATGGATAAGCTTTATGGAGCGCCCCAGAAATGACGTCACCCAAGCCTCCAGCCCCCTCCTCTTCCTCTGAGACTTCTACAACCGCATTAACCCACCAGAATAGCACCTCTGCGAAAGACAGAGAGCCGAAAATCAAACCCAATACCGCTTGGCTGATTGGGCGTGGTCGTCTTGCCCAATCCTTGAAATTGGAAGAGCAAGGACCAGAACGCTTAGCCCGTTATACGGGTATGACCATTGCGGGCATGAGTGTGGTTTTTTTACTATGGGCAACCTTCACCCCCATTACAGAGACCGCAACGGCATCTGGAGAAGTCCACCCTGTGGGATCAATCAAAAGGTTACAACATCTTGAAGGTGGGATTATAGCGGAAATTCTGGTCAGTGAAGGCGATCTTGTGGAGGCGGACCAGCGCCTTATGCGTCTTGATCCTGGATCGGCGCTGCCACAACGGGATCAATTGAAGGCCCGGTTGGCGGCTCTTGAGCTTCAGGCCCGTCAGCTTACGGCTTTGGTGGCCGAGGAAAATTTCAGCCTCTCTGAAGCCGATTCAGGGATTATAGATCTCGCAGAAGCCCAGCTACAGCTTCTCATCACCAAAAGAAACGCCGCCCATCACAAAGCAGAAACCCTAAGACAACAAATTCGGCAAACAATGGCTGATTTTGATTTGTTCAAAAATCAAGAAGAAAGCCTACTTAAAGAAATAGGATTTTTACGCGAAACCGTTGATATGAGAGAAGGCCTGGCAAGGAAAGGCCTCACCAAAAGGGTCCTTCTGCTTGAAAACAAACAAGAACTCGCACAAGCGGAGACCCGTCTTGCAGAAATTCTGGGCAATCAAGCCCGGAGTTTGGAAACAATTGGCGAAATCGAATCCCGTTTAAAAGAGCTCGAGGCTGCAACGAAGCTGGAAGCCGCGCAAGAACAGGCTTTGATTGCCGCTGAAATTGCTGAATTGAAAGAAGCCCTGACCCAAGCCGAAGATCGTGTTCGCCGTCTAGAGATCCAAGCCCCCCTCCGAGGGGTTGTGCAAGATCTCCAGATAGAAACCGTTGGCGGCGTGATTGCGCCAGGGGCAAAATTGATGGATATCATCCCCTTAGATGTGGAGATGGTGGTCGAAGCCCGTATTTCCACCAAAGATATTGGCCATATTACCATCGGGCAAGAAGCCGAAATTAAGGTCATGACCTATGACTATACTCGCTATGGCAGTCTTTCCGGCCATATTGATCGTCTTTCGGCAACCACATTCGAAGATGAGCACGGCGATCCCTTTTATCGCGCCCGGATTCGCCTGGATCAGGCTCATCTTGGTGATGATCCAGACAAAAACCGCATCATGCCAGGCATGACCGTCATCGCCGATGTGAAAACAGGCGAAAAATCCCTCATTGCCTATCTTCTAAAACCCATCTATGCCAGCCTTGGCAATGCCTTCCATGAGCGGTGAGGAATCTAAGCCTTTTTCTGCATCGCCCTTGCCAAGGACCATAAGTTCAAGACCTCACGGCAGAGCGGTAAATGGTCTGTGTCTGATTGCGAGAGCCATTGTGCGTCTTCGGCATCATCGCCCGCACAGGGCTCTCCAGAAACCCAATCACAGGCAACACAGATCAGGCTATAATGGAATCTTGGTTTGTCTTTTTGCGATAGGACCGCATCAATCACATCCAGAACCGTCAAGAATCTTGGGTTTTCAGCAATAATCTGGGTTTCTTCATGCAGTTCGCGTAAGGCTGCGGCAAAGATTCGCTCACCAAGTTTTTGCTTTCCGCCTGGAAAGCCCCATTTTCCTGCCTCTGGATCAAAGCGACGCTTGACAAGCAAGACTTTTTCTTGACGCATAAGAACCGTTAAAACGCCGACATAAGGCCGATCTGGATATTCTGCCGTCGTCATACTTTTTCTCTACCTTTTTAGAGCCTTTCACTTTTATCTTGAATCAGTGGAAATGCTCTCTGTTTTTGTTTTTGCCGCAAAACGCATGATGAAAGGGGCTCTCACTTTAACCAGCTTTGCTCTCGAACCAAAGGAGCCTCAAATTTTCAAAAGCTTTTTTAAGAGACTTATTCTCGAAAAAATAGCCTATTGTCACGCACGCGAAAAAAAGAGGACCGTCCTGCCATGATTGATTTCGCAGATTTCTTAAAAGTCGATATTCGTGTCGGTCAAATTATCACAGCCCTTCCCTTTCCAGAAGCCGGGAAACCAGCGTATAAGCTGACCATCGATTTTGGCCCGGATCTTGGCGCGAAAAAAACCAGCGCCCAAATCACAAAACATTACAACCCTGAAACGTTGACAGGGACTTTTGTTCTCGCTGTTGTTAATTTTCCGCCAAAACAAATTGGCAAATTTATGTCTGAGGTCTTGGTGCTTGGGGTTCCAGATGACATGGGCGAGGTTGTTTTGCTGCAGCCCTCCCAAGAGGTCCCTCTCGGCGGACGTGTTTTTTAAGCCGATCGCTTTGAGACTGACTCTGCTATGAGAATAAATATCATTGACCCTTGATACGCTTTCTTCATAAACTCTTTCACAAGTTTGCAGGGGCACATGCTCTGAAAACCAGGGGAGCCGAAATGTCGGCTGAGAGGTCCTCATATAAAGGACGACCCTTTGAACCTGATCCGGTTAAAACCGGCGTAGGAAGGTCTTTTGAAATGCCATCATTCTCTGACTTCAGAGGGGCTCTTTGTCGCTTCTTATCCTATTCTCAGCCTTCCTTTTTAAAGCGCGCCTGCACTGATGCGCCTCATTCGTCTTTCGGCTATGAGCTTCTCCTGACAAATGGCCATCTTCGCTACCAGCAAAACATCATTTTTGACCAATTAGAATTTTCTCTGCCCGCGCAAAAATGGACCTGTCTGTTAGGGCCAAGCGGCGTTGGGAAATCAAGCCTTATACGCCTTCTCGCTGGTCTTCATGACGCGGCTTTCGGCCAGGTCAGCTGTATCGATCATAAGGGGCAGTCTTTCCCGCCCCTGGGCCATGTGGCCTATATGGCTCAGAAAGACGGTCTTCTGCCCTGGCTTTCTGTGATCGACAATGTCACCCTTGGCGCCAGGCTGCGTGGTCGTAAAAAGAGCCCAGAAGCCCGCCGGCTTGCAGAAAATCTTCTAGAGGATGTCGGTCTTTCCAATGTCGCAGCCGCGCGGCCAGAGGCCCTGTCGGGGGGGATGCGCCAACGTGTGGCCCTCGCACGGACATTGTTTGAGGATCGCCCAATTATTCTTTTGGATGAACCCTTTTCTGCCTTAGATGCTCTGACCCGTATTGCTTTACAAGATTTATTCGCAAAGCTTTTAAAAGGCCGCACCGTTCTGCTGGTCACCCATGATCCCTTAGAAGCGCTTCGTCTTGCCGACAAAGTCATGGTCCTCAGCGGTCGCCCGGCCTCTATGATGGAAGCGCTCTATCCTCAAGGCCATGCGCCACGCCCGACAGATGCCCCAGACATTCTCACCTTGCAGGGACAGCTTCTGCGCCAACTTGCAGGAGACACGCCCTATCATGGATAAAGAGTTATTTTTAAAACGGAAATTCACTTTTCCAGCCCCAGTCTTACGCATTATAGCGTCCCTCGCCGCCCTTTTATTCTTTTGGCAAAGTCTGATTTGGATCACAAATCCCCCAGCTTTTATGTTGCCAGCCCCTGGCGCCGTGGTCGAGGCCCTGGTGAAGAATGGGGATCGGCTTGCTTTTCATGCTGGCATTACTTTAACAGAAATCCTGCTTGGTCTTTTCATTGGGTGCCTGATGGGCCTATGGGCGGCCCTGTTTTTAGCTTATTTTCGCACCGCACGCACCTGGCTCTTGCCTCTTTTGGTGATGACACAAGCCATCCCTGTGTTTGCCTTGGCCCCTTTGCTTGTGCTGTGGCTCGGCTATGGCATGGCCTCTAAAGTTGCCATGGCGTCTTTAATTATCTTTTTTCCGGTGACCGCTGCTTTTCTCGATGGCCTGCGGCAAACCGATCCCGATTGGCTTGATCTCTCTCGCTCTATGAATGCCACCTCTTTGCGTATTTTATGGCATGTCCGTATGCCAGCAGCCCTTCCGGCTCTTGGCTCAGGCCTGCGGGTTGCTGCTGCCATAGCCCCCATCGGCGCCATTGTCGGAGAATGGGTGGGATCTTCAGCGGGGCTTGGTTACATCATGCTGCACGCCAATGGCCGCATGCAAACCGATCTCATGTTTGCCGCGCTTTTCATTCTCGCTGGCATGGCCCTTATTCTTTATTTTTCTTTAGATTTTCTACTACGCCGCTCTTTACCTTGGGTGCCTGATAGCGAACGCTATAAAAACTCGGAAAGATGATCGCGTTATTATTTCGGAAATAAAGAGAAATCGGTCCGTCAAAAACATCACAAACATCGTCAAAAAGGTCTTCATAATGATTCCCTCTCGACAAAAGCTCAGGAAAGTTTTTTGTAGTCTTGCCGTTATGACAGTCTTTCTTCCGCTCCCCTTTGCCCATGCGGCGGAGAACCAATCCAGTGCAAAGTTAGAAAAACTCACACTTCTTTTGGATTGGTTTGTGAATCCAGATCATGCGCCCCTCATTGTTGCGAAAGAAAAGGGCTTTTTTGCAGAAGAAGGCTTGGACATTCGTCTTGAAGCGCCCGCAGATCCCAATGACCCTCCGAAGCTTGTTGCGGCAGAGAAAGCGGACCTCGCCATTTCTTATCAGCCTGCCTTACATTTGCAAATCGAACAAAAGCTGCCCTTAATGCGCTTAGGGACACTGATTGCCACGCCCCTCAACACCCTCATTGTGCTTGAAGACAGCCCCATTAAGACGCTTTCAGATCTCAAAGGCAAAAAAATCGGCCATTCTGTGGGAGGGTTTGAAGACGCTCTTCTCATAGCACTGCTCAAAGAAGGCGGGTTGAGCGTTGAAGATGTTGAAAAGATTAATGTTAATTTTGCCCTTTCATCCTCCCTGCTCAGCGGTCAAGTCGATGCTATCATTGGGGGGTATCGGAATTTCGAGCTGAACCAACTGGATATTGAAGGCCGTCCTGGCCGCGCTTTTTATGTCGAAGCCCATGGTGTCCCCTCTTATGACGAATTGATTATTATCGCCCATAAAGACGCATATCAGGATCCTGTCAAAAAAGATCACTTCATGCGTTTCCTCTCCGCCCTTGAAAAGGCCACGCAATATCTTATCAACCATCCTGATGAAAGCTGGAAACTTTTTCTGAAAGCCCATCCCGATTTGGACAATGAGCTAAACAAGCGTGCTTGGCGCGATACCCTGCCCCGCTTTGCCTTACGTCCGATCGCCCATGATCAAAACCGATATAAACGTTTTGCGGCTTTCTTAAAAGACTCAGGGCTGATCACCACACTCCCACCCGTAGAAACCTATGCGCCCATGATCACAGACTAGAGCAAAGCGCGATCAGGTAAATCCCTGGTTGCTTTCGTCTTGCAGCAAGAATAAAAGTCTAGAGCCCTTCGTGACTGAGGTTTGGTCGCGGAGGGCTCTTAAGATAGTCTTTTTTCACCTTCAATATTTTCTCCTTCTTGGGAGAGGGCTTCTCCCTCCTGAGACACAAGACGCACAAAATTAACACAGAATTCATCGATGATTTTTTGTGCCGAAGATGAAACGAGCCGCGATCCGACTTGCGCCAGTTTACCACCAACCTTTGCTTCTGATTGATAATTTAAGGACGTTTGCGTGTCTTCAACGCGAACCAACTCTATGAAAGCATGACCTTTCGCAAACCCTGCGGCCCCGCCTTTCCCTTCCCCCGTTATCTTATAGCTCTGTAAAGGTGTGATATCCGAAATGGTCACGGATCCCTTAAATTTGACCTTCATTGGCCCGATTTTTAACTGAAGAGCAGCCTCCATCTCTGTCTCTGAGACCGCCTCAAGAGCCTCACACCCTGGCAAACAACTTTGCAAAGATTGAGGGTTATTCAGGTGCGACCAAACCTCTTCTAGAGACGCTGGAATGATATAGGAGCCTGACAATTCAATCATGTGGATACCTCTAATGACCTTTTTTCTCGATTTTCAGTCTCAAATTTTTCAATAGCGTCCATGGCTTTGCCGTGCAAAATCCGAGGAAAATTGAGCTGGTCATCTTTACAGTGAATACTTAATGTATTTATAATAGTATTTCACTCTTACGAAAGAAAATATTTATGTTTCCCATATTTTTTAAAATTTTACCACTGAGTCTCTTCATGATAGCCTGCATGGCGTCTCCAGCACTCAGTAAAGTCAAAGACAATGTTATTGTCCTTGGCGCTGTCCTATCTGAAACGGGCCAATATAGTACAGCTGGCCTTCATATCAAAAGAGGATATGAACTGGCTATCGAAAAAATTAATACTTCAGGAGGGTTAAGAATAGGTCGAAAAAAATATAAAATCTCTTTAAAAATTTTAGATGATCAGTCATCTTCAGCAATTGGCTTAGAGAAAATAAGAATCCTTATAGAAAAAGAGAAAATTGATTTCTTGCTCGGTCCTTTTAGCACAAAAATAACTGACATTGTTGCGCAAGAAGCAGAAAGACGTGCTCTACCACTTGTCTCTCCTTTTGCGGCGAGTCAGAAAAAATATCAAGAAAAAAATACTTATATTTTCACCCTACCAACACCTTCTGAAGACGTTTTTACAAGTTCTCTTTCACTTCTTCAAGAATATGATAAAAGAATTGTGAGAAATAAAGAAAACTTAAAAATCGGTCTCCTTACAGATTTAAATCCCATATCTCCGCTTATCTCCCAAAGCATTGAGAAAAAAATTGCAGGAAAAGAAATAGACTTTATTCAGAACACAAAACTTTCCTTTAATCCAGATGATATTAAACGGAATATCGCTAAGTTCTTACGTGCGAATCCAGACATTATTTTTATTTCTGGGAATGAGCTTATCTATCATCAGTTCTTAAAAGCCCTTAAGCCTTATGATCAAAAACCTTCTATGATCGTTTTCTCACATTGCTTAGATTTTGACTATGAACAATACACAAAAACGCCGGTTCTCTGCACATCTCAATGGGATTATGGGATGGTCTATAGTGATGAAATACTTGGCAACGCTGAAGATTTCAAAACATCCTATAGAGAGAAATACCATGACGAACCCTCGTCACTCTCCATCCAAGCCGCCGCGTCTATTGTTGTCTATAGCGATGCTTTCAAAAGATCGTCCTCCTTCACCCCCTCAAGTGTAAGAGATTCTCTTCAACAAACGAATATGCAAACGATTCTTGGAAATGTAAAATTTAATGCAAACGGAAAAAACTTGGCAAAACCTATGATTGTCAAGCAATATCAAAATGGCACTTTTATTTCTGTGGGGCCTGCAAAATGGGCGATCAAAGATATGGTTTTTCCTGATTGAATTTCATCAGAACACTCTGAAGTGTCAATAAACTCTCTCAACAGGATCGATTTGCGCAATTCAGCTTGTGATCATGTGGTGTTAGAGTGATAATATTTTACTGATACTAACCGACAAAAATAGAAACCTATAGCCGCCTGGTTAAGCCTGTGCGGCGCTTGAGCAAAAGACTAGCCGAAGAGTCGGAGACTCTGTCAGTTGGCCCCCTCGATTCACCTCGGATTTTGCATTGCGAAGCCTCGGAAGTTATTGAAAAGCTTGAGACTGAAAATCAAGAAAAGAGGTCATGAGAAGTTTCCAGTTGGAATGAGAGCAAAGGGCAAAAGGATCGACCTATTCTCTTGACCCGTTGTGCAACAAATAACGATATACAGAAAAACAAAGACAAGCCGTATGTCTTCTGATCGAAAATAAAAGCAAAATGCTGTCATATGATGATGACGCATACTCATTTGATCATCACCAATGGCCAGGGAGGCCGAGGGTTCAATTCATGAGCAGAACTGTGTTGATTATTTACGATATTGAAGCATCGCGCAAAGATGATGTTGATGTCGAATCTATAGTTATTGACCTCAGCACAGGGGAAGTCGTTGAAATTGCCCCTGGGGTTTGGTTAGCCCGAACAAATCATGATTTAGGGGAAGTTGCAGCCAGAATCGGCGGCAAAGATGAAGGCAAAGATCGGTGGATGGCGGTCAATGTTTCTAATCGCGTTTTTGCATGGGCGGGGCAAAAAAAGGACGCTCATAGCTATATGTCAGCGATCAACAAAGCTTTGCAAAAAGCCCCTAAGCACTGATTATTTCAATTAAAAAGCATGATCGCTCTTGTGCCCTCGCCCATGCACGGTCCAGAACATGTAAAATCATTTGCAAAACAAAGAGAATCATCCTGCGATTTTCATTGTCAGGCAATATTCTATTTTTTATATGTTCCCCAAGAGAACACTCAAATTGTTTTCTATCAACATTTCAGCTGGGAATGCTAAAAGCTTTAGACTAAGACAGCTTTTATGAGATATAAAATCACGCGAAAAGAAATCTGAGCTTTTCTCGATGATGAGATATAGCCATAAAGACAATATTTTTGTATGTCTCTGCATAGTGTGAAAAAGGTTCAAATAGGTCCTTTTAGAAGCGCTATCGTTTAACATCATACCCTATGGAAGTTCGATGATACGCCTTTTGCTTGCCTTAGCACTGCTTTTACCGCTGTTTTTTACCGTTGCTTCGCCTCTCCACGCCTCAAATGATAGTTTGGTCTCTGCGGCTCCTATGTTCGAAGCGACAGAAAATGACTTGAGCGCTTCAGCCATCACACAAAATGAACATGCTAAGCAAGCTCCCAACAAGGTTTCCATTGCCGAAGTTCACCATGAGGCCGGTGCAGATCATCATCATGGTGATGCCCCGCATTTAGATGGCAGCCTCTTAAAATTATATTGGGTGATCCCTTTTGCAGGCATTTTACTCTCCATTGCGATTATGCCCCTTGCCGCCCCTAACTTCTGGCACCATAATTTCGGGAAAATCTCTGCATTCTGGGCGGGCTGTTTTTTAATCCCTTTCGCTCTTGTTTTTGGCTTTGAAATAACCCTTTATGAAGTCATTCACGTTCTCTTACTTGAATATCTTCCCTTTATTATTCTTCTGTTTTCCTTGTTCACGGTTGCAGGGGGTGTCCGTGTTAAGGGCAGTCTTACAGGATCGCCGATTGTCAATACCACAATGCTTTTTATCGGCACTGTTATTGCCAGCTGGATGGGGACAACCGGCGCTGCTATGCTGATGATCCGCCCAATCATTCGTGCCAATGAATGGCGAAAGCATCAAGTTCATACTATTGTCTTTTTCATTTTTCTCGTTGCCAATATCGGAGGCTCCTTAACACCTTTAGGCGACCCTCCTCTTTTTCTCGGCTTTCTGAAAGGTGTTTCCTTCTTCTGGCCCACAACCCATATGTTCTTGCCGATGGTGATTGTTGCCACGATTTTACTCATTCTCTATTTCTTAGTGGATACATGGCTTTTCCGCAAAGAAAATGAAAAACCACATGCGACCGATGAAGGCGATGAAGGTGGCAAGTTAAGATTGGAAGGAAGCGTCAATATTCTCCTCTTGGCCGGTATCGTTGGCGCCGTTTTATTAAGTGGCATTTGGAAACCCGGTCTCTCTTTTGAGATCTATCATGTGCCCTTAGAGTTGCAAAATATCGTTCGCGATGTTCTCTTGATCGTCATTGCCATCGCATCCTTAAAATTAACACAAGATGCAAGTCGCACGGCAAATGGGTTCTCTTGGTTTCCTATTATGGAGGTTGCAAAACTCTTTGCCGGCATTTTCCTCACGATTGTGCCTGCAATTGCAATCCTAAAATCAGGAACCGAAGGCGCTCTTGGTTGGCTTGTTAGCATGGTGACTGTTGATGGTCAGCCTGTGAATAGTATGTATTTTTGGTTGACCGGGATCTTATCAAGCTTCCTTGATAACGCGCCAACATATCTGGTGTTCTTTAATACGGCTGGCGGCGACGCCACAGCGCTTATGGGGCCAATGGCCAATACCCTTCTTG
>DDLW01000231.1 GCA_002340345.1 Alphaproteobacteria bacterium UBA2562 | reverse complement strand
AGAGTCTTGTTTTTGCCGCAAAACGAAAGCGATCAGGGGGATCCCCCTGATCGCTTTCGTTTTGCGGTGAAAACCTAAAAGCAAAAGGCAAAAGGATAGACTTACCCTTTTGCTCCGTCTTGCGGTGAAAATAAAGACAGAGAGCATTCCAGCTGTGTCTCATCCAATAAAAGCGAAAGGCTCTAAAATTTATAACGTGTGCCGAGCCACATTTCATGGCTGGTGATATTCGTAATCAATTCTTGACTGGTTGCCCCTGTGGATGTGCCGCTTGTGGCTTTGCCAAGATAAACAAAGCGATATCCACCATCCACGCTCAGTCTCTCGGTGACGTCAAGGCTGGCCCCCGCCCCGAGCGCCCAAGCAAATTCTGTGCGATCACGCTCTGGCAGCGTATCGGTAATATCTGTTGCCCCCGCCGCAAGGCCTATAGCATTCGGCGTGCCATGCATTTCCCCTTTCACTTTGGTAAAAGCAAAGCCGAGGCCACCCATGCCCCAAATTCTCCAATCATCCTCTTCATAAAAATTATAATATGTATTCAGCATCACGGTGCTGCTTTGGACATTCATCCGGTAGCGAGAATCATGCCTGCGTTGATTCATCACATAATCGAGCTCATAATCCATGCTATCGCGGTACATATACTCTAACTCGATTCGAACCGGAATCTCAGCGCGGGAAAAATCATTCCCAATCGCAAAACCAACCATATAGCCCGCATCCGTATTATCATAGCCTGCACGGTAGGGATAAACATCTTGATCTCTTGAAAAGCCTGTTGTCAGCTCTGGATCATCATAGAACATATAGCTGGCCCCACCGCGCACGGCACCATAAGGTGTGAACATCTGTTTTGCCGATTGCGCCTGGGCTGTTGAGAGCAACAGCGGAGAGATCCCCGCCCCCACCGTCACAGAACCAAGGCCTAAGAACATGACAATTGCACAGGGTATTATAGACCGTTTCACCACGCCATGATGTTGAGATTTCAACACTCTTTTAGAAGAACACATATCAAGATACCCTATAGGACGAGGCCTTCATGCCGCAAACTTGCCTTACTGAACTATGGCTTACTGGCGCTTTAAACACAACCAATGATGAAAATTCTGCCGATAGAGGCTTTAGTTTGGCCCTTAAAGTCATAAGAAATTGATAATTTCTCATGGTTTGACCCCGACATTTCGCAGTTTCAAAAGTCGAGCAATCCATGCGGTGTCTTGCTATTTTGGTCCAATTTTTCCAACCATAAAGGCCCGACGACACTATTTTGCTTTTCTTTGAGAGTCAGAAAAAAAGGCTCTAAAGTAATATTTCACCCTTATACTGTTATTGTGTCTAGCAATATCTCTTTAAAATGCAGTTTTATCAGTCTGGGTTTGACAGCCAAGCCAATGGCGGTCAGACTATGAGCGCCTGCCGAATGAATGTATTTTCTTCTCTGCCTCTTGTGATAAAACAATGGAATAAAGCGATTTTGCACGGTTAGAGCAAAGGGCAAAAGGCTAAGCTTATCCTTTTGATCCGTTTTGCGGCAAAACAAACTGAGAGCCGAACCTCTTGACCAAACAAGAAAAGCTCTCTCTAAAGGAGTTTTCCGTCGGTATGAGTGTGCAACATCCCTCAAAACCTGAACACTCTGATGACGCTGTTGCGCAAGATGACACCAGCCTGTCAGCCACACGCCCTTTACAGTCTATGGACACAACATTAGACAAAACAACGGAACCTCCCCTCAGCTCTGAAACCATGACCGCCGCGCCAAAAGACGATATGCCAGGCGATCGCGCCCGAAAAGCGGCGGAAAGATTGGCCGCCAAGCTCGCACAAAGCGAACGATCACAAGATTTTTCCACGGAAAGCGCCAAAACAAGCTTAAAGTCTTTTGTAGAAACAAAACAGGCCGCGAAAACACAAGGCCCACGCATTTCCGCCGTCACCGGTCTTGAGAAAAGAGTTGACCCGCGCCGTCCTTTAGAGCGCAATTTAGCCCCAAATCTCGATCAAACCCCAAAAGAACCTGAATCTGCCGCCGCGCCAACCCTGCCCAAAATTGCATCTTTCATTTTGTTCCCTTTTAAAGCAGCTTGGCGCACCAGCTGGGGTGGGCTTGTCAGTCTTTTATCGCTTTTATGGCTTGGAGCGGCCCTTTATTATCTGGACCTTAATTTTGGTTTGCATAACACACTGCAAATGCTGCCCCATGAGCTTGGCATGTTTGTTGCCGGTGTCAGTGCGCCTTTGGTTCTCGTCTGGTTTGCCTTTGCATATTACAAGCAATCGCGTGCTTTAACCGCACAGCTCCGTGCGCTTGCAAAAACGTCAGAACAAAGCAGCTTCCAAGCTGAAACAATGACATTAACAGAACGCCATTTGCGCCTCGACAGTGTCTTAAATCTTTCCGAATTTTACTTGAACCAAATGGCAAAAGAAGCTGCTATCTTAGCAAACCATACATTCCACTTAAATAAACAAGAAGAAGAAGCCCTTTGGGGGCGTTTTGCACAGGGCGATCAAGAAATCTTTTTTAGGCTTTTCTTCGAGCGCCCCGATGGCCAGCTTGCAGAACGGATGGCAAAAGTCATTATCGAGTCAGACCTCGCTGCGAAAAGTGCGCATTTGTTTAGTGGTCATTATCAAGTCTTTATTCGCCATGGCGAGAGCATTGACCGGGGCAATCTGATGCTTGAGGCTTATAAACAGGGCTATCTTGGGGATCTGTCCCGCATTGTGAACAAGGCGCTTTACGGCTCTGAAAACCCATTCAGCCAATAGCAATCTTCCTCTACCGTCTGACAGACGCCACAAAACAGCATAATCACTGCTTTTGTCCGTGGGAATTCTTGCCCAAAAAACCCTTCTTGTCTGCTGCGACATTAAATGTTTTCTCAAAGAGAAAGTCTTTTTATGTTTGACGTCATTTTAGATCTTGCGGCCGTGGTTCTGCCTGTTTTTTTCTGCGCTGCTTTTGGATATATTTGGGCCCTTAAAAAATTACCTTTCGATATGCCAACCGTAACAGCACTGTCTTCTGATGTTGGCACGCCCTGTCTGATTATTGCCACCCTCTCCAGCCTGACCCTCAACCCTGAATCTATTGGCACGATGGCAGCGGCCTCTGCCTTGGCTTTTGCCTGTGTCGGTGTTGGCGGGTGGCTTATTTTATCCCTGACAAAACAAGATATTCGCGCTTACCTTCCCTCCATAATGTTTGGTAACTTTGGCAATATGGGGCTGCCCCTTTGTCTGTTCGCTTTTGGGGAGATCGGGCTTGGGTATGCGGTCGTCTTTTTCTCTGTCGGCGTCTTGTTAATGTTTCCCATTGGCATGGGGTTAGCCTCTGGCTCGATTTCTTTGGGAAAATTGCTTAAAACCCCAGCGCTCTATGCTGTTTTTATTGGTTTGGCCCTGATGCTGACGGGGACAACGCTTCCCAAACCGATCTATAACACGGTTTCCTTATTGGGCGATATGACCATCCCCTTGATGCTTTTCGCTTTAGGGATTTCCCTTGCTGGCTTGCGCGTCACATCATTACGGCGTGTCACTTTATTGGCCTTGCTGCGGATTGGTGGTGGTCTTTTGGTCGGGCTTGCTATTGCTGAGCTCTTTGCTTTGGAAGGCGTCATGCGCGGCGTTTTGATTATTGAAACCAGCTTGCCTGTTGCTGTTTTCATGTATCTTTTTGCCGCACGCTATAATCACCGCCCTGAAGAGGTTGCAAGTCTTGTCCTGATTTCGACACTGATTTCTTTTCTGACACTTCCGCTTCTTATTCTGATAGCGTCAGCTGGTTAAAGTGGCAGCCCCTTTCACCAGCTTTGCGCTAAAATCCGATAAATACAATGTTTTAAACAAAAGCGTCCGGCCTGAGTCGGGCCTTTTGTTTTTTTTAACTTCAAAGACATTTGCACTTTTATAGTGATATTACATCAATAAAGACAACTTCCATATATGGAGAGATTTTATAATATACTTGTAGTAAATTATCATGCGTTATATTTCCGACATCTGACTTTATTTTCACACTATATAAATGTATTAGCTTGCTAGATATTTGTATTTTGCTCATATTAATTTATAAGGTCAATAGAGCAAAGCTGGTTAAAGTGGCATCACTTTAACCATGCGTTTTGCGGCAAAAACAAGATCATAGAGCCTTTCCATTGATTCAATATAAAAAAGAAAGGCTCTAGTTTTTGGCGATAAAAACCACAGTGACATTGACCGAGAGACCGGCCTGATCCGGATTTGGTTGGTGAC
>DDLW01000230.1 GCA_002340345.1 Alphaproteobacteria bacterium UBA2562 | reverse complement strand
AAGACCATAGAGCCTTTCCATTGATTCAATATAAAAGAGAAAGACTCTAGAGCAAAGCGCGTATAAAAAAATCTCTTTTCCGTTTTTCTTTTACATATGAGAATAACCACACTTTTTTCTCGCATGCAAGCACACAGTATGCCCAAAAAAAGACCCTCCCAAAAAAATCGGGAGGGGGTGCAAGTTTGCGGTCACGCATTCCGGTAAGATGTGAGAAAAGCGTCTATTCCAGCTCATCCCATCCGGTATATTCGAGCATATCTGCCTTCTGATTAATAGCATTCAGCACAACAAAGTCATCTTTCAAGGCATTTGTTGTAACGGCGATCAAGGGTTGATATGTATATTCCTCCAGATCGTCAGCTTTAAAATATTCATAGACCATGATTTGATCTTTTTCTTTGTTGATTTCCAAAGAATTGATCGCTGTTATCGTTTTGTCTTGGTCTATTTGTGGCGCATTCAGAGCGCCGATCAGGAGTTTCTTGGTTTTCTCCCCAGAAGCTTTCCCTAAGGCAGAGACAGAACAGGTTGATTTTTGCGTCACAGACAGAACAAAGGACAAATCCTTTTTCCCGAGCAACCAGGCATGGCCTTCATAGGGAGCGGTAAATTTCCGGGCGAGTTCTGCTGGCAGTTCTTTGATATCTGTCTCAACCATAGCCTCATTGATCTTTTGATGGTCCCCTTGTAGGGAGAGGCAATAGTTTTGGAAGGCGCCAAAGATTTTTTCCTCGGTCTCAAGGGTGGCTGCCTGGAGAGAGAGTGGAAACAGCAAAAACAGGGCTAAAGTGAGAATACGCATTTGACTCTCCATGACCTTTGTGGGCTTTTGGCCTTTATTCGGCTTCAGTGTCTGAGGGTATGGGGGTATGGGGCGATAGGGTTTCTATATTCGAATTGAAATGTTTGATAAAAAACACTTCAAAGGGGCTTATATCATAGGACCTAAACTATCTTCGGTTCCTAACCAAAAGATTAACGGTCCTAAAGTTTTCGAACTAAGATATCTATCAACTATGAGATATAGCGTATTACAACCTTAAAGTAAAGCGTGTTTTAAACGGTATCGTTGTAGGAAAATATTTCCCCCTATTAACAGGAGAGTTACTTTAGGCTCTATCATTTTGGGAGATCCTACTAATACCCTGAAATAAAACAAAATAAAAGGATATCCCCTTTGATTTTCGCCCCCTCCTCACAGAGACCCCAACGCCACCATGCCGTTTTCAGAATTCTCTTTCACCATCAAAAAGATCGTTTTTTCCCCTTCTACGTGAAGTTCATAAGAGCCTTGCGCCGCGGCAACCCACCGAGTCTGCACTCTCTCCCCCATTGCCCCTTTTGAGAGCAAAGCCCGATAAGCATCAAAATGCGCTTGGGTCCAAGCAAGCCCAAAGGCATCGCGGGGGGGAATCACAGCCTGGCCCAGATGGCACAGCATATCCCCGCCCAACCGCTGCCGCAGCGCGGCTTGCACCCGATCTTTATGCAAAGATGAAGGGCTTTGCCCAGACTGGATGGCATTGGCGATATAGAGCGCTTTGATTTGCTGGCTCAGCACAGCTTGAAACGCCGGCGTTGCCGCCCCTTCCAGCATAAGCGCAATGGCCTCTTGCCAAGCTTCGTCGGCAATTTCACTTCCAACCGCCAAAAGTGCGGCCCCTTCCAAAAGCCGTTCTGCGGTTTGTGGCGCCTGTGTGATCAATTCTGCGGCCCCTTTTAAGGGGGCATTCTGCGGATCGATCAAAAGGACGGCGGCAACAGCTTTGCCGGGACCAAGCGCTTCAAAGCCAGCCAACCAGCGCCTATGATCTTGCACTGGCAAGACCCCAAATTGATCGCGCAAGATTTTGGCTTCTGCACAGGTCACAGGGGGCATGGTTTGTTGATAATGGGCTTCGGCGAGGATCAGGGCTTGGCGCCGTTGGCCAAGCGCCTCTCGGGGATCCTTTGTGAACTCTAAGGGCGCTAAAGCGATCACCCCCACCCTTGCGGCATGCCCTAACGGATCATCCGTCAACCCTCTGTCTGTTACCTGTTGCAATTCTTCCAAAATCGCCAAGCGTTGACCGAGGCTTTCATCAGAATGTCCTGCCTTTTCTTTGCTTTCACGATGAAGCGCTTGGCGATGGTCCTTCTGCTCTGCCGGTGTCATCTGTGCGATGGCGGCACGCCAAGGGGCCTCTTGCAAATCTTTCCCAAGGCGATGGGCAAGATCTGAATGGCCCTGGTCAAGAGCCTCTTGCTGCAAGCGTTTCAAATCAAGCGCTGTCCCCTGCCCAAAGCGTGCCGCCTCGGCAAGGGCCGCATAACGCTGGTCAAGCGCCTGGAGACTTAAAACAGCATCAGCACGCCGTTGCTTGGCCAGCGCCTGCGTCATTTTTTGCTCTAGCTGTGTGCGCTCATCCGCTGTGAAGATCTGGGCGTAATAGGGCTTGTCCTTTAAGATCTGTTCCCCTCTTAAAGGATCTTGCGCAACAAGGGTCTGGAGCTGCTGTTCCAAGATTTGCGCGATGGCTGATTTTGCCATATCGCGCGCTTCAATGGCCCCCAGCCTGCCGGCCTGTACGGCGTTTTTTAAGCTTTGGGAGATCTGCGCAATGGCCTCTTCTGCGCTGTCGGGATCTTGTGCTGTGAGCGCACGCAAAACATCTTTTTGCTGGGCAAAATGGTCACGGCGGCGTTGTGCTTCAGCGTTCTCCTGTCTTTCACGATAGCGACACAGCCTTTCCTTGGCATAACGGTGCCATGTAACCTGATAGGCAAAACGCAGATTGGGGTCTGTGATGCTTTTCAGATGTTCTTTTTGCTGTAAGGGCCATTGGTCTTGGAAGAAATCGGCCTGTTCGCTTTCGGGTCTTTGGGCGGTCTGCTCGGCCAAGGCGAGACGGGCTTGGGCATAGGCGAGATCGGCCTGTTCCCTTGCTTCAGACAGCGGATCGCGTCCATTTTCGGCCTCGCCATAGGAAGGATCCCCTAAAACAGCCTGCCCCATTTGCTGGCCCCTCCCCTGCTCTTGTATCCAGCCTCGCCTTTGTACCTCTAAGCGTCCTTGGGGAATGCCATAAGCCATTACCAAGATCCCTTTTGCGTCTTTTGCCCTGTCATCTGGGGTATGGTTTGCACCAACCCGCCTGCGATATTGAGAAGACCCGATCTTTGCGTTTCTTGGGTTTTTTGCTGCAAACGCCGTGTTTGCTCTTCGGCAGCAAAGGCCTCTTGATCGCCCCGCCATTCTGTGACGAGAGCGTCAAGTTCTTGCCGGGCGGCCTGTTCTGCTGCCACGGCCATATTGGTCGCATTGTCCAGAGTTCCACCGCTGGCCGCTTGGCGCACGCGCAATTTTGCCAGATTTTTACGGGCCTCTAAGCGCTGCTGTCCGGCTTGAAAGTCTGTTTTTTGCCGTGCCTGGGCGGCCTGCTGTGCTGTCAGAGACGCCGCATCTTGCTGCTGTTTCATTTGACTTTGGGTCTTTTGCCAGCTGCTGAGAGCGGTTGTTGCGGCACTCATGCCCATGACGGCGATGGCGGGATTACACATTAATCTGTTACCTCGATACGGGCGGTGAGAGACCGCACAGTGAAGGGCAGTGGCGCGGTTTGGCGTGTCGTGACACGGGCCTCTTTGCGCCAATCGCCAGGAAAGTTCAAACGATGGATCTTTGTTTCTAAGGGAGAGCCTTCGTCCATAACATCGGTGGTTTTCCGGATGGTGATGGGATCAAACATGCCGCGCCCGATTTCACCCCCGCTCGACTGATAGAGGTCGAGATCAACGCCCGCGATACGCTTAAGTTTCCCACGCCCACTGCCTTGGGCGGCACGGGGCGCGAGATCCAGGGTTTCAATCTCAGAAACATAAGGAAAGCCAACAAGGACATAAGAGGCGGGCGCTTCCAGCGTGATAGCGCTCTCTTGCACAACACAGTCTGGATGCGCGGCATGGTCTGCCAAAACCGAGACCCTTGCCCCTTCAAGATGGTCCAGCCCCGTCACACGCGTGACTGTGCGGCTGAGCGTCACCGGCGCGAATTCACCAATTTCAGGCGGTAGAGGATCGTCGAAAATAAGGCAATCCAATTTAGACCCGAGCCAACTTGGCGTGTCGAAAACCCCATACAGAAGATGTCCGGTTTTTCCAAAGCGCACCCGCACAACTTCGCCTTCCGCATAGGGAAAAGGAACGCCCGTCTTCTTAGACAAAACCCCAACACTCTGGTCCGAAGGATGCGCCGTGATCTTCCCCTCTCTTGGCAAGCCCTGATATTCCGCGCAACAATCCAGATAAACCATCCCGTTTTTATCGCGCGGAGACTGCGGCTCAAAAGCGCTTTCCAGATATTCAACGCTGCGATATTTCTCACCATTGATGACCCTGCGCACCAAAAGCCAAACATCATCGGCCAAGCCATCTGGTCTTGGAATACAGGCAACGCTGTCAATGGACGCCCCCCGTTCGCCATAACGATCACTTTCGTCTAAGAGCGGCCCGTCGGGATGAGAGCCCCCAAGAATATGCCGATGCCACGCCATGACATCTTGACGTTTTGAGAAGGTAAACCCCAGCAAAACCCCATCTTGGCGCACCATCCACAAGATGCTGTCTGGCTCCTGCTGATAGGCCAAAGCCCGCAAGCCTCCTTGGGTGATATGCTCTGAAAGTTCACTGAGATCCGCGGCCAAATGGGCATCGGCATTGAAGTCATACGCCAATTCATACAATTTTCGCCCGGCGGCCTGGACGAAAATCGCGCCGCCGCCAATGCGCACAGGCGCGATCGCCGCCGAGCCTGTTCGGGAATGACGCCGCACCGTAATCGTGTCCGGAGAGATCGGCTGACCATTGGCCCCTTCACAAATCCACTCCCCGCCCACCGTGCCGATGGCCAATTGCCGCCCAGGCGACAACCAACGGATAGCGTTCACTTGATCTGCGGCAATGGTGAATTCGATGGCATCATCGGCCTGGGATCCCATGACGAAGTTTTCATAATCATCGGTGCGGGAGAACCATAAAGTTTGCGGTTTTTCTCCTGTACCGGCAAAGACCAATCTTTGCTCGAAAAAAGCCACCGAAGACGGGAATTTTCCGACCCCCGAGAAGGGATTATTGATGAAAGAAACCCATTCCAAAGTCCAGTCATCATGCCCTGCGCGTGTCAATTTCTGAGGTGCAACATAGGGATGGGCAAAATACATAACATCGGCGGATTGGGTAAAGGACAGGAGATCCAAAGTATGAGCGGCCCAGGGGGCATAGATTTCAAAGACGGTATCATCGGGGTTCAGGACCTGGCCGCGATCTTTGAAAACCCGCATTTTGAATTGTCCAAATTCAAGGATATAGGCTTGCTCGGTTGAGAATTGGAACGGGATCAAGCGGCCTTGATCGTGATAATGACATGCCTCTGCGACATGGCGGCTGCCCATACGTCTTGGGGAACCCCCATGGGCCCAGACGGTATGGTTGAGCATTTTGGCGACGCCATTATAATACTTCCCGAGATCAGAACGCGCATAGAGGCGCGGCGAGATCTCCCCAGCGGTGAAATGATTTTGGAGGTGGTCTTGGTGCTGCCCCATAAGACATCCTTTCAGAGCAAAGGGCAAAAGGATGGGTCCATCCTTTTGATCCGTTTTGCGGCAAAAACAAAACCGCACAGCATTTTTTCTGAATCAGGATAAAAGCAAAATGCTGTAAGATCAGAATCTTGCGGCGAGCCAAGGCGAGAATGCGTGGTCTGGCGCTTGGCTTTCCTGGGCATCGCGATTGCGGGCCAAAGCCATCATATTGGCAAAGCGCTGCTCCAAATCCTGGCCAAGGCGGCTGGACTGGGCGAGGGGCTGGGCAAGCTCTGCCGCCAAACGCAACGCCAGCAATTCTCGGAACAAAGGCGGATAACAGCTTGGGTCTTCGATCCGCGCGATATAGCGCAAACTCAGGGGCGGAGTCAGATCTGTCAGGATTTTCCCGCCTTCCACTTGCCAAGCATGCCCAGCCTGCCAGGGCTCTTCGGCGGCCAGCATTTCAATCTGCAAACAATCGCTCGGCAAGCTATAAGCATAAGCAAAACCATAAGCCGGAGGCGTTTCATCGGCGGATAAAGCCACCCGTTTTTGGGCAAAATTCCAAGGATGGAGCTGCAAAAGCGCATCCCGCACCGCCGGATAGCGCCGACGACATAGCTTGGCCGCCAACCGATCCTCGTCAAGAGACGTTAAAACCGTCTCATTCTCGCCGACATGGTCCAAGGCTGCATTACAAAGCGCAACAACGCCCACATTTGAAATACACATCATGGCACAATCCTTTTGAAAGATTGCACCCCATCCCAATGCTCGGGCCTGATTTCACAGACATCGAGCCATGTGGTTCCATCTGCCGCTCGGCGCTGGAGGAAGGTCGGATTGGTGATCCGATTTTGATAATACGGCATCACTTCGATATAGCCAAATTCATCACTGTCCCATTGCAGCCACTGATCTTGACCATGTTGTCTTGCGCTGCTGTAAGCTATAGTGTCATCACCGTCGAAAGCATTAGCAGCGACCCAGCTGCTTGAATACTCACTTGAAGCTAGCGGCGCGGTAACAGTCAGTTGTGGGCTTGTATTGTTCGCCCCAGAGAACAGCCTCAGCTCTTTGATTTGCATCATATGCTCCCCCATTTGCGCAATATCCGGGCGGCTCTGGGGGGCCAATAACCGCCATTGATTGAGTCCAGGCGGCAAAACATTCGGCGCGAGAGAAAGGCCCGTATTTACGACGCTATTCACCGCCTCGGGGATGGCCACGATATCTGTCCATGTCACGCCGTCCGCTTCTCGTCTTTGCAATTTGGCATTAAAGAAGCGGAAAAGGTTATTATATTGCAGTAAGTTGAATGAAACAAAAGGCAGGCTGTCCCATTGTAGCCAGTGGGTGCCATCCTGGTAAAGGCTTGTCCATCGCGTGAAAGCGTCGGAATCAAAAGCCAAAGGCGCCTCATGGCCTGCCTCAAAGACCGAGGACCCCAATGCATTGATGCCAGGGATCTTATTCCCGGTCATCGTTGGCCCGTCATAGAGAAAGAGGCTATGCACGCTGGCCCCACGATATGATGTCCCAATAATCCGCCATGTTCGGACTTCATTCGAGACCGGCACTGCGGTCTCAGCATCAATGGCGACAATATCCGATGTGTTGGGCCATTCCGCCCCGACATACCATTCATCGACAGCATGCCAGCGCGCACCATCATCGTCCGAGCGATGAAGCTGGACTAAGCCGGTGTCTGTCGCATCAACATGGCGATGGATCCGCAAATAATGAGGCGGCGGACCATCCCACAAAATCCACTCTGCGGCCAAAGCGGCACTGGGATCATTGGCCCAAGGCACCGCATTAATCGCCTGCACCCCTCCACTGCCCCCAGAAGAAACAGCAAACCGTTTCAGCCCAGACACCGAGGCCAAAGACACTCCGGCGGCATCGGGATCGCCATCAAAAGGCTCCACCTGATGATAAGACACAACATCACTGGGATTCGTTTTAGGAAAAGTCAAACGCCATAGGGTGGGGGGCGGTGGTGTTGGGTCAGGATCAGGGTCAGGCGCTGTGACCTGGCTTTGCTCTTGAAAGGTGATCATATCTCCGATCAAGCGCTGCACCAAAGTCAAAGCTTGGTTGCGAGTCACCCCCGCTGCCAAAGTCAATTCTGCTTCTGCAGAACCTTCAGCCTGACCGCTTTGCATCCCAGCCCACGCTTGGCCACGCGATATCTGATAAAGCGCATCACTCATGGCTGTTTCTCCTGCAAAAAGCGATTGGCCATTTGGGTTAAGAGCAAAATCCGCTCTTGCAGGGTCAAATTTTCACGACAACGAAACTGAATGTCTGCGCCAATTTCTGTTGTCACAGTCACGGAATAATCATGCGGTTCATCCAGGCGACCGCCAGAAATCGCGAGGGCCATAGTTGTATCCTTCCCATAAAAAAAGCGATTCTCAAAAGAACCGCTTACGAGGGCACCGCACGGGCTTAACCGGTCGGCGATGCGTCATTTTCAATATCGATCGATATGATCCGCCTATTCTGCGCAGAGCACGCGGACGATTTTTTTCTCATTGGTGCGTGTGGCGCCGAAATGTTGGCTTGCATAAATTTGCCAGTTATAAGACAGGTCATCGCGTTTCGAGACCTCAACCTCCATCTCGTCCCAGATCCCCAAATGCAGACCAGATTTCACCCAAGCCGGCACTTCGCGGGTCGTGCCATTTTTGGTCACAAGTTGGGACGATACAAAGCGGATCCCCATAAAATGGGTGATTTTGCCATCTTTCAGCGCGTAATCTGGGCTGTAATCCCGGCTTGTGACTTGAATATCGGCCAGTAAGTCATCTTCTTGCTGGGCGGTGATCGCCATATAGATCTGCTCTTGGTCAAGATCGACATGATTTTCAGTAAAGAGCTTCCGAACCGCACGCAGCTTCGCCACATTCAAGCCCGTTGCCGCTGCAGCTCCAACATCCACGGCAATGTCTTGGCTGGCCGGAAAGGCTGTTGTACCACTGCCATCCTGACCACTTCGAGACGCGGCAAAAAAAGCATCCAAAATCGCTTGATCTTTCGAGCGCCCAAAAGCTTTTGCCGCTGAAGAGGCATATTGCGATGTCGGATCGGTCAAGCGTTTCACGACATCATATTTCTTATCAATAATCGTCGCCCAATCTTCCATCACCGGGGTTACCCAGCGCGGCGCATGGTCCAAATCCATACGCGGGGTTGCTTCATGACGGGCGGTCCTTGTTCGCGTTGTTGTCTCCCCGATTTCCTCGACGACCATGGCCTGCTTGCCCTGGTAGCGCCCGCTGTCAACAAAGGGCACCAGCTTGCCGCCTTGGGCCTGTAAAGCCAGTTGGATATTGGCGCGATATTGTTGAATATAGCCTTGTTCGATTGTGGCATTTGACATGTCACAGCATCTCCAAAAAAGAAAAGTCTTGATCGTTTGGGGCGCAAAAGATCCTATAATCTTTTGCCGTTATGGGTTCATATCACCCTGGATACATGGCGCGGAAAAGCCGCGTTTGCTCGGCGACAGCGGCGTCATGGCCAGGGTGATGTTTGTCACGCAACATGGCGACAAAGCCGGAATCTTGTTGTTTTTTCGCCCAGTCTTTCCGCGCCGTTTCAGGGGAAGCCCAGCTGGGGTGGTCGCCACCGACAAAGCGGCTTTCCGACAGGCTCTGCCCATAATGCGCCAGATTCTTGACCAAAGCCGTCGCCGCCTCTGGCCCCATACCGGGCAGAACTTGGCGCAAAGCCTGGGCGAGCGGCTCCCCGCCAAGAGCATGAATGGCATGATCAGCGGCCTCTGACATTTGACGCATATGCGGTCCAAACGCTTTTTGCACGGCGCCATCAATATCTTGTGCTTGCAGACGCCTCTGTTCATGGGCCTGCTCATAATCCGCAACACAGTGTTGCACATAACCATCCAGCAGCATTTGATACTGCTCTGCCGTCAATCCGGCCTGGTGCGCAAGATGTTGAAAGCGCGCTTCCCCCTCTGGATCCCAGCCCATGGCCTCTGGCAGAGTGATCGATGCTGTAAAGCGATAATCTTCTGCTTTTTCAGGACAGCCCATCAAGCGAAACGCCTGGGTCATTTCCTCTGGCGAGAGATTTTGGAAGGGCTTTGCGGCAAGCTGGCTGGCATTCTGGGCTTGTTTCCGGCTCTGCACCAAGGCTTCGAGCAGCTCTTCTCGGCTCGCATGATCGACCAACGCTTCCCCTAGCAGGGCGCGTATGTCCTCTTGAAGCGGCGTTCCCCCTTCAAGCTGTCGCATTGGCTCAGGATGAAACATCATAGAGGCTCCTTATCTTTTATAAAATCCGTAGGATTTTATAGTTTGCGTTCAAGTA
>DDLW01000035.1 GCA_002340345.1 Alphaproteobacteria bacterium UBA2562 | reverse complement strand
AACAATAAGAGAGAGCATTTCCTCTGATTCAGGACAAAAGCAAAATGTCGCAAGACCTAGTGGATTGACTCCGACACTTCGATCCCTCGAAGGTCGGCCCAATCCACACGCTATATTTTTGTTATGGTTCGAATTATCGACCCGAAAGGCCCGGCTGATGCCGGACTCTTCCGTTTCGTTCGAACCACTAGAATAGATCTTTTGTGTTCTGAGACTGTTTAAAAAGTCTTTCTTTTGTGAAATGCAGAGAAAATATGGCTCTTCCAGACGGAACCATGAAACGCTTCAACCCCTTCTGGAAAAGCTCTCATAAGATGAAGAGGGGGAACTATTGCTATGAGTTATACCGGGAGCTACCACAATCCTGAAAAAAATGTAACGACAGAAGAAGAACATCCTAAAGGCCTTGCGAGATGGCTTTACTCTACCAATCACAAAGATATTGGAACACTTTACATTATTTTTTCTATTATCGCAGGCCTTATTGGCGGCGCAATGTCGGTTATTATTCGTGCCGAACTTAATGCCCCAGGAGACCAAATTTTCAATGGCGACTACCAAAGCTATAATGTTTTTGTAACAGCCCATGGTCTCATTATGATCTTTTTTGTTGTCATGCCAGCCTTAATTGGAGGATTTGGCAATTGGTTTGTCCCTTTAATGTTAGGGGCGCCGGATATGGCTTTTCCCCGGCTGAACAATATTAGTTTTTGGCTGCTGCCCCCCGCTTTTTTATTGTTATGCATCGGCCTGTTAACAGGATCAGGGCCTGGCACGGGATGGACAATTTATCCCCCACTTTCTAGTCTTTCAGGCACCCCCGATCCTTCTATGGATTTTGTTTTGCTGGGCCTGTTAATCGCCGGTGTATCATCGACATTAGGCGCTGTGAACTTTCTCGTGACCATCATTAATATGCGTGCCCCTGGCATGGGTTTTCATCAGATGCCGCTTTTCTCCTGGTCTATGCTTGTAACAGCTTTTCTTCTTGTTATGTCCTTGCCCGTTCTTGCCGGCGCTTTGGTTATGCTCTTTTTTGACCGCAATTTTGATACCGCTTTTTTCAATCCAGCAGGAGGCGGCGACCCTCTGCTTTTCCAACATCTTTTTTGGTTCTTTGGCCATCCTGAAGTTTATATTATGATATTACCAGCTTTTGGTATTATTAGTCATATTATATCAACTTTTTCAAAGAAACCTGTTTTTGGCTATCTTGGCATGGCCTATGCCATGGTCTCCATCGGCGCTATCGGTTTTGCTGTATGGGCGCACCATATGTATACCGTCGGATTGAATGTCGACACACGTGCCTATTTTATTTTGGCAACCATGCTCATTGCCGTCCCAACAGGCGTAAAGGTCTTCTCCTGGATTGCAACCATGTGGGGTGGATCGATAGAATTTCGAGTGCCAATGCTCTGGGCCATTGGTTTTGTCTATCTTTTCACTATAGGCGGCGTGACTGGTGTCGTTCTTGCCAATGCTGGGGTCGATGTCAGTCTTCATGACACC
This sequence comes from Alphaproteobacteria bacterium UBA2562, assembly GCA_002340345.1. Lineage (GTDB taxonomy): Bacteria > Pseudomonadota > Alphaproteobacteria > UBA2562 > UBA2562 > UBA2562. The sequence goes on along the minus strand of DDLW01000035.1, from coordinate 2,285 downwards.
TATTATGTGGTCGCACATTTCCACTATGTACTCTCCCTTGGTGCCGTTTTTGCGATTTTTGGAGGGTTTTATTATTGGATTGGGAAAATGTCTGGCCGCCAATATCCTGAAACCTTAGGCAAGATCCATTTCTGGCTTACATTCATTGGGGTCAATCTTACATTTTTCCCCATGCATTTCGCGGGCATTGCCAGCATGCCAAGACGCATTCCTGACTATCCATATCACTTTGCAGGGTGGAACGCAATTGCTAGTTACGGCGCCTATATCGGGGGCATTGCAACCGTTCTATTTCTTTATGTCGCCTGGAAGACGCTCACCCAAGGTGAAAAAGTCTCTGCGAATTATTGGGGAGAGGGCGCAGATACATTGGAGTGGACGGTTTCTTCGCCACCACCTGTGCATTGTTTCAATGAACCTCCTATCATTCAACCAAAGCAACATTGAGCCAATGACATAAGAGCATAGGCCGATCCTATCGCTTGTATTTTTATCGGCCTATGCGACTGATTTTGCCTCTGACTGAGAAGGAACGCTCCTATGGAGACGTCTTATCATTCCAAAACACAAGCAAAACACAAAAATAAGAAACTTGCTTTGATGTCCTTTCTCGGTGTTCTAGCAATGTTTGGTCTCGCTTTTGCGGCTGTCCCTGCATACAAGCTTTTTTGCCAAGTGACAGGCTATGCTGGCACCCCGAAAATTGACAAATCTCTCACAAAAAGAGAAATCAGCGAACATCCACAAAAGCATTTAAAAATTAGATTCAACGCCAATGTTGCATCTGGACTCAAATGGAAATTCGCACCAGAGCAAACTGAAATCCAAGTTGAAATTGGTAAAGATCATCTGGCAACTTATACAGCCCATAACATCTCTGAACACTCTATTATTGGCACATCAACTTTTAATGTTACGCCAATGAAGGCAGCTCAATATTTTAGTAAAGTAGAGTGCTTTTGCTTTACAGAACAGAGGCTAGACCCCGGTGAGAAAGCAAGACTTCCTGTAATGTTTTATATCGATCCCGAGATAATGAAAGATGATCAAGTAGAGGATGTAAAGACAATCACTCTATCTTATACATTTTTCCCTGTAACGCAACAAGCTGCATTTGAAAAATAACAAGAAATATCTTATTACATATATATCTCCAAAAATTACCTATCAAAATAATAAAGTATTACTTTTTTTACATAACATAGAAAAATGGTCATTTAACTGTCGTCCACTTTAGAACGAGACTTTCTTGTTACGAATAGAGGAAGGCCCTTACCATGGCTCACAATGCAAAACACCCCTATCACTTAGTCGCTCCAAGCGCTTGGCCTCTTGCAACCTCTGTCGCTGTCTTCATCATTGCTGCTGGTGCTATTCTGGCCTTAAATGACGAAGCACCAAGCTGGATATTTATACTTGGTGTCCTGCTTTTCCTCACATGCCTTGGAGGTTGGTTTAAAGATGTCATCACAGAAAGTGTGCGCCACCGTGCCCATACACGCCCTGTCATTTATGGCTTAAAAATGGGTATGGGGCTTTTTATTGCTTCAGAACTCATGCTCTTTGTCGCTTTTTTCTGGGCCTACTTTCATAGCGCGTTTGGCTTTAACCCCCAGACAGCTCTTTGGCCTCCTGCTGGCACCCAACTCTTTGATCCTTGGGGCCTTCCTTTAATCAATACAATTATCCTCATTCTGTCGGGTTTCGTTCTGATGTGGGGCCGACAAGGTTTAAAAAAAGATAACAGACAGCAACTCGTGGCCGGCATCGGCGGTGCTGCGGTCTTAGGCTTTATCTTCATTGGCCTACAAGCTTATGAATATGGCCATGCTGCTTTCGGTTTTTCGGACAATGCTTATAGCTATATTTTTTATGCAGGAACAGGGCTTCATGGTCTCCATGTTCTTGTTGGTGCATGTTTTCTGGCTGTTTGCTTTTTCCGTGCACAGCAAGGGCATTTTACATCAGAAAAACATGTCGGTTTAGAAGCCGCAGAATGGTATTGGCATTTCGTTGATATTGTGTGGGTTTTTCTGTTTATCTGGTTTTATGTTTACGCTGCCCCTTAAGAATAAACAATCATAAGGGCAAGATTGCGAGCGTTCTAAAACCTAGAGCAAAGCTGGTTAAAGTGGCATCACTTTAACCATGCGTTTTGCGGCAAAAACAAGATCATAGAGCCTTTCCATTGATTCAATATAAAAAAGAAAGGCTCTAGTTTTTGGCGATAAAAACCACAGTGACATTGACCGAGAGACCGGCCTGATCCGGATTTGGTTGGTGAC
>DDLW01000085.1 GCA_002340345.1 Alphaproteobacteria bacterium UBA2562 | reverse complement strand
ATGATGGCCATCTCGGACGGAACTTCTTGAAAAGCCGTGCCGGTGACAAAGCCAATGCCATCCTCAGCACAACAGGTTACAACTTCCGCTTGATCCTCAAATGGCTGCGGAAGATTTTTGCCAAAATCCTGACCCCCATCATAATCGCTTTTCGGCCGGAAATCCGTCAGATCAGAGCTTTTTAACGGGCGACTTTTTTGATCTACCCATGCCCCCTTGTGTTTCTGGCCTGGGATCTGGCTGAACCCTCACAGCTGGACACCTCGATTCACCTAAGATTTTGTCCTGCGAAGCCCTGGAGGGTCTTGAAAAATCTGAGCTTGCCAATCGAGACAAGAGGCCGTGAGAGGGTTCCAGCTTCTCTCACAGAAGCATACCAGACTTTTCCGAAACAAAGAGAGCTTTCCGACAGTGTGCGGACAAAGCTGCTCTTGCCTCTCGCCTACTGTCAGGCGTCCACGGGTAATCCTGCAAGGACCATTTCGACACGCTGTTTTCGCTGACCAAAGACTTCAAGCAAGGGGGGACCCTCTTCGAAAAGACTGCACTCTTGGTCGCGCAGCATGGATTTCAGCCGTGCATCGACATGTTGGCGCAACGTCGGATACTCAAAATTGCCCGCGATGTCATCATCATCCAGGAGAGGCACAAAGACGACAAGATCAAGCGCTTTCATGGCGCGTTCAATTTGGCCCAGTTGCTTTGGCGAAGGTATCCACTCAAAGCCTTCCGCTTAGCTTACCACGTCCAAATATGCAAGAAAATCAAGGGGACAGCGATCGAAGATAAAGTCTTGTTTGGTGGTCGCGTCTAAGATTAAGGTACAGCTCTGCGTGAGTTGCTCTTCGAAATCGTCCGTGCTGGGACCATCCACGAAAGCGGCATCACTTTGAAAAAGAATAAATGGCTCCGGGACCGCCTCGAACCGAGCAGACGCTTCTGCCAGGTCTTCAACCAATGTCGTCTTGCCGATCCCATGTGTTCCAGTCACTGCGATACGCATTTTCTTCATCCAAAGATATCCTAGAGTCCTCCGCGACCAAATTGGTTTACGCATAACTCTAGGGGGCGTTTTTCAGAACGCCCCCTCATCCATCCAATAGCAGTGCCCTTGTCTTCCTTTAGGGCAGTTGAGGCAAAGGACCCGCCATTGCGGCTGGGCGATGGCTGTATTGCAACACCCTTTCCATCTGCAAAAGCGGTGTCAAGGCGGCACCAATCCCTTGATTTTGCGCCAAAGGTCCTAACAGAGGTGCTCCATACAAGCTCTTGGCCATCACGGCTTGAAGTCCTTGTTCTGGCATCATCCAAGATGCCAGCTGCACCAAGGCTTGGCTGCCAAAATCACCCCCTAAAAAGTCAAAAGGCGACCCTTGTTTTTGCATCACCTCAAGGCTAAGCCCCTCTTCTGGGCCAAGCGCTAGTAAACGTCGCATCTCTGCTTTCGCGATTTCCAAGCCACCAAGCTGATCAACCAAACCTTTTCGCCGGGCCTCTGCCCCTGTCCAAACGCGTCCTCGGGCCACAGCGTCCATGGCATCCACGGTCATCGACCGCGCTTCCGCCGCTTTTGCAACGAAGTCATCATAGATCCGGTCCAACATTTGCCCAAGCTTAGACCATTCTTCGTCACTAAAAGAGCGATGCGGACTCCACATGCCGCCATTATTCCCAGCTTGCACACGATCCCATGAAACACCGATGGTACGCCACATATCTTCAAAAACGGGCTTGCCTGCGAGAACACCAATCGACCCTGTCAAACTGCTGGGCTGGGAGACAATAACATCAGCCCCCATCGCTAGGAAATACCCCCCAGAGGCGGCCACGCTGGCCATGGAGGCGACAATTTTTTTGCCCTTTTTGCGCGCTTTCTTAACCGCATGATACATCGCATCAGAGCCGACATAAGACCCCCCTGGGCTATCGATGCGGATCAGAATCCCCTCGATAGAAGGATCCTCTGCGGCCTCTTCCAAAGCATCAACAATATCCATCGCGCCAACAAGCTCGCTCCCCGGTCCAAAAGGAGAATTGTCGACATGGCCATCAACAATTTGCCCGACCGCATAAATCAGGGCAACGCGGTGCTGCTCTTTGTCTGAGATGTCTTCGGGCGTTTTGAGATAATCATCAAAATCATAGAGCTCATAGAACTCTTCGTCGGTTTCTTCGGTAAGAACATGTGCTTGCACATCATCACGATACCCAACCGCATCAATCAGTTTTTCGTCCAAAGCCAAAGACGCTGGGAAAGGCCCCTTGTCAACTTTTTGTCGCACCATTTCAGGGGCCAAGTCTCGCCCTTCTGACACGCCCGCCAAAATTTGTGAGAACCAGGAAATGACAATAGCCTCCATGGCTTCCCGATTGGCCGCTGTCATTCCCTCTTCTGTGAAATTATCAAAGCCTGATTTATATTCTTTCCGCTTACTGCTTTCGAAATGAATCCCTAACGACGCCAAACCTTCCTTGGCAAAAGGCATTTCTAAGGCCAGCCCCGTCAGCCCTAACATCCCAGAGGGCTGAATCCAGATTTCATCAAAAGAGGTCGCCAAATAATAGGCTGAAGGCGTGTCAATGCTTGCGGCATAGAACGTTGTTTTCTTATCCGCTGCGGCAAAGGCTTTCACAGCATCTCGAATTTCTTGAATCTGGGGCAGGGAGAGAGGAGCGGCTTCCCATTCGATCAACAAAGCCTGCACACGCGGATCTCTGGCCCCTGCCTCAAGCCCTGACAGAAGCTTGCGCATGCCAGATACTTTAGGGCCAGTTAATTTTTCCAAAGGGTTTGCGGCTTCGCCTTCGGCCACAGCCTTATGGAGTCTGAGATGTAAAATAGTTTTGTCTGGTACGGGCGGCACTTTCGGCCCTAAGGATGTCAAACCAATGACCAATAAAACAAACATTACGCAAAAACTAAAGCCAAAAAAGGCAAATAAACCAACAATAAATCGGCTAAAACGACGAAACATGAGTACTCCTGTCTTATAATGATATAGAGTTTTTCACTTTTTGCTCAAAATTATAATAAAACTGCATGTTTTTATTTTGCAACAAAATGAGCATACTAAAGCAAAGACTCACTCTTAAAGGTTTCAGCTTTTCTGCCTAAGCATGACACAGGCCTTATCGCAAACCAACAAAGCATCTATTTTGGCACGCTGTTCTTTTAAAACATTATCAATCCATGATCGCAATAAATTGTCTTTTACGCGAAACAGATTTCTGAAGTTCATGGCTATTATCCAACTGTCGGATTTAAGTTTTATCCGACGGTTCATTGGTGGTCGCATTGGGTTATGCGGCGATCATTCTGTTGAGGCGCTTGCAGTTAGAGACGAGAGTGACGAGCGCCCATTCGTTTTTAACCTTTTCGAGGCCCCGGAGGTGGAAGCAGGTGAAGCCCAAGACGTTTTTGAAGATGCCGAAGACGGGTTCAACAGTTGATTTTCTCTGTCTATATTTCGCCTTTGCATCGTCGGTCTTGAGCTTCGCCGTTTTATGCGCCAGGGTGCTTTAGGCTCTCTGGGCAGTTTCTTCTCTGGATTCGGGGGACGGAAATCATAAGGACGGTCTTGCCTTGATCGAGAGATCGCAACGAGAATCTCAATGTCCAGGGCTTCCAAGGCCTCAATCGCCGCGCGCTGCGCATAGCCCGCATCGGCGAGAATTGTTGTGGGCTTTTCCACCTCTTCGATCAGTTGCTCCATAATGGATCGGAACAGCGGCTGATCGCTCGGGGTTTGGCCTACATCCGTGGTCAGAACGAGCTGGCTGCCATCCGCATCAACAACAGCCTTGGCGTTATAGGCTTGATGATATTCATGACGGATGGATTTGCGCATCAGCTGACTATCGGGATCGGTCAGATTGCTTTGTTTATCCTCTGCTGGGGTGGCCCCAGTGGGAGTCCCGGTGGGCGGTGGAGCCTCCTGCCCACCATCAGGCTTCCCATCGCCCACCGGCTCTTTGGCAACGGGCGGCTTCCCATCCAGTTCGGACTTTGCCTGGTTTTGCGCCTCTTGTTCAAGGCGGCGACAGGCGGTGTCAAGTTTGTCGCGCAGTGCTTCGCGCCGGGCGATTTCCTTCGGCAGAGCTTGCGGGTCGGGTTCATCGGCAAGGTACTCCGATGCCTCAGCCCGGGCTATCAGTTCGGCAATGTCCGCCTCCAGCTTCGCGCGTAATTCCTGTGCCCGATCATAGCGCATGGACCGGACTTTGGAGGCGTTGGCATCAATCTTTGTGCCGTCAATGCTGATCATGCGAACTTTCAGCAGGCCAATTTCCCGCGCCAGAACCAGAACCTGAAGGAAGGCCTGATGGATCGCCTCGGCGTTCTCCCGTCGAAAAGTCGCAATTGTATCATGATCAGGATGTCGGTCCGCTGAAACATAGTGAACCCCAACATCGCGATACGTCGCCCGCTCGATCCGCCGCGCGGAAAAAATCCCGTTAGCATAGCTGTAAATCAAAAGCGACAGCATCATCCGAGGGTGATACTGCGCCTTACCCGTGCCTTTCCAATTCACCTTGAAAGCGGACAAACCGACCCGCTCCACAGCATGAATAATGAAATGCGTAAGATTGTCTTCAGGAACCCACTCCCGAAGATCCGGTGGAAACAATAAAGATTGCGAACGATCATAAGGTATGAAATTGGCCATGTTCAGAGTATAATCCAATCAATCCAAATCCGACAGACTGCTTGAGCAAAGCGCGATCAGGTGGGGTCAGCTGGCCGCTTTCGCCTTGCGGCGTAAACAAAGGCAGAGTGCATTGACTGAAATCAAGGCCTCAAGCAAAGCCTTTTGGCCGTCATGAGCAAAAGAGAGTGTTTGGTTTGTTGGGAGGCGCGTTGCTGTTAGAGGAAAAACAGCAACGCGCTTTGTCTGTATAGCTTAAGCGTCCGAGAGATCCTCTGGCGCGAGGGAAACAGTCAGACCGTTGAGGTCTTCGCTCATAATAATTTGGCAGCAGAGTCGAGAATTATCCTCTACCAAAAAAGCGCTGTCGAGCATGTCAACTTCCTCATCATTCTGAGGATGAAGTTTTTCAACCCAATTGTCATCAACATAGACATGGCATGTGGCGCAAGAGCAAGACCCACCACATTCAGCCTTGATAGGGAGGCCATGTTCGCGAATGATTTCCATCACTCGCCAACCTTCAACGGCATCTAAATCATGTTTTGTGCCATCGCGATCAATAACGTGAATTTTCATTATACACCTAATTTTTTCTTCAGATCGGTGCTGGAGGTGGTGTAACGGAACACCAATTTGCTATCTGGGCGCGCATAGCGAAAAGCTTGTTGCGCCATCAGAGCAGATTCATGGAAGCCAGAAAGAATTAATTTTAGCTTCCCAGGATACCAATTAATATCGCCGATAGCGAAAACACCTTTGTGAGAGGTTTCAAACTTTTCAGTATCGACGGGTATGAGCGCATTGTCATGGAGGTCAAAGCCAAAGTCAGAAACAGGCCCAAGCTTCATGGTCAGGCCGTAGAATGCTAATAATGTGTCGCATTCTACTTCGAACTCGCCTTGTTCTTTGTTTTTCATCTTTACAGAAGAAAGCTGTCCGTCTTCACCATTCAAACCTGTGATTTGAGCGATATGGAGTGCCATGGCGCCATCTTCCACCAATTTCCGCATTTTATTGACGGAATCAGGGGCGGCTCGGAAGTCATCGCGGCGGTGCACTAAGCTCATGGACGTCGTAAGGGGCTGGAGATTGAGTGTCCAATCCAGAGCAGAATCGCCTCCACCAGCGACAATAACCTTTTTATCTTTAAAGGCTTCCATTTTCCGGACAGCGTAAAATACGGATTTCCCCTCATAAGCATCGATCCCAGGAATCGGTGGTTTCTTTGGTGTGAAACTTCCACCGCCTGCGGCAATAACAACGCAAGGGGCCTCAATCACTGTATTTGCGTCTGTTGTAACGCGCCAAAGGGGGTCACCAATTTTCTCTAATTTGAGGGCCATTTGATTGAAATGAAATTCAGGCTCAAAGGGTCTAATTTGATCCATCAAATTATCGGTGAGACCTTGGCCAGAAACTTCAGGTAAGCCAGGAATATCATATATCGGCTTTTCAGGATAAAGTTCTGTACATTGGCCACCAGGGCGGTCCAAAATATCAATCAGGTGGGCCTTTAAATCGAGAAGTCCCAATTCGAAAACGGCAAATAGGCCGACAGGGCCTGCACCAATAATGATAACATCCGTTTTAAGTATCTGATCGGTCATCTTGGCAATTTTTCCATTCATTCCAGCTTTATAGCAAAGCGGTTAAAGTGGGATCACTTTAACCATGCGTTTTGCGGTAAAAACAAAGACATAGAGTATTTCACCTGCTTCAAGTTAAAAGCGAAATGCTCTCATCTGGGTGTTAAGGTGTGTAGCTTAGAAAACTTGGATAAGCTACTTCTGCTCTATTTTCCATAAGCTTTTATAAAATAGAGGTCTTTTAAGATCGTGAACAGCGCGAAGCGATTTCATATCCTTAAAAAAGATTTTTATGGTTTGGGTCTCACAAAAGCCCTCCACAATTGTGAAGCTCTCATTCGAAAATTAAATCGCATACCATAAGTATGTTGCGTGAGTGCGCTGGTCTGCGAAGAATCGAAATATCAGAATAAGCCACTCAAACGATGCTCCGTAACGCAAATTGGTAAATGCTCGTCGGTCAATCCAAACACAAAAGTCCGATATTCGTGGGTTGCTTGCTTGGCGAAGTCAATGCATAAACAAAGGCTTACTAAGCAATTCGAGGGGGTAAAACTGCATCTTTTGTCACGGTTGGTGCGCTTGGTTTTTCTGCAGCGCTTTAAGCTGCACTGCAACGAGATGTCTGAATACCCGACCTTGATCATAAGATACAAGTCTTTTTTTGCCAAAATAGCAGTGGATATGCAAATAATTTTACAATCTTTTACTGTATAATATTGCTCTTTATAGAGCTTGATCAGTCAAATATTTATATTTAAGGAGAAATTTCAATTCCAGTAAAATAATTATGGTTTTTAGCTTTTGGTCTGGCTGTTCATGATTTATTTTTATAATTGCAGAAATCAAAAGAATAGCTGGCCTTATAATATGGTAAAGACCTCTGCATAATGGTTGATTTTTCTGTTTGTCTTTTTCGGCTTCTGTTTTTGCAGGTTATTTTGGCCGAATTTGGCTCTATAAGTGGCACTTTAGGGTTGTTTTCGGCTTTCTCCTTCCTTTTTAGGCGGACTCCGG
>DDLW01000280.1 GCA_002340345.1 Alphaproteobacteria bacterium UBA2562 | reverse complement strand
CCTTTAACCATGCATTTTGCGGAGAATACAAAGACTTAGAGCATTTTGCCTGATCCCGTGATCATGCAAAATGCTCTAAACCAGTCTCGCGTGCCAAGGGAAAAGGACTGAAAGTATGGCGACCACGACGGATGTGATTGACCCCTCCACCGAAGAGGCAAAAGCGGCACAAGAAGCACGCCGTGCTCGTCTTTTCACACTGATCAATAAAACCGACAGCTATTTGCAGATTTTAGGCCTTGCCTGGCTGACACCGGTCCTGAAAATGGCGGCTGGCGACAATCCGCGCCAACAATCTCGAGAGATCTGGCGTCTCTTAGGCGTGCCTTTGCTGGCGATTTTCATTTTTCTGGCCGCTTGGGGCAATTTGGCGCCGATGGTCCAAACCTCTCTTGGGGCGATTCCAGGCCCGGCCCAAGTCTGGGAGCAGGTTGAAAATCTTTATGAAGACCATCAACGTGCCCGTGCCAAAGAAGCCGCCTTCTATGAACGCCAAGAAAAACGCAATGAAAAGCTGGTCGCGGCTGGGAAAGAAGACCGGGTCAAATGGCGGGATTATACGGGAAAACCAACCTATCTCGACCAAATTTGGACCAGCTTGCAAACGGTCTTTATGGGCTTTCTGATTGGGACCTTGATTGCGGTGCCCTTGGGCATTATGTGCGGGATTTCCCCAAGCTTTAATGCTGCGATTAACCCTTTAATTCAAATCTTTAAGCCTGTTTCACCTTTGGCCTGGTTGCCGATTGTGACCATGGTGGTCTCGGCTGTTTATGTCTCCAGTGATCCGACCTTTTCAAAGTCTTTCCTGAATTCTGCGATCACAGTCACCCTGTGTTCCTTGTGGCCGACCTTGATCAACACCGCCCTTGGGGTCTCGACGATTGATAAGGATCTCGTCAATGTTGGTCGTGTTTTGCAAATTTCTTGGACCACAAAAGTCTTCAAACTCATTCTGCCCTCGGCCATGCCCCTGATTTTTACCGGTCTGCGTTTGAGCCTGGGGGTTGGCTGGATGGTGCTGATTGCCGCAGAAATGCTGGCTCAGAATCCTGGCCTTGGAAAGTTCGTGTGGGATGAGTTCCAAAATGGCTCCTCGTCCTCTTTGGCCAAAATCATGGTTGCTGTGTTTACCATTGGTCTTATTGGCTTTTTGCTCGATCGGGTCATGCTGGCCTTACAAGCCATGTTCACCCATTCAGCACAGCGCTAATCATCCGATCCGCCTTACCGTTTGCCTCTCAAGGGAGAGAACCTCATGGCCTTTCTCGAACTTAAAAATGTCTCTAAAACCTATGGCGAAGGCGCAAAACAGACGCCTGTTCTCTCCAATATCAATCTGAAGGTTGAAGAGGGTGAATTCATTGCGATTGTCGGCTTTTCGGGATCCGGGAAAACCACTTTGATCTCGACCATTGCCGGGCTCGAAACCCCTGACCAGGGCGAGGTTCTGGTAAAAGGGCAAAAGGTCACCGGTCCAAGCCCGGATAAGGGGGTGGTGTTCCAAAATTACTCTTTGATGCCTTGGCTGACGGTGCGCGGCAATGTCGCCCTTGCGGTCGATACGGTCTTTCCGAAAGAGCGCAAACAAGAGCGTGCGGCCCGTGTCGAAAAATATGTGCATATGGTTGGGCTTGGACATGCAACCGAGCGCCGCCCTGCGGAACTCTCAGGAGGCATGCGCCAAAGGGTAGCCGTTGCCCGCGCTTTGGCCATGAACCCCACTTTACTGTTGCTGGATGAGCCCTTATCAGCCCTCGATGCTCTCACACGTGCGAATTTGCAAGACGAGATCATTGATATTTGGTCGCAAGATCAAAAAACCGTCCTCTTGATCACCAATGATGTCGATGAAGCCATTTTGATGGCCGATCGCATTATTCCCCTCAATCCTGGTCCGAAGGCCACTTTTGGCCCTGATTTTAAAGTCGATTTACCCCGCCCCCGCGATCGGGCGGCTATGAATAGCTGTGAGGCCTTTAAGAAACTCAGAGGCGATGTCACCGCTTATCTCATGGATGTTGGGATCCAGCGCGGGCAACAAGAGGGCAGCAGTACCGAACTGCCCGCGATCACCCCTCTCCATGCCACACGCCAACCGCCAAAAGCCTATTCAGAAGCTGGCAAGAGCGTCATGGACACACGGTTCTTAGAATTCTCGCAATTGAAAAAGATCTATCCCACGCCAAAAGGACCCTTGACGGTTGTGGATGGCTTTGATCTCAAAATGAAAAAAGGCGAGTTCATCTCATTGATCGGCCATTCTGGCTGCGGTAAATCCACGGTTCTCTCAATGACCGCTGGGCTGAATGAGATTTCCAGCGGCGGTATTATCTTGGAAGGACGTGAAGTCGATGCGGCGGGACCGGATCGTGCTGTTGTCTTCCAAGCGCCGTCTTTGTTTCCCTGGTTGACCGCAAAAGAGAATGTCGCCATTGGCGTCGATAAAGTCTATCCCAAAGCGCAACAGTCCGAGCGTGCGGATATTGTTTCTTACTATCTTGAACGGGTTGGCCTCGGCGAGAGCATGGACAAGCTGGCGGCAGATATGTCCAATGGCATGCGTCAGCGGGTTGGGATTGCGCGTGCTTTTGCCCTCTCCCCGAAATTACTCCTCCTTGATGAGCCTTTTGGAATGTTGGACAGCTTGACCCGCTGGGAGTTGCAAGAAGTCCTGATGGAGGTCTGGGCCCGCACCCAAGTGACTGCGATCTGCGTCACCCATGATGTTGATGAGGCCATTTTGCTCGCCGATCGCGTTGTCATGATGACCAATGGCCCAAATGCACGGATTGGCAATGTGATGGCGGTTGATATGCCGCGCCCCCGTACGCGCAAAGGCATGTTGGAGCATCCGGATTATTACCGCTACCGGGAGGCGCTCTTGACCTTCCTCGAGGAGTATGAGCAAGGCGCCCATAAAAAAGCGTCTCCCTCACAAGACTCTAAAACGAATAAAGCAAAAACATCACAAGACGAAGCCGCGTAGCGCCTCTTTCTTTCTGGCAGGGAAGCGTATCCGGTGGCCGGGTCGCCTTTCCTTGCCCAAGAAATACAACTTAAGATTATTTTTCTTATAAGATTGCCTCTTTTAGAGAAGTAATCTTCGACTGTGGAGACCTTTCCATGACAGCCAAGAAAAAGCTCGTCGTCATCGGCAATGGCATGGCCCCAGGACGCGTGCTTGAAACCCTCTATGCGGATGACAGCGCAGCGTGGGAAACCGTTATTTTCAATGCCGAGCCCCGGGTCAATTATAACCGTATCATGCTCTCTCCCGTTCTTTCTGGCGAGAAAAGCTATGACGACATCATTATCCATGATGAGACTTGGTACCAGACCCATAACATCACCCTACATAAGGGGCAAAAAATCACAGCCATCGATCGTGCCGCACAAACTGTGACATCCGAAAGCGGCCTTGTTGAATCTTATGATCGTTTGCTCATCGCCACGGGGTCATCTCCCTTCATTCTTCCTGTGCCGGGCAAAGATCTGCCGGGGGTTGTCACCTACCGCGATCTCGATGATGTCAATGCCATGCTGGAGGCGGCAAAGACCCAAAAACATGCCGTGGTCATTGGCGGTGGTCTCTTGGGATTAGAAGCGGCCGCTGGTCTGAAAGCCCAAGGCATGACAGTAACGGTTCTGCATTTGATGCCGACCTTAATGGAGCGGCAACTTGATGCCTCGGCGGGCTATTTGCTCGAGCGCGAAATGCGCCGCCGTGATATTGACGTCATCACCAAGGCCAACACCCATGCTCTTTTGGGCGAAGACAAGGTAGAGGCCGTCAAGCTTGATGATGGTCGGGAGATTCCCGCTGATCTCGTGGTCATGGCGGTCGGGATTCGCCCCAATGCAGCCTTAGCGAAAGAGGCTGGCCTCGCGGTCCAACGCGGCCTTATCGTCAATGATCAGATGGAAACTTCGGACCCCAAGATCTTTGCGGTTGGCGAATGTGTTGAACATCGCGGGCTCTGCTATGGCCTTGTGGCCCCGCTTTATGAGATGGCAACAACGATCGCTTCTCAACTCAAGGGCGACAAGAGCGCTTCTTATACAGGCTCTGTCACCTCGACCAAATTAAAGGTCACAGGGGTTGATTTGTTTTCCGCCGGGGATTTTGCCGAAGAAGAAGGGCGTGAGGAAATCGTTCTCCGGGACGCCGCCCAATCGATCTATAAGCGCTTGGTGTTAAAAGACAATAAGATCATCGGTGTTGTGCTGTATGGCGACACTGGTGATGGCCCTTGGTTCTTCCAGCTTTTAAAGGACCAAACCGATATTTCCGATCTGCGTGAAACGCTGATTTTTGGCCAGAACTTTGCCGGGAGTGCCCCCCTGGACCCTATGGCGGCCGTTGCAGCCTTGCCGGATGAGGCAGAGATTTGTGGCTGTAACGGCATTTCCAAAGGCATGGTCGTCCAGGCGATCACGGAGAAGGGTCTGACCCGTCTCGATGATGTCCGCGCCCATACCAAAGCGTCCTCCTCTTGTGGGAGTTGTACCGGGCAGGTCGAGAAACTTCTCGCCGCGACTTTGGGGCAAAGCTATAATCCCAATGCGGTTAAGCCCCTGTGTGGCTGCACCGATCTTGACCATGAAACCGTGCGGCAAGAGATTTTCGCTCAAAAATTGACTTCGATCCCTGCGGTCATGCAAGCCTTGGAATGGAAAAGCTCTTGCGGTTGTGCCAAATGCCGCCCGGCTTTGAATTACTATTTGCTCTCAAGCTGGCCTGGGATTTATGAGGATGATTACCAGTCCCGCTTTATCAATGAGCGCGTCCATGCCAATATCCAAAAAGATGGCACCTTCTCTGTTGTGCCCCGCATGTGGGGGGGCATCACCAATGCCAATGAGCTCCGCGCCATTGCTGATGTGGTTGATAAATATAACATTCCCACGGTGAAAGTCACAGGCGGCCAGCGCATTGACCTTCTGGGAGTCAAAAAAGAAGACCTTTTGCCCGTTTGGGCTGACCTCAATGCGGCGGGCATGGTCTCGGGCCATGCCTATTCCAAAGGCCTCCGCACCGTGAAGACCTGTGTGGGAACCGATTGGTGCCGCTTTGGCACCCAAGATTCCACCGGCCTTGGGATTAAACTCGAAAAGCTCCTTTGGGGCTCTTGGACACCCCATAAGCTGAAATTGGCGGTGACCGGCTGTCCTCGGAATTGCGCAGAGGCGACCTGTAAAGATATTGGGGTCGTCTGTATCGATGGTGGTTATGACATTCATATTGGCGGGGCGGCGGGCATGCAAGTTCGGGAAACCGACTTGCTGTGCCATGTCAAAAGCGAAGCCGAAGTTCTGGAATATGCAGCCGCCATCACCCAGCTCTATCGGCGCCAAGGCCATTACCTTGAGCGTATTTACAAATGGTCCCAGCGTGTCGGCCTTGACGTGATCAAAGCCACCCTTGTTGACGATGCCAAAAGCCGTCAAGCGCTTGCCGCTGATTTTGAATATTCGCAAAAATTTGACCGTCATGACCCTTGGGCAGAGCGGGTACAAGGCAAGCATCGCCACCAATTTACCCCTTTGCGGGATGACACGGTTTTGGAGGCCGCCGAATGACTCTTTTAGAACAGAATTGGCATGATATTGGGGCAGAAACAGATATCCCCCTCCGCGGGGCCCGTTGTGTGAAAATCGAAGGCCGCACCCTTGCCATTTTCCGGACCATGGATGGATCTCTTTTTGCCATCGATGATGCCTGTCCCCACAAAAAAGGTCCTTTGCGCGATGGCATTGTCCATGGCCATGCTGTGACATGCCCTTTGCATAATTGGGTGATCAATCTCGAAACGGGCGAAGCGCAAGGGGAAGATCATGGGAAAACAGCAACCTATCAGACGAGACTGCAACAGGGGCGTCTCCAAATCTATCTACCAAAACCGACAGGCCAAGAGATGAGGGCTGCAGGATGATGCAAACAGAGAAGACCTTTCGGACCACTTGCCCCTATTGCGGTGTCGGCTGCGGCGTCCTTGCAACGCGCCATGACGATCACAGCGTCACCATCCAAGGAGATCCGGATCACCCTGCCAATTATGGTCGGCTCTGTTCTAAGGGAACGGCTTTGGGGGAGACTTTTGGTCTGGAAGAGCGTCTTCTCTTTCCCGAAATCGAGGGCCAAAGATGTGACTGGGAGCGCGCCTTGCGCCGGGTTGCGGATAGATTCTCACAAACCATTGCCGCGCATGGTCCGAACTCTGTGGCCTTTTATGTCTCGGGTCAGATTTTGACCGAAGATTACTATGTCGCCAATAAATTGATGAAGGGCTATATCGGCTCTGCCAATATTGACACCAACTCTAGATTATGCATGGCTTCGAGTGTCGCTGGGCATAAGCGTGCTTTTGGCAGCGACACGGTGCCCGGACAATATGAGGATTTAGAACATGCCGATTTGGTGATTTTAACCGGCTCTCACCTGGCATGGTGCCATCCCGTTCTTTTCCAACGCCTGCTCGCCGCCCGCACGACCAATCCCGCTCTGAAAATTGTTGTGATTGACCCACGGCGCACCACAACAGCGGACATTGCAGACCTTCATCTCCCTCTTGCACCGGACAGTGATGTTGCATTGTTTAATGGTCTTTTGCGGGCGCTCGCCCAGGCCGGCAAAGCCGATCACAGCTTCATCCGCAACCACACAGAAGGGCTTGACGACTGCCTGGCCGAGGCCAACCATTACAGCTTAGACGTCACACACCATCTAACCGGTTTGTCCAAAGAGGCCCTCGAGACATTCTTTGATTGGTTTCTCAAGACAGAAAAAACCGTCACCCTCTATAGCCAGGGCGTTAATCAATCCGAGCGTGGCACCGACAAAGTCAATGCCATTCTCAATTGTCACCTCTTTACCGGACGGATTGGCAAGCTTGGCATGGGGCCTTTTTCCGCGACCGGTCAGCCGAATGCAATGGGAGGGCGTGAAGTCGGAGGCCTTGCCAATCAGCTTGCCGCCCATATGGAGCTTGGCAATCCACAGCATCGCAGGCTTGTTCAGTCTTTTTGGCAGTCTCCCCGCTTGGCCGATGCGCCCGGCTTGAAAGCTGTCGACCTTTTCAAAGCCGTTGCTAAAGGCGATGTGAAAGCCCTTTGGATCATGGCCACCAACCCTGTCGATAGCCTGCCCGATGCGGATGCGGTGAAAGCCGCTTTACAAGCTTGCCCCTTTGTGGTGATTTCCGATGTTTCCGCCCAGACCGACAGTTTGCCCTTTGCCCATGTCAAGCTCCCCGCCGCTGCATATGGTGAGAAAAGCGGCACCGTCACCAATTCCGAACGCTGTATCAGCCGGCAAAGATCTTTTCTCCCGCTGCCTGGAGACGCCAAGCCCGATTGGTGGATCATCAGCCAAGTGGCACAACGCATGGGCTGGAAAGAGGCCTTTGACTATCCTGACGAAGCCGCTATTTTCCGCGAGCATGCCGCCCTGTCTGCCTATGAAAATCACAATACAAGAGATTTTGACATCGGTGCCTTGCGTAACCTCTCACGCACAGCTTATGACCAGCTGGCACCCGTGATCTGGCCGTGCCCGGAAAAGGGCGCACGCAAAGCCCGCTTTTTTGCCGATGGTCATTTTTATACAAAAACAGGCCGAGCAAAATTTATAACCACAGCGCCTTTGCCGTCTTTAAATGCCGCCCACGACCCCCAGCATCCTTTTATTTTTAATACGGGCCGTGTGCGCGATCATTGGCACACCATGACCCGCACGGGACAATCCGAAAGACTTTCAGGTCATTATGGCGAGCCTTTTTTAGAAATTCACCCCAAAGATGCCGCTGCCCTTGACTTAAAAGACGCAAGCCTCACAGAGATTTCCAGCGATTATGGCCACGCTCTTTTAAGGGTCTTGATCACAGAGCGCCAAAGGCCTGGATCTGTCTTTGCGCCCCTCCATTGGAGTGCGCAATATGCGGCACAGGGGCGTATTGGAAGCGTTATCGCCCCTGTTACGGATCCTTTTTCAGGGCAACCCGCCTCTAAAATGAGTCCTGTCGCAGTCAAAGCCTTTGCTGCCGCCTGGTACGGTTTCGCCATCAGTGTCGAAAAACCTGCACAGCCTAAGACATCCTACTGGGCCCTGGCCAAAACAAAAGGCGGCTGGCGCATGGAACTTGCGGAGGCTCAAACAGACAAACAAAAGACACGCACCGATGGTGTTTCGCTGATGGAACAGCTGTTCGGCCCGGACACAGCGACAGAAGAAACCCTGTCTTACTATGATCAAACGGCCCAACTCTATCGTCTTGCACGCTTTCGCGAACACCGCCTCACCGCCGCTCTGTTCCTGGCCCCTGCCCCTGTGGCCGTGTCTCGATCTTGGGCGTGTCACTCTCTGACTGTGGATTGTTTTTCGCCCCAAGACCGCCTGCATTTTCTCGCCGGGCGCCCTGGTAGCAATCGCCCAGACCCTGGTCAAACCCTCTGTGCCTGTTTTGATGTCGGTATAAATCAAGTCCTCCAGGCGATCAAAGACGGGCATGTCCATAGCGTGGAAGAGATCGGCCAGAAAATCCAAGCGGGCAGCAATTGCGGCTCTTGTCGTCCAGAACTGAAACGCCTTTTAGACGCAAACACAACCATAAAACATTTGAAAAGTGTTTCTTGAATGCGCCTTGGTTCGGCGTATAAATCTCCTAGAGCATTTTGTGTGATTCAATCATCATACAAAATGCTCTAGCGATTGAGACCTGCTGGCAATGTAAAAATAAAAACAGTGCCCTGCCCTGCCGCCTTTTCAACCCAAATTTTTCCACCATGGCGCTCGACAATACGCTTGCAGACAGCAAGGCCAATCCCTTTCCCCGGAAAGACCTCTTGGTTATGCAAGCGTTGGAAAATCTCAAAAATGCGCTCTTGGTAAAGGGGCTCAATGCCGATGCCATTATCTTGGATTGCGATTTGAATAAAGGGGAGGTCCTTTTTCAGGGTAATGCGGATTTTAGGGGTGACTTCTGGGACGACAAAAGTCAAAGCGTTGCGCAAAATATTTTGGAACAAAAGAATAAGCTGATCCTTATCCCCTTGAATGATTTCATCTCCTTCCCAACAAATATCCGCCTTTGTATCCAAAATAGCCTTATGCAGGGCGGCTTGGGCCGCCATACCGATGTCTTTCACAGAAACCGGCGCAAAGGGTTTGGTGCTGGAAGCAATATGGCCGTAATCAAGCAAAGCTTGCACCAAGTCACTGATGCGATGAGCCCCTTGCGTGATATAATCAAGATAGTCTTTTGCTTCTGGTGCCAAATTTTCACGATAGCGACGATCCAAAAGCTGAGAAAAAGACAAAATAGATCGCACGGGTTCTTGCAAATCATGGGATGTGACATAAGCAAAACGTTCTAAAGCCGCATTGGATCTGGCATATTCATCCAACATAATTTCCATAGCTTCACGTTTTTCTTTATGTTCCGTAATATCTTCTTTAATGGCAACAAGATGCGCCATGGTCCCATCATCACGAAAGACCGGTGCAATCCACACACGCGCCCAAAAAAGCTCACCATTCTTTCTTCTATGCAGTAATTCTCCCTGCCATTCTTTGCCTGATGTTACAGCCTGCCAAAGTTGATCATAACGATCATCCTTTGTATAATTCGATCGCAAAACCGCATGCTTTTGCCCAACAATTTCGTCATAGCGATAGCCTGTGACATCCTCAAACTTTGGATTCACATAGTCAATTTCGCCTTGAATATTCGTGATCAAAATAGGGGCTGGGCTATGTTCAACGGCACTCGACAACACTTTGAGCTTCGCTTGATGGGTCGCAATCTCTTGCATCATCATATTGAACCCCAAAGCCAAGCGGCTCATTTCATCTTGGCCTTTGACATGCACAGATGTCTGAAAATCACCTTTTGCCACACGCTGAACAGCGGCAACCAAAGACTGAATGGGTTTGAGGATCTGGACCTGAAAGCTTAAGATCAACGCAAAAGCCAACATCAAAGACACAAAGCCATAAACCCGAAATTGCTGCCATAAAAGCGCCTGGCTTTCACGATCCAAATGGGACATATCCAAAAGAAGGCTCAATTGTCCTAAGTCACGACCATCATGCTGCATAGGAAAATCCCAGCGCATGAAACGGGGATTGGCCTGTAAACGCTGGAGCGCGGCTTCGGGCTTTTCTGTGAAGCTGAGGCTTAAATCTTGTGGCAAACTCAGCCTTTCTGTCAGGGCATTGCCAGCATGATCGAAAAAAACCGCCAGCACAAAATCTTCTTGGCTGACAATTTCTCGCACATAGGTGTCTAAAGCCAAAAAATCATAAGAGAGAATGGCTTGCGGTGCAATCAGAGCCGCAAAGCGCCCGAGAGCTTGGGTTTTTGCTTCTAATTTTTGCGTGCCAAGATCTTTTTGATGGGCCGCGAGGTAAAGAGAAGAGGCCCCTATGGCCATGGCTAAAATGGCCAGAACGATGAGTATAAATTTTGTCCGCAAACCCAGGGCAGGAGCCTTCATCAAAACAGTCTCACCTCCCCTGCACCGCATCAATAATGGCTCGATGCGTTTGATAATGGTCATGAGAGGCTTTGCTAAACCCTGTCATGCCAGCCTGTTTCAGAATATCTTTCCCGCGCGCACTATCATTCAAGGCCAGAAAAGCGTGTAAAAGCTTTTCCCTGATATCATCAGGCATATCCCCCTTAACCGCCCAAGGCAGTTGGAAAATTGGTTCGCTTTTGGCGAGAATTTTAAGCGCGTCTGGATTGATTCTGGCGCGAATCGAAGGAAGGTCAAGCATCACATCTCCCGCCGCGGCCGCATCGCTTTGATGGAAATAAGGGGCAAAAACAGCATTTATAGGTGTTATCGCATAGGCGGCTTCATAATCGCCTGGTTTTAAGCCAGCTTTTTCGAGCATAAAGCGTGGGACAATATAACTCATCATAGCGCTTTGGCCGCCCCCAAAGACGATTTTTTTCCCACGTAAATCTTCCAGGCGTTCTATGCCACTATCTTTGCGCACATAAATCGCCCCAGATAAAGTCTTGCGATGAAATTCTTGATTGGCCCCTATAGCTTGATAGCCAAAGGCATCATGGGCTTGAAGATAATGCAGTTGATTGAAATGCACCAGATCAAATCTTTGTGTTTCAACACCTTGCCAAAAGCTTTTAAAGTCTTTGCCCGAAGTTAAAGTGACCGCAAGCCCCAAACGCTCTTCAAGATAGGCCATCAGCGGTGTAAACATTGTCACGGTTTTTGCTGCGGAACGACGCGGAAAAATTCCGACATGGAGAGCGCTCACAGCTGCATCAGCGCTAAAAAGAGGCTTGCTTGTCATGATCTGCGAAAGACACACCAAGCCCACAATCACCAAAACTGCAGTGGCTTTTTTGACGGCAGAGTTCATAACTGTTTTCCCGGTTTAGAGCAAAAGACCTCCGGCCATCAAAGGACGTGTCCTTTGATCATTTTATGCGGCATATGCTATACTGTAAAAAAACAAAGGCTGGAAAGAGTATAGCACTCTCTCCAGCCTTTGGTCTTGAAAGTTTCACAGCAGGGAGCAAGACAGCTTGGTTATGCGCCGGGGCCACAATCGATACAGCGTGGCGGCGCTGCGGGTCCCATGCTGAGGGCCACATTCAGATCCCTTAAAGCTGTGCGCACGCCTTCTTCTACCACAGGATGATAAAACGGGCGGTCAAGCATTTCTGAAACCGTTAATTGTGACTGATGGGCCCAAGCCAGCAAATGGGCAATATGTTCTGCTTTCGGGCCAACCATCTCAGCCCCTAAGAACCGCCCTGTGCCATGTTCTCCATAGACCCGTAAAACACCTTCATTGACAAGCATGACCCGACTCCGCCCTTGGCCAGACCAATCAACAGATCCTGTGGCGAAATTCGCTTGGCGCTCGGTCAGCGCTTTATAGCTTTCTCCAACCATCATGATTTGCGGATCTGTAAACATCACCGCAATCGGCGAGGATTTGGTAAAAGCGCGAATTTCTGGATAATGGGCCGCATTATAGCCCACAATACGGCCTTCATCTGCGGCTTCATGGAGAAGTGGAATCTTATTGGCCGCATCCCCAGCGATGAAAATATGGCCGACACTGGTTTGGCCTGTGGCCAAAATAACGTGGGGAACGCCGCGTTCATCTAAAGTGACATCGGTATTTTCCAAGCCCAGATCAGCCACATTAGGACGGCGCCCTGTTGCAATGAGCGCATAGTCAAAGCGTTCTGTTTTGGTTTCTCCCTGATCGAGATAGTCAATTTCCACCCCTGATCCGATATTCGCCATGCGGGTCACTTCGCCATGGGGATGAAAGGGGAACGCCGCCATAAAACTTTCACGCGCTTTATATTTCACCACATCATCGCTGAGAGGCCCAACCAAGTGATCGCGACCAAAGAGACACACCCGCACCCCAAGCCGACTGAGCGCTTGCCCAAGCTCCAGACCAATCACGCCTGCGCCAAAGACCACAACGGATTCAGGAAGATCCTCCCACGCAAACACATCATCATTGACGATCAAGCGATCCCCAAAAGCTTGAAAGGGCGGTGGGACGAACGTGCTTGATCCTGTTGCAATCACGATACGTTTTGCCTCGATGATCTCTCCTGTGCTCAGCTCTAATTCTGTATTGCTTTTGAATTTCGCTTTTGCTTTGATCTTATGGATAGCGTCCCAGCTTTCGACATCTTCTTCGACAAAACCAACAAAACGATCGCGCTCACTTTTGACACGCGCCATGACAGCCCGGCCATCGATGGTTGGTTTTTCATAATGAACCCCGAAAGGCGCGGTATGGCTCCCGAAATGCGCAGCTTCCGCCGCTGCAATCAGAAGCTTGGAAGGCATACAGCCTACCCGTGCACATGTTGTTCCATAGGACCCAGCTTCAATGACAACAACGCTGTCCGTCACTTTTCTGACCTGACGATAGGCGCCCATGCCAGCCGTGCCAGCTCCAATAATCGCCACATCAACGGTTCGGTTTGCCATGCCTTTCTCCAGCCTCATATTCATAAAATCATTTATTAGAATCGTTCTAAAAAAAGAATAAACCTCTCAGGCCGTTTGTAAATGGTTTAAACAGCAAAACAGATCACAAAAACGTGTTTTATTGCCCTCCCCTCCCCCACAGAGCAAAAGATAAGAGAAGACTTCCGTCCTTTGCGTTCGTTTTGCGGTAAATACAAGGACATACAAGCATTGCCTTTACGTCTGAATAACAGCAAAATGCTGCACCATGACCCTATAGCTTTGGTATCCATAGAAGCAAAAACGCCTCAAAGAGACGGTAGCCCACGGCTCTGTTCTTTTTGATGAGAGAGACAATAAGAATTTATGTCTTTGTTTTCAGAGACAAACAGGGAGTTATCATCAACCATGCGTGCCGTTCTTTGTGAGAAACTTGAAGGCCTCGCGGGCATGCGCCTGCAAGACTCTCTTCCCTCCCCAACCCTAGAGCCTGGGCAGGTCCGTATCAAAGTGGTGGCCTGTGGCGTCAATTTCGCCGACACACTCATTACCCGAGGTCAATACCAAGAAAAACCAACGTTACCCTTCGTCCCTGGGTTCGAAGTGTCTGGCTGTATCACAGAGATTGGCGCTGGCGTTGAAGGGCTTTCTCTTGGACAAAGAGTCCTCGCCATTCTTGACCAAGGCGGCTATGCCGACGAAGCCATTGCCCTTGCCTCTGATGTGTTCCCGATCCCAGATAGCATGGCCTATGACATTGCCGCAGGTTTCCCCATTGCCTATGGCACCTCCCACGCCGCCCTTGTCTGGCGGGCACAAACCCAAGCGGACGACATCGTCTTAGTCCATGGTGCTGCTGGTGGCGTTGGTCTCACGGCTGTTGAAATCGCCAAGGCTTTAGGAGCAAAGGTCATCGCCACCGCTGGCGGTGCGGATAAATTGGCCGTTGCCCGTGACCATGGCGCGGATGCCTTGATTGACTATCGCGAAGAAGACATCCGCGAGCGCGTCAAAGAGATCTGTGCACAAGACAACCGCGAGGGCGTCAATGTCGTCTATGACCCCGTCGGCGGCGACAGCTTCAAAGCCTCTTTACGCTGTGTTGCCTGGGATGCGCGTCTGGTGATTATCGGCTTTGCCGCAGGTGATGTCCCGCAAATTCCCGCCAACATCCTCTTGGTCAAGAATATCATGGCAACGGGCTTATATTGGGGCAGCTATCGCAAACGCGCTCCGGACATGTTGCGATCTGAATTTCACGATCTCTTCACCTGGTTTGAGGCGGGGCAGCTCAAACCCCATATCTCCCATCATCTCGACCTCGCCGATTATGAAACCGCATTTGATTTGCTCAAAACCCGAAAAGCGACCGGCAAAGTGGTTCTGATGACGGGGTTTGAAGGGTAACATCATGGCGCATATAGAAAACAAAGCCCTGGGTTCAGACACAGGATGGGCGCAGGGTTTGCGTCGCCACTATGAAGCTTATCCCTATCCGGAACGGGATCCAAAAGACGAAACCAAAAGGCTGATCCAAGGATCTCCGAGTCATATTCTCGAAATTGATCACTATCTTTTCCAAGGCAAAAGAGACTGGTCGCAGCCTTTCTCGGTCCTTGTTGCCGGGGGCGGGACGGGCGATGCTTTGATTATGCTGGCCCAACAGCTTGCCGATCGCCACTGTCCCGCCCGGATCCTTTATGTGGATATGTCAGAAGCGTCCTTGGACATTGCGCAAGCGCGGGCGACGATACGCGGCCTCGATCATATCGATTTCCGCCATGGTTCATTGTTTGATATCCAGCGCCAAGACGGCCCTTTCGACTATATTGATTGCTGTGGGGTGCTCCACCATCTGCCTGATCCGCAAGACGGCCTGAACCATTTGACCAGCCTCCTCCATGATGGTGGTGGTATGGGGTTGATGGTCTATGGCACCCTCGGGCGCACGGGGGTGTATCACATGCAGGCCATGCTGAAGCACATGCTGGCCAGCAAGGCCCGTTCCCCCCAAGACGAAATCGCCCTGGCGCGACAGTTAAGCGCAGCCCTTCCAGACACAAATTGGTTTCGCCGCAACCCCTTTATCGTTCATCATAAGGCACAAAGCGACGCCAACCTCTATGATCTTTTGCTGCATAGCCAAGATCGGTCTTATCTTGTGCCAGAATTTTTGGATCTGATCGCACACGCAAATCTGGAGGCTGTGAGCCTTATGGAGCCGGCGCTCTATAAACCTGAAACCTATACCCAAGACCGTAAAATCTTGGCCGAGACCGCCCCGATGTCCTGGCAAGAGCAAGCGGCTTTTGCGGAATATTTTGCGGGTAATATCATTACGCATCTTGCCTATGTCCGACCCCAAGGGAGAAGCACCTCGTCTGTAGCGTCCTTTGAAGACCCTGAGGCCGTCCCTATTTTCCGGGAACCTGCCGTGGGGACTGCGTTACAACAGCTTCGCCCAGGCCAAAAGACCCAGGCCAAGCGGGGGGGGACTATTTTTAGTCTCAAGCCTGATGTTTTGACATGTGATGTGCTCAAAGCTATCGATGGCCAGCGTTCTTGGGGCGAGATAAAAGCAAGGCTGTTATCCCAGCCTGGCCGTTTGAAGGAAAGCCGTTTGGACGATGCTTATCGGGGGCTTATGCAGCATTTGTGTGACTTTAACCTTGTGCTGGTCACGCGATAGGCTCAGGACCTGCGGTCCTTGTGAAGAGCCTCCGGCGGCCAAA
>DDLW01000044.1 GCA_002340345.1 Alphaproteobacteria bacterium UBA2562 | reverse complement strand
TGCGCATTAAAGTGCTTAGAGCAAAGCTGGTTAAAGTGGCAGCCCCTATCACCATGCGTTTTGCGGCAAAAACAAAAACAGAGAGCATTTCACCTAATTCAAATGAAAAGCGAAAGGCTCTAGGGTCAATCGAGGGCACCGGCCTCTCTGACAAAATCTCAAAACAAAACCACTTTAAATCATAGCATTTAAAGTGGTTTTATTTTTGCCGTAAAACATTTAATATGGACACGCTCATAAAAAGAGCGCCTCTCAAAGACAAAACCTGAATAAAGCAGCTTATGTCTTCAAGAAACGCTCTTCATATTTAATCCGAAAGATTTGACCTATATCTTATTATTTATAATAAGCGTAGTTGCCACCTTTCCATTCATAAACAACATAGCCAGGGGCAGAGACATCGCCTTTTTCATCAAAGCTAATTTTGCCTAAAACCGTGTCGAACTCACCTGCTTTTAATTGCTTTGCAATTTCCATTGGATCAATCTTGCCGACTTTTTCCGCCGCTTGCAACCAAGCTTGAATGGCGCCATAGGTATATAATGTATAGCCTTCTGGTTTTACGCCTTTATCTTGGAAACGTTTCACCAGATCTGCATTTTTGGGATCTAAGGCAGGATCAGGGCTGAATGTCATCAAAGTCCCTTCACCGGCATCTCCCGTGATCGACCAATATTCATCCGTTACCAAAGCATCACCAGACATCAAAATTGTATCCATGCCTTGGTCACGCATTTGGCGCACAATCAACCCAGCTTCTGTATAGTAGCCGCCATAATAAAGAATATCAATGCCAGCGGCTTTCATTTTAGACACCAAAGCAGAATAATCTTTTTCACCAGGCGTCACTGTTTCATGCAGCGTTTCTTCAATGCCACGCGCATTCAACTGTTTTTTGGTCTCATCGGCCAAGCCTTTAGAATAGGCTTGTTTGTCATGGACAATAGCAATTTTTTTATCCGCAAACTTGTCTGCCAGGAAATTGCCGGCGATAGGACCTTGTTGGTCATCCCGACCACAGGTGCGGAAGACATTCCATTTACCCGCTTCTGTGAGCTTTGGGTTTGTGGACCCAGGAGAAATCTGCAACATGCCTTCTTCTTCATAAACGTCAGACGCAGGAATAGAAGAGCCAGAGCAGAAATGGCCCGCAACAAAACTCACGCCTTTTGCCGACATCTGGTTTGCAACAGCAACAGCCTGTTTTGGATCGCAAGCATCATCGCCCACTTCTAAGGTCATTTGCCCGCCCAAAACGCCGCCTTTTGCGTTCAGATCTTCCACAGCCATTTCAGCGCCTGCTTTCATCTGCGCGCCAAAGGAGGCATAGGGACCTGTCATTGGACCAACAGTCGCAATGATTGCTTCTTCAGCTTGCGCAGCTGTGCTGACCCCGAAAGCCGCAATTGCTACGGCACCAATCGCCGCATTACGGAACATTCCCATTCTTTTGCTCCCATGTTCATTTCTGTGAAAAGATTACGACCGTGCATCGTTATGATGCTGTACAAAACATGATGAATGTCTTGTTTCTGGTATATCCTTCTATCTTGAAAGGAAGATAGAGAATCTCTTAATGGTCCTTTTAAGGATGGTGTTCTTCTATGTCTTTCCAGAAAAAAGGGCCATTTTTCATATAAAGCCAGGGATATTGAGAGATCATTTTTTTAACTTGTGTTCGGCGAAAAGAAACGAGCCCGATGATTTGCAAAATAAGGACATCCATGAGATATCCCGATAATGTCAACAGCTCTCCCTGGAACAATCCCCAAATTAAGAAACGACACGCCATAGCGAGAAGACAGCAATAGAAGATCACTTGGAAAACAGGCCGCCAAGTATTTGCAATCGCTTGTCCTGTCATATAAGCCGCAAATCCACCGAATATGACTGTCATTGCGATGAAGACAGGAAGGGTTGTTCCTAAAGTTTCTTCCATTATGTTACATGCTCTCATTGTAAATAGAAGCGTGAAAAATTCAATCAAAAGACGTTTTTATTTTGCCTTTAATGCCCGCCTTCGAGATAAGCCGCACGGACTTCTTCATTGGCCAGCAACTCAGCACCGGTGCCTGTACGCCAAATTTCGCCCGTCACCATTACATAGCCACGATGTGCCAGCTTCAAAGCGTGATAGGCGTTTTGCTCAACGAGGAAAATTGTCATTTTTTCTTTGCGATTGATTTCTTCGATCACTTCAAAGATTTGTTTCACCACCATGGGCGCCAGGCCTAAGGATGGCTCATCTAACAGCAGGAGGCGCGGACGGCTCATCAAAGCCCGTGCAATCGCCAACATTTGCTGCTCCCCGCCAGAAAGCGTGCCGCCTGTTTGATTGCGGCGTTCTCGCAACCGAGGAAAAAGTTGGTAACAGCGTTCCAAATCTTGATCGAAATGCTCGGGATTGGCTGTGACGGCTCCCATTTGCAAATTCTCAAACACCGTCATACGCGGAAAAATCCGGCGGCCTTCTGGAGAATGGGCAACCCCCATGCGAATAATGTCATAAATCGGTTTGCCTGTAATTTCTTGACCATCGAGTATAACACGGCCTTCCCTTGGCTTGGGTTGGCCACAAATCGTCATGAGCAAAGTTGATTTTCCAGCCCCATTCGCCCCAATCAGCGTCACAATTTCACCCTGTTCAACAGAAAGAGACACGCCTTTTAGGGCTTGGATGCTGCCATAAAATGAATGGACATTTTCAATCTCAAGCATGCGTCGATCCTTCTCCAGAGTCTTTATGATGTGCTAGATCCCGGGCAATCACTTCTGGAAGCGCCTCGTCTTCCTCCTCTCCTAAATAAGCACGGATCACATCTGGATTATTGCGCACGCTTTCTGGGTTACCTTCCGCAATCAACCGACCATAATCTAAGACCACAACATGGTCAGAGATTTCCATGACAACGCTCATATCATGCTCGATCAGCAAAACGCCAACTTTTTCCTGGTTTCTGATGGATAACAGCAATTCATTCAGCTCGCCTGACTCCCGAGGGTTCAGACCGGCCGCTGGTTCATCGAGGCATAAAAGCACAGGATTTGTGCACATGGCCCTTGCGATTTCAAGGCGACGCTGTTGTCCATAGGCCAGATGACCGGCTTCAACATCGGCACGGTCAAGGAGATCTATTCTGTCCAACCAATAACGGGCAAAATCGACAGCTTCTTTTTCCCGACGACGATAAGAGGGGAAACCGAAAAGCCCGAAAACGGTCATCCCTGATGCTTTCATCAAAACACGATGCTGGGCAACAATGAGATTTTCTAAAACAGTCATCTGTGGAAACAGACGAATATTTTGGAAAGTGCGTGCGACACCTGCTTTTCCAGCGATATCATAGCCGGGGAGCCGCTCAAGAAAGAAATTTTCGCCTTGTGCCCGGCAAAGCTGAAGTCGTCCCACTGTCGGACTATAGAAGCCGGTAATGCAGTTGAACATTGTTGTCTTACCAGCGCCATTTGGCCCAATGACCGCTGTAATTGCCTCTGAATGCGCCTGGAAGGAGACATCATCGACAGCTGTGAGCCCCCCAAAGCGCATGGTCAAATGCTCTACGGTGAGCAAAGCGGTTTTACCTAAAGTTTTCCCTGTCATGCCGCATCTCCCACAGGTCTTGGACTTTGCTGTCCGTCTTTTCCAGGCGGAGGATCTGCTGACATGGTGATTGTGGGTTCACGGAAGGATAAAAGCCCTTTCGGACGCCAAACCATGATGAGAACCATGGCCCCACCAAAGGCCAACATGCGGAATTCGTCTAAATCTCGGAAGAACTCGAAACCACCAATCAAAACCACAGACGCAAAGACAACACCAATTTGACTGCCCATGCCTCCCAGAACAACAATGGCTAAGATAACAGCAGATTCGATAAAGACGAAACTTTCAGGGCTGATGAACCCTTGTCTTGTTGCAAAGAACGATCCGGCAAATCCCCCAAACATGGCACCGATAGCAAAGGCTGTCAGCTTTGTGTTGGTAGGATTGATACCTAAAGATCGACACGCAATTTCATCTTCTCGCAAGGCTTCCCAGGCACGACCGATCGGGAGTTTTCGCAAGCGCAAAACAGCCCAGTTTGTAAGTAAGGCCATGATCAGGATGAGATAATATAAAAATAAAATTCGGTGCATTGAAGAATAATCAAGGCCGAAGAATTGGTGGAAAGTTTCCCCATCCTTTGCAACACGCGCGAAGGGCAAGCCAAAAAAACTTGGTCGATCAATCCCGGAAATCCCGTCAGGTCCCCCTGTCAGACTATACCAATTGATCAAAACGACCCGGATAATCTCGCCAAAGCCCAAGGTCACAATCGCGAGATAATCGCCTCGTAATCGCAAGACAGGAAAGCCAAGAATAATGCCAAATGTTCCTGCCAAGAGACCGGCTAAGGGCAAACAAACCCAAAATGATAAACCATAATATTGGGAAATAAGTGCATAGCTATAGGCCCCCACAGCGTAAAAAGCCACATATCCCAAATCGAGTAAGCCTGCTAACCCGACGACAATATTCAACCCCCAACCGAGCATAACATATGTGACCACAAGCGTTGCTGTGTCGACAATATATCTGTCCGCGATTGGAGAAAGCGGTAGAAAGATCGCAGCGGCAACCATTGCCAGCCCAATGAGATGGGAGAAGCGTTTAACGCGTTTCAAGCGATCGCTGATTTGACTGGCTGTTTCCGTGCCTTGTTCTTTCTGCGCAGGCTTCCCTTTTCCTAAAAAGCTTCCAGACTTTTCCTTTTTTTGCCTCAGAAGCGCAATCAGGAACCGCCCAGCAAAAACACAAAGGACACCGATTGCAACCCAATCAAAGCGTGTTGCCAATTGCAGGCCTCCAGGCGCATCGGTCGCACGAAAGCCAAGCATAAAAATTGTCAAGCCCAGGGCAACAAGAGCGGCGAGGATGGCTTCTTTCCCAGCGGCTACGATATCAAACTCTAAGGACCCTGCTGAAGTTTGGCCTTCTTGCATTGTCTTTGCCTTCACCATGTCATTCATAGGATCACACTTTCTCTACTTCTGGTCGGCCCAGCAAACCTGTGGGGCGGAAAATGAGCACCAAAACCAGGATGGAGAAGGCCGCAACATCTTTATATTCAAGGGAGAAGTAAGCAGACCACATGACTTCGATCAGCCCAATCAACAATCCACCAAGCATTGCACCTGGCAAGGATCCGATGCCACCAAGAACCGCTGCCGTAAAAGCCTTAATCCCGGCGAGAAAGCCAATGTAAAAATCAATAACGCCATAGTAAAGCAGGAACATAACCCCAGCAACGGCGGCCAAAGCAGCGCCCATCACAAAGGTTAAAGAGATGGTTCGATCAACATTAATGCCTAAGAGAGAGGCCATAAGGCGATCTTGCTCACACGCCCGTTGGGCACGCCCAAGAGAGGTTTTCATGATCAACATATTAAAGCCGAACATCAACGCGATGGTGAGCAGAACAATCACAATCTGGATATAGCTTAATTGTACGGTAAAGCCCCCAGCCCCTTCCATAAGGGTAACCCCCCCTTCAATCATCGGAGGCATGGGACGCACACGTGCACCTTGGCTGATTTGCGCAAAATTCTGTAAAAAAATAGACATACCGATTGCAGAAATCAAAGCGGCAAGGCGCGGCGATCCGCGTAACGGTCGATAAGCAATACGTTCAAGACTCCAGCCATAAAAAGAGGCTAAAACCATTGAGACAAGTAATACAATTAATAAAGCAAGAGGCAACCATGTAATGCTGAGAACCCCAAGAATGAGAAAAGCAATAAGCGCTGTAAAGGCCCCCACCATAAAGATTTCGCCATGGGCAAAATTGATCATACCAATAATGCCGTATACCATTGTATATCCAATGGCGATCAATCCATAAATTGACCCAAGCGTCACGCCATTAATTAATTGTTGGGCAAAATATTCCATGTGCGACTTTAACCTTTTACCTTATGCATTCGAGCCCATGCTTTGAAAATCAATTCTTATGCAGGCAAAACCTCATAGAGGCGGACAGAAATGCAATCCCAAGATGAGAGGAAGTTTATCCTTCCTCTGCCTCGATGAAAATTGATCTGACCAAAGCGGCGCAATCAGTTTGTGCTATAGAGAGACCATAACATATTCTTCCCACATTCAAAGATCTGTATGTATTTTACCCTCAAGGCCTCAATGGGCCTTGTGGTTTGTCTCGCAAGATGTCTGGGATTATTTATGGCGGGTTCTCTCTTTTCTGTTCTTAAAACGAT
>DDLW01000313.1 GCA_002340345.1 Alphaproteobacteria bacterium UBA2562 | reverse complement strand
ATATTATGCAGAGGTCTTTTTCTTTAAATCTTTCGGAAAAGGCTTATGTTTATTTTTCTTAAGGCCTTTCTATTCATGTTTCGGCAAGCTTCTCGCTTTAGTCCGTTTCGCGGTCAAAATAAAAACCGACAATATCTTTTTTGACTCTCAAGAAAAGTAAAATTCTGTAAATTGAGACATAATATTTGATAGAGCGGCCTTCTTTATGGACCCAATAAGGCCGACCCCATGCGTTTCTATGCTATAAGCTCTGGGGTGTTATAATTGAGAGCAACGCTGCTTAAAAACCTTTTACTTTATTACACCAGCGTTCTGCTGCAAAACCAAGTCTTATAGCCTTTTTTCTGATTTAGAGTAAAAGCAAAAGACTATGATTTCTCAAGACGCCGTCCCATTCGCCCTGCCAGATCTTGAATAAATTGCCACGCAACCCGGCCTGAGCGTGCGCCACGTGTAACGCTCCATTCTTTTGCTTCCGTCCGCAATGTGCTTTTATCCATGCTGAGAGCAAATCGTTCGGCGTAGGATTCCACAATTTTGAAATAGGTTTCCTGATCAAGATGGTGAAATCCAAGCCAAAGACCAAAACGGTCAGAGAGAGATACTTTTTCTTCAACAGTCTCACCGTCATGAAGGGCTGTTGATTTTTCATTCTCAATCATATCGCGGGATAAGATGTGGCGGCGATTGGATGTCGCATAAAATAAAACATTCTCTGGTCGGCCCTCGATTCCTCCTTCTAAAATGGCTTTAAGAGATTTATAGCTTTGGTCATCACCATCGAAAGATAAATCATCGCAGAACAAGAGAAAACGTCGCGATGATTTCCTTAAAAAGCTAAGCAATTGTGGCAAGGTTGCGATATCTTCGCGATGGATTTCAACAAGAACGAGAAGACCAGGATTTTCAAGACAAATTGCGCCATGAATGGCCTTAACAAGAGAGGATTTCCCAGTACCCCGAGCGCCCCAAAGCAAGGCATTATTGGCCGGTAATTGATGGGCAAAACGAAGACTATTTTCCATAAGCATATCACGGTTGCGGTCGACGCCGATCAGCATTTCGACATCCAAACGGTTGACCTTTTCGATTGGCTCAAGCCATTGTTTTTCAGCATGCCAGACAAAAGCCTCTCCATGGTCAAGGTCATTGAGGGTTTGTGAAGGGGGCGTTAACCGTTCCAAAGCGTCAGCAATACGTTCTAAAACGGGAATAAGAGTTGATGAAGTCGCTGATGACATGTTTATCCTCGCAGCGATAAAAGAAAAATTATCAAGAGCATTGCGTTAATTCTATGCTTTGGCAAGCCTTACACATGCTAAAATATGAGGCATGGGTATGATCTCGAAGAAATGCTATAGAATTGTTCTGAAGGTAAAGCACAAATTTGAATGATTTAAATCTTCTCCCTAAAGCGCATCTAAGAAAGATGAGATCGCAGTTGTCTTTTTACTGCTGAAAATAGTTTTTATTGTATATAGTGATCGCAAAATGGATTCAATCCAATGGCTTCAGCTTGATTATAGCAAAGCTGGTTAAAGTTGGAGCCCCTTTAACCATGTGTTTTGCGGTGAAAACCTGAGAGCAAAGGCTTTTGGTCCGTTTTGCGGTGAAAACAAAGACAGAGAGCCTTTCACCTGCTTCAAGTGAAAAGCGAAATGCTCTATCTTTGCTTTCGGGAAGCTGAGCTTATAGGGGAAAACCTTGGCACCGATTCTTGAGCAATGCCATCTGAAATCTATAGATTTTTAGGTATGATAAAGGGAAAAACTTGTTTTGCTGCCCCTAAAATATTGTGATTTTTATTCAAAGATCCCTAAAAAAACCTTATAGCTGAGGATGATATCGTGGGATTTATCATACTTTATGGCAAAAGCTGTTCAGCATGGCTTGCAACAGGCTTGTAATCGTCTTATGCAAGGGGCATCTGTTGAAGGCATCGTTCTCATAAGGTCATGCCCTAATTTTCATAGGAAGCAGTTTTGCACTGGTCTTCCTGTCTTTGTCATATCTCATTTCTCGAGGCGAGTTCTTGATGTTAATCTCGGAAGCATATGCCCAAACGGGCGCTGCGGGTGGTGACAGCAACTTAATTGTTCAACTGTTACCCATGTTACTGATTTTTGTCGTGTTTTATTTCTTGCTGATCAGGCCTCAGCAAAAAAAGATGAAGGCGCATCGTGAAATGATCAGTAATTTGCGCCGTGGCGACAAAATTGTGACCTCTGGAGGTTTTGTTGGCACAGTCACCAAGGTCATTGATGATAGTTTTGTTCAAGTCGAAATCGCTGAAGGTGTCAAAACCCGCGTAAGCCGACAATATGTTGCTGAAGTCATGTCTAAAACAGAGCCTGCACAAAGCGAAGAAAAAGGTTCAAGCTCAGATTCAGATGATGATAAATAAATTATCTCGCCGATAAGCTTAAGCTACCAGGATGACTTAAAGCTTGTTTAAATGACATCATTTAAATATAGCACTTAATAAGAGTTTATATTCTGAAATACGATATAAGCTCTAATATTAGGATAATCAATCCTAGGGTAAGAAGCTTTATATAAAATGGTGCAACTTTCTATAGCATTTTTCTTTTACCTTAACTCAGAAAAAATGCTGCCAGTTTTTGTATTTTCTGCAAAATAGGTCAAAGTGGTGATCCTATCACTTTGTCCTTTACTCTAGTAAGTTGCACTGCTTCTTTGTTTCTGTCTTAGATGGCCCTAACGATCTTTTTTGAGACAGATTATTTTTGCGTAATGAGAATGGAAAGTTTATTTTTCATTTTCTCTACCGCATCAATGCATGATGGTCACTATGGTCTATTTCTCTGTTTGGAAAAAAATTGCCATTCTCATGGTTTGCCTTTTTGGTTTTGCGACAGCTTTACCAAATGTTTTTGAGCGTGAAGTCTTACAAGGCTTGCCTGGGATCGTGCCACAAGATCAGCTAAATCTTGGCTTGGATCTACAAGGCGGTTCACATCTTCTTTTGCAGGTTAAGGCCGATGTTGTCGTTGCAGAAAAACTGGACAGCATGGTTGACCAATTGCGCCAAGATTTGAACCGCGCACGTGGTCAAAAAGAGATTACAGGCTATAAAAATCTGGGTGTGGTCAATGGTGCGGCGGGATTTGACCTTAGAGAGATAAGGGATTCTGAGAAAGCCCAGGAGATTGCACGCGAGATTGCAGAAGATTACGCTGGCAATGCGGGTGGTCTTCTTGGCGGCGGCGGTGGGCGCGTTGTTGTCTCCTTGGAAGGCGGACGCCTTACGCTCAAACCAGATGATGCTTTATTGCTTGAATGGCGCCAGAAAACAGTTGAACAGGCCATAGAAACAGTGCGCCGTCGTGTCGATGAGACCGGGACAAGAGAGCCTACAATTCAAAGCCAAGGCTTAGATCGGATTATTGTCCAGGTTCCGGGCCTAGAAAACCCAGAGGATTTTAAGGACATTTTAGGTAAAACGGCCAAGTTGACATTTCAATTTGTGGCGAAGGATGTTGATATTTCCCAAGTTACAGGGCCAGAAAAGCCAAGAGGGCGTGTTCCTGTCGGGCATTATTGGCTGCCTTCTGAGGATGTGACGCCAGACGGCATGCCAGAATATTGGTATCTCGTTGAAAAACGCGCAATGGTTGGAGGGGATCATCTTGTTGATGCTCAGCCTAGCTTTCAAGATGGCCAACCCGTTGTCTCTTTCCGTTTTGATAGTGCTGGGGGCAGGGCTTTTGCTGATGCGACGCAAGAAAATGTTGGGCGTCCTTTTGCCATTGTCCTTGATGGGAAAGTTGTCTCGGCCCCTGTTATTCGATCTGCGATACTTGGTGGTTCTGGTGTCATATCAGGACGCTTTACGGTTGAAAGCACAACGAAATTGGCTCTGGTCTTGCGGTCTGGGGCGCTACCTGCTCCTATGGAAATTCTGGAAGAACGCACCGTTGGCCCAGGTTTAGGGGCAGATTCAATTGCAGCTGGGAAATTAGCATCTTTGATTGGTCTGGGACTTGTCATCATTTTCATGGTGTTGGCTTATGGTTTTTTTGGCGGCTTTTCTGTTATTGCGCTTGCCATAAACTTGGTCCTGTTGATGGGAATCTTGTCGCTCTTCCAGGCAACCCTGACATTGCCTGGGATTGCAGGCATTGTGCTCACGATTGGTATGGCTGTTGATGCAAATGTGTTGATCTTTGAACGTATCCGAGAGGAAAAGCGTCTTGGTCGGCCCCCGGTGTCGGCGATTGATGCCGGCTACAAACATGCTCGAGATACGATTATCGATTCTAACTTAACAACGCTTATTGCGGCAATTTTGCTATTCTTCTTTGGTTCCGGACCGATTAAAGGGTTTTCTGTTACCCTTATGTTTGGAATTTTGACATCGGTATTCTCTGCTGTTTATCTAACGCGCCTTATGGTTGTTACTTGGTTGCGTGCAAAACCAAAAAGAGAGAGTATCCCAATCTAAAATGAAAGCATGCCATAAGCTTGTGTGTAGACTATATGGCTCTCAAAAAGGCTGAAGTCTGCACATGTTTGTCACATGAAGTTATGCCCGCATGGAAATGTTTTGAGGCCAGAAACGCCTCAAGCGGCAAGGATTGTCAATATGCCTTATTTGCATCTTGTTCCCCCCAATACGAATATTCAATTTTTGGGAGGGGTGAAACATAGAATTTTCTTTATATTATCCGGTTTGTTTGTGGCTGCTGCTATTTCTTTGGTTGTGGTAAAGGGGCTGGCATTTGGGATTGATTTTGCTGGTGGTATTTTAGTCGAAATGAGATCGGAATCTGGAGCCGTTGATATTGCAGATATGCGCGGTAAGTTGGCGACGCTTGATCTCGGGGATGTGAGTGTCCAATCTTTTGGTGAAGAACGTGATGTATTGTTGCGTGTGCAAGAACAGCCAGGGGGCGAAAAAGCACAGCAGGAAGCTTTAATCCGCATTAAAGACGTTCTTGGAGATGGTTGGGAATATCGTCGCACAGAGACCGTAGGCCCCCAGGTGGGCGAGGAACTGATTCAAGACGGCATTATGGCCATTGCCTTGGCCATTGGTGGCATTCTTATGTATATTTGGTTCCGTTTTGAATGGCAATTTGGTCTCGCCGCTGTTGTTGCGCTTGTCCATGATGTTGCCATTACCTTCGGTGTTTTCGCTTTCTTTGAGCTTGAGTTTAATCTTTCCTCTATCGCCGCTGTTTTGACGATTGCTGGCTATTCGATCAATGATACTGTTGTGGTTTTTGATCGTGTACGCGAAAATTTACGTAAATATAAAACAAAACCCCTTAAAGACCTTTTTAATATGTCGATTAATCAAACTTTAAGTCGCACTGTTGTGACATCGGGAACAACTTTATTGGCTCTTTTGTCACTCTTTTTCTTAGGGGGCAGTGTTATTCAAGAATTTAGCTTGGCCATGATTGTTGGTGTCATTGTCGGGACATATTCTTCTATTTTTCTTGCCGCACCCTTGTTAATTTTACTGAATGTGCGTCGCGACGGTGCTGTTGGAACAGCACCAGAGCAGAATTCCCCACAAACTGTTTAAGGCAGAGCTTTCTAAAGCAAAAATAGAGAAGATTGAGATGGATGTTACACCCCTGATTCCCCAAGGCCGTAAAGTTATCGAAGCCTATGGAGGCAATGGCTTCCAGGTTTCAGGGGACTCTTATCCACACTCTATCCAAGTTTTTGCTGATGATGTTTTGCCATGGGACATTGTGACCATTCATGATCTTACAGAAGATCATTTTAAAGCTGTGATTACCGCTGAACCAAAGATAGAATTGATTCTGTTGGGCTGCGGTGAGAAAATGTCTCCCATTCCTTCAGCCATACGTCAATTCTTAAAGCTGCATGCCATTACAATTGATGCCATGGATACAGGGGCTGCCTGTCGAACTTATAATGTTTTGCTTTCAGAAGGGCGGCGCGTTGCAGCCGCTTTAATAGCTTTATAGGGTAAAGATTATCAGTGTTTACAAAGGGGTTTGCTCTCATTTACCACACAATATCATCAAAGGATGCTAGGCCTTTCGGTTGCCAGAGGTCATAACGCATTTTGCTCTATAATTTTTTCGCAAACAGAGCAAGAAGGATCAGAAAATGAAGCGCCGGACCGTATTAAAGAATATTGTTGCTACGGGGACTTGCTTAACCTGTGCAAAAATTGCTGAAGCTGCGGGAGGTCATAACGCGCCTTGGGACTATAGCGGTGCCGGGGGGCCAAAGAATTGGGGGGCGCTTTCTCCAGAATATGCGACTTGTAGCGGGGGTATGCACCAATCTCCGGTTAATCTTACAAAAACAACGCCAGCAGCTCTGCCAGACCTTCGGTTTGATTATGGGGCTGTTCCCTTAGAAATTCTCAATAATGGCCATACGATCCAAGTCAATTATGCGCGTGGTAGCCATATGACTGTCAATGGCCGCCGCTATGATTTAAAACAATTCCATTTCCATCATCCATCAGAACATGCTGTTGATGGTTTACGTTATGATATGGAAGTTCATTTCGTTCATATGGACGAAAATAAAAACCTTGCTGTTTTAGGCGTTTTTTTGAGCCGTTCTCGTGTCAACCAGGCAATTGCGCCAATATGGGACCATATGCCAATGTTCCCAACAAAGCCGCGTGTCATACCGAATGTGATGGTCAATGCGGCGGATATGTTGCCGCGTGATCATGGTGTGTACCAATATTATGGATCTTTAACGACACCGCCTTGCAGTGAGGGGGTACATTGGATTGTTATGCGTGAATCTATTGGGATCTCCCCTGAGCAGCTTGCAAAATTTGCTTCTATTTTCCCCATGAATGCACGGCCTGTTCAAGATAAGAATCGCCGCTTTTTCCTACATACCCAGTAATCTTCTTGAGCCTTTTATTTTGTGAAAAAGTTGATAAAAGGCTCAATTTATTTTGCCAGCGGCGGCTAAAGAACAAGTCCTTTGGAAACCTTCTTTCATAAGATCATATTTTAAGGTCTTGCCGCATTTTGTTTTTATTGAGGATCAGAAAGATACTATAAGTTTTTATTTATGCACTAAATTTTCTAAACGAAAGCCGCGTTTCACCTGGCTTTTTTGTTTGGGTCAATGCAAGAGCATTGTTTGTAAGGTCTATAAGATGGATAGTAATTTTTTTTCGCTTTTAATCTTTTGTTTTATTGCTGCTGTCACCCCAGGACCTAATAATTTTATTGTTTTGTCAGCCTCAATTTTAGGGGGGGCGAAAGCTGCTCTGAAGCCTTTCTTTGGGATTACACTTGGTTTTCCCTGTATGGTGATCGTGCTGTCATATCTCTATAGCATGGCGGAAGCTGAACTTCTCCAACTAGCTGAAATTATTAAATATATTGGGATTGCATATTTGCTATGGCTTTCTTTTAAAATTGCAACAGCACCAATAAAATCAGTTGAATTAGAAGATCACCGCAATTTGCCGAGTTTTTGGGGGATGTTTC
The DNA here is from genome assembly GCA_002340345.1 of Alphaproteobacteria bacterium UBA2562. Taxonomy (GTDB): domain Bacteria; phylum Pseudomonadota; class Alphaproteobacteria; order UBA2562; family UBA2562; genus UBA2562. The sequence continues at coordinate 3,726 of DDLW01000313.1, read as the reverse complement.
TATTTCAATGGTTGAATCCGAAAGCTTGGGCTATTGCTATGGCTGCTGTGACGCTTTATAAAGCAGCATATTGGTTTACAGTACCTGGCGCTTTTTGGCTAACATCCATGCCAGCTATCGCGATTTGGATGTTTCTTGGGCGGGTTATTCGAAATAAGATTCTTGGTACCTCTTTAGAACGATATTTAAATATCGCTTTGGGGCTTTTACTTGCTGGAAGTGTTTTGATGTTGCTTTAAAGGTCTACAATCTTCTTGCAACACAATTTTGCCCTTGTGCAATGAGATGCTGGCAAGTTTGAGACGCATTGTTTTGATTGAGGCCTGTTGCTATGAGTTTAATCATGGAGCGACCGCTTAGGGTTACAGCTTCTGTTGTTGGGGATAGATGGCCGAGATGAGGTGAAAAGCGAGCGCTTATAGTCTGCCAGGCTTGCTGGGCTTGTTCTTTGGAAGCGTAAAAGCCCAGCTGCACGCCATATCCAGTGTTCTTTTGCCTTACGGATGATCTTGGTGTTGGCCCGCTCAAGGACTGTGATGGTGCTGTGAAACGGTTTTGTTTTTGCTGATAATTTGGTGTGGACGCTCTTTGATTACGGTTTTGAGGGGCAGGGGGGCTCTGCAAAGTTTTCTGAGGATTGCCGCCAATGAGCGGGTGTGGGCCATAGCCATGTGATCGTCTTTTGGCTTCTCCTTCTAAGGCTTGCTCGAAAAGCATACGCGCGTAGCTCTTATTTTGTGGTAATCCTAATCCATCGGCCATGAGGCGAGCAAGCCGGAATTGCGCGCCAGGGTCCCCCTTTTGGGCAAGCTTTTGCCATATTTCTGCGGCATCGAGATAGGCACCGTCTTTTTCTGCCTCTAAGCCAGCTTGCATTTCGTTGCTTAAGCTATTGGCCGCAAGAGGATTTGTGTACAGCACACAATAGAATGCAATAGCGAGGATACCCAAGAGTCTTATAGTCATGTAAAAGCCTCTGAAAATGGAGACAGGCTTCTTTGATTTTGCCTCTGGTTTTCAAAGGACTTGCCGTTTGGAAACCTTTGATATGTCTCTATGTAATAGTGACCGCGTTTTGCTTTTATTCTGAAGCAAAGTTAATGCTGTCAGTCTTCTGTTTTTGTCGCAAAACGGATCAAAAGGATAAACCTATCTTTTTGCCCTTTGCTTTCAATATTCTAAAAAGGCTGTTTGGTTTTGAGCATCACAGCAGCTTCTGGATCGGCTTCAGCATCATGGCCCGGTTGTAAGCGGAGGAGGGCACCAGCGCTGACAACACCTTCGCCAACCAAAGGCATGGAATATCCAGCTTCAATCCCAATTTCTCGGCCTGTGGGTTTCAGAGGCATTTTCACTTCTGAGCTCCGCGCCGTACCATCTTGGTTAAATCCTTGTTCAAGATGGAGTTTAGCTGATCCATTTGCAACCCGCAGAGGTTGGTGCAAGGTCAGAGAAAAACTGTCGCCCTGTGTACCAATATTGGCGGCAGTGAGGCCTGCAGAAAAGCTTTCACTGCGCACAGTGCTGATGCTGTTATAGAGGGATGAGTCTGCACCTTTGCCATAGGTGAGGCCTTGGTGGAGATCTGCACGGATACCAATGTCATTGCCTAAATCGGCTGCGACACCGATGCCCGCAAAAACTGTTGTCGCACCTTTTTCAAAGGCAAAGGCGCCTTCGCCTTGGGCGCCAAGGATGCTATTGCGCTCCACCATAGTGCCGCCTTGTAAATTCACAGAAACAGAACTGCTGACATCGACCCAGGTTTCTGCAATGCCAACCGTTGCCTTGACACCGTCTTCATCATCATCGCCGATGAAGACCCCAAAGCGTGATTTCACGTCTTTTGAATGGTCGAGGGAAAGGCGAGATCCAACGCCTTGGTCTGTAAAGCTCGCAAAGGGGGAGGTGAAGGCATCTTGTTGGATGAGTGTTTTGTCTGCTGTGCTGTCTTCCGCACGCAGGCCAAATTGGCTGGCAGCACGTCTGTCATAACTCAAAGCAAATTTGACGCCTTTTTGACCAGTATATTCGACTTCAGCGTCTTGCATGACAGGTTTTTTGTCTTTCACAGGACCATCACCAACTTCGCTATTGGTGACATTCATTTGGATATTGAAAGCACCCAAGGTAATTTTGGGGTTTTCAACACCAGGCTTCGCAAATTTCTGGTAGGCAAGGTCTAGATTGAAACGTCTTTTTGCTTCTTGGGCAAAGCCTTTGAGGTCAACACTGAAGGCACGTCCATAGTCATCAAAGCTTGCGACGCGCATGGTTGACAGAGCAGAGCTCATGGCATTCCCCATGGCACCACCGGCGGCAACCCTAGACCCTTCTAGAGAAGATTTTTGACCGTTTGCAGCCTTGATTGTCATTTCCCCTTGTGGGCTGACAGCGTTTGCGACATCAAGCATGCCTTGGCCATGAATCTCAGGGCTATAACCTGTAATATTTTTGTTGGCCGTATCAAGAATGATCTTAACAGCTTGTTCCGGCGTTAAGTTTGGAAACATTTGCAGCAGAACAGTAATGGCCCCAGACACCAAAGGTGCCGAGTAAGATGTTCCTCCAGCTTTTGTTCCAGTAAGAGTTTCTGATGTACCTGTTCCTGTTGTGACCCGGTCTGCGATTACGCCTTGATCCGGTGCCACAAGACACCAAGCTGCGGCAACACCGCATCTATTGGAATAAATGCGAATATTTCCTTGATTATCGCTCGCCGCGACAGCAACGGTCAGCCCTTTCATGCTGCTATAGTCATGGGCTTTGGAAGATTTGGAAGAAATATATAAATTTTTGGGGTCGCCTAAGATACTTCTGCTTGCGGTCACATAAGGAAGAGCGGCGCCAAAAGCAGGATTATCAAGACCGTCATTACCGGTGGCAAAAACGAGAGCACGGCCAGAATCTGTTATTCGCTGGAATTGATCTGCTAAATACTCATATTTGTCCATATCTGTCGAGACTTTCGCGTCTGTACCAAAACTCCCATTGACAACTAATGTTCTGGAATCATTTAAAATAAAATTTACAGCTTCGTGGAATGGACGTGCAGGCTTGCTGCGACTAGCCACGTCCACTTTACCATCACCGTCATAGTCTCTCTCATCCCAAACCACATCAATTGACATAATTTTAGCCTGATAGGCAATGCCTTGCATACCACCATTGCCGCGTTCACCAGCAATGATACTTGCCACTGCAGTCCCATGGCCGTCAATATCGTAGTCTTGGCCGTTTTTATGGCCTTTATTGGTGCGGGCATCGATGGCTTCGGGCTCATCTGCAAAGATGCTATAACCATCGACAAGTTGATTTTTGAGATCATCGTGGAAATAATCCACACCTGTATCCATGACGGCAACAACGATCTCTCTGGGAGCGGGGAGGTCATAGCGGCTGCGGCGGTACAGCTCAGACGCATGGACTGCATCTAGAGCGGATTTAGGTTCACCCACAGCGGCTGAGCCGTCTGACGCATAATACTCGGTTGTTTCAAAACTTGTGCTATCGTTAAGGGGTTCTGCAATTGACTTATAAATAGTAGGACCTTTGGGTGATGTTGATGAAGAGGGAGAGCTTCCGCCATCACTTCCTCCGCCAGAGGCAGAGGCAGCCGCCACGACACCGCCACCAAGGGCAACAGCACCGAGCGTTCCAAGGGCAATGGTTCCCATTGAAATGCCACCGCCCGCAGCCGCACCGGCTGTGGCGGCGCCACCAACC
>DDLW01000165.1 GCA_002340345.1 Alphaproteobacteria bacterium UBA2562 | reverse complement strand
GATATTATGCAGAGGTCTTATGATGTAGAACCACCACTGCATCACATCATCGGTTCCGAGTAAGATTTGGAAGTTTGCTGCGGAATTTGCTGTCTGCTTTAAGGAGGTCACAATCGCAATCATGGCGAAGGCGAGCCACAAAAACGCATCCAGAAACAGACAGGCGAGCTGACCTGATCTGGGCAATTTTGTCCTCAATTCAGAAAAAGCGAGATGCGCCCGGAGCTTTGTATTATAAGCACAGCCCGCCCATGCCATGATGAGAAAGAGATAAGGCGGCAAGGTCGTCGACCACGGCGCTTGAACCTGAAAGACAAAACGTCGAAACACTTCTACGAAGATCACGAGCGCAATTGTCAGATATGTGCCCACCAAGACCGTCCGTTCAAAATATTTATCAAGAAACGGAACCGCTTGCAGGAGGCGCATGACCAAATAGCCCCCAAACAGCACAATGATTGCACCAAAGACATAGGCTGCTGGGCTATTGAATGCTTCGGAAATTTGAAACGCATCTAGAGAGGCAATTGCTTGAAAAATTGCTCCGAGATCCTGAAGTGACGAAGCCATTTTAGTCTCCCCATGGGTGAGTTTTTTTTCTTATTATTTCTGGGAGATGCATGCCTTTTTCGGCTCAAAAGGCATGCACATCACCATGAGAGCAAAGGACGAAAGGAGAAAAAGATCCTTCCGATCCATTTGACGAAAAACACAAAACCTTACAGCCCTGCGTCTGATGCACGGCATCAGCGCAAGGCTGTAAAACCTGTTTTATGATTTCCACCAACGGCGAGGCTCAACATTTTCGGGGAGCATGTCTTTTGGTACTTCACGTGCAATGCGGTGAAGTTCCTTATAAGTATCAATCCCGCCAGCCCAGTTGTTCAGGCGCTCACGCCATTGTTCCCAAGGCTTTGGATTGAATTCTGGCGAACACATTTCTTCGGCTATTTTGATTTCCGAGTCGGGCAAGAAGGCCGGGCGCACATTGTGTTTATCAAACAATGTGCCGGGCATAACCGGATCCGAGAATCCGACTGTTTTCACCAAGGCCGCCTCATTGGCCGCTTGGACATGGACTTGCGCCAGATAGGCCGACTCCATCACCGCGTCTTGCAAATGCGGCTCGAGCTTATCAAAGACCTTCGCAGACATGGAGGTATGCTCTGTGCCGCAGAAGAATTTCAAATCAACCGATTGCGACACAACAGGGGACATATTGGCATAACCAACAGCAGAAGCCCATGTTTCTGCGCCATCGATCAGACCTTGTTTCAAGCCATCCAAGGTCTCTTCCCAAGCAACCGGCACCGGATTGAGCTTCAATTGCTGCATCGCAATGCGCCCCAATTGCGTCCCCGTGACCCGGTTTTTCGTGCCAAACAAAGTTTCCAGCTTGGTGACTGTGGGTTTGTCTTTCCATTTAAGCCCGAGCTGGATGCCGCGCAGCTCACAATGGGAGAACAAGAATTTCAACCCATGACGCTTTTCCAAGGGATCTCGTAGGATTTTTTGGCTCTCAGGGCTGTAAAGGAAATGATACTGCCCCGCACGACCAGGGAAGACATAAGCGTAATCCAAAACATTCAGATAAGGCGCCCCCCCAGCAGAGTTTTGCGTTGAAGCGGCATAAATATCAACGATTCCCTGTTGGGTTTTTTTCACACAAGACAGCTGGCCACAGATCTGGTTATCGCCAATGAATTCGATTCGAATCTCGCCATCGGTGCGTTCTTCCAGATCTTGCGCAAAGAACAAGGCACCCGCGCGCTCGATCAAAAGGTTGCGGGCATTAAACCCAGAGGCGCCAAACTTCAGATTATGTTTGGCTTTTTTCGTAAATCGCTTTGTGTAGGTCGATTCTGCTGCCGTGGCGAGGTTGGCGGCAGTGAACAGACCGCCCATGCCCCCTGCGGCAATAAGCGTCGAAGACATGCCATATTGGCCTGCGACGCGGAAAAGGTCACGGCGAGAGATGCGATTGATTTTTTCAGACACCTTCATGAGATATCCTCCCTGATTTTTTTCTTAAATGAGACTTGCAGTTCCATTAAAAACATATTATAGATATCCCTGCAAGCAATTAATGGGACTTCTATTCCCTATTTGCAGATAATAGCTACTAGCAATTTGTTTGGTATGCAAGGTCTGTCAAAAAATTAACAATCAACAAAAGTTGGCTCGCAATGGAAACGCTCGAAGCAGATTATATAATTGTAGGGGCTGGCTCTGCAGGCTGTGTGCTGGCAAATCGACTCAGCACGGACCCTGGAAAGAAAGTTATTCTCCTCGAAGCTGGCTCAGAGGATTGGTACCCTTGGATTCATGTACCCGTTGGATATTTTAAGACAATCAACAACCCTAAATGGGACTGGTGCTACACAACGGAACATGACAAAGGTTTAAATGGCCGTTCTATCAATTGGCCACGCGGTAAAACCCTCGGTGGATCCAGCTCCATCAATGGCCTTCTCTATGTTCGCGGCAACAAAAAGGACTATGACGATTGGTCAGCCCTCGGCAACCAAGGTTGGTCCTATGATGATGTTTTGCCCTATTTCAAGAAATCTGAAAACCAAGAGCATGGCGCGAATAACTATCATGGCGACAGCGGCCCCCTGTCCGTCACAGACGCAACCTTTAAAACGGACTTAAGCAATCGCTTTATCAAAGCCGCTGGTGAATTGGGTTTGCCCACCAATATTGATTACAATGGCGAGACCCAAGAAGGCGCGAGCTACTTTCAGCTCACGACGAAAAATGGCCGCCGTTGTAGCACCGCCGTTGCCTTTTTAAATCCTGTGAAACGCCGACCCAATCTAAAAATCATCACCAAAGCGCTGGCCAAGAAAATTATTTTTGAAGGCAAGCGTGCGGTTGGCGTTGAAGCGTCCGTCGATGGGGTCTCCCAAATTTTCAAGGCCCAGGGCGAAGTCATTTTGTCTTCGGGTGCCATTGGCTCGCCTCATTTGCTGATGGTCTCGGGTGTTGGGCCTGCGGATCACTTACAGGATATGGGAATTCCTGTTGTCCAGGACAGCAAGGCGATTGGCCAAGAGCTGCAAGACCATTTGCAAATTCGCATGGTGTTCAAGATCAAAAAGCCGATTTCCCTGAATGATTATTTGGCGAACCCCCTCAACAAAATGCTGGCGGGCATGAACTATATCTTCCGCCGCAAAGGGCCGTTGACCTTGGCCGCCAGCCAAGTCTGCGTCTTTTGTAAAAGCGAAGACACTGTCGAGACGCCAGACATCCAGTTCCACCTTCAACCCTTAAGCGCAGATAAGCCGGGTGATGGTCTCCATCCCTTCTCAGCCTTCACCTCTTCAACCTGCCAATTGCGCCCAGAAAGCAGAGGTCACATCGCATTACAATCACCCGATCCAACGGTTTATCCGTTGATTTATCCAAATTATCTTTCAGCAACAGCGGACCAAAAGAATGTGGTCGCAGGCATGCGCTGGTCACGCAAATTTGCTGAGACGGATATTTTGAAACCCCTCATTGATGAAGAATTAAGACCAGGGGTTGCCGCGGCCACCGATGAACAATTGCTAGACGCCGGTCGGAACCTTGCACAATCCATATATCATCCAACCAGTACCTGCAAAATGGGACCTAAGAGTGACCCGAAAGCGGTTGTTGATGAACGGCTTCGTGTTTATGGGCTGGAAGGGCTCCGCGTTGTTGACGCCTCTATTATGCCCTCCCTTGTGTCTGGAAACACAAACGCCCCGACCATCATGATCGCAGAAAAAGCATCGGACATGATTTTAGAAGATGCCGCGCGTTAAGCAAAGCGCGATCAGGTGAATCCCCCCTGATCACTTTCGTCTTGCGGCAAAATAAGACTTTAAAACATCTCAATAACGTTCAATAGGGAGCATTTATTGCCATGGCAAGAATGACAACTGAAGAAGCATTCGTCAAAGTTCTGCAAATGCATGGTATTGAGCATGCTTTTGGTATTATTGGGTCTGCCATGATGCCCATTTCAGATCTTTTCCCGAAAGCAGGTATTACGTTCTGGGACTGCGCCCATGAAGTCAACGCAGGTCTTATTTGTGATGGCTATACAAGAGCGACCGGTAAGATCGCCATGGCGGTTGCGCAAAATGGCCCCGGCATTACGGGTTTTGTCACACCTGTAAAAACGGCTTATTGGAACCATACCCCCATGTTAAGACCTCTGCATAATGGT
>DDLW01000184.1 GCA_002340345.1 Alphaproteobacteria bacterium UBA2562 | reverse complement strand
GCGGCGCTTGAGCAAAATATCAACCGAAGAGTCGGAGATTCTGTCGGTTGGTATAAGTCGATCCTTTTGATCCATTTTGTAACAGCCCCCTTAGAGTCGAAGGCAAAAGGATAGCTTCCCCCTGTGGGAAGAGAATATGCTTTCATAGAGTCGTACGAAACGCTCTTTCACAACATAGTAAGGCCTGCGAATAGGGGCAGGTCGCCCCTATGAACACAAACCTCAAAAAGCACAAGCCATTCAAAAATCAAATAAACTTTAGAGATTCTCTTCCAGCTTTGCCAAACGCTTTTCCAGAGCTTCGTTTTCCAGACGTGCCTTCTCAGCCATCGCCCGCACGGCCTCGAATTCTTCTCTCGACACCAAATTCATATCACGCAAAACGCGCTCCATTTGATCTCTTACACGGGCTTCGATTTCTTCTTTCACGCCAGAAAGCGTTGAAAAAGCAGAATTTCCTAATTTTGCGACATCTTCAAAAAAACGACTTTGAGACTGCATGATTTTATCCCTATACAGATAAAGGCCCAAATTATATCCTAATTTGGATATAAGCTTCTTCTGCCCACTTGTCACCCTCGAAGCCATGATCTCATAAAATTATCACCCTATCAGAGCTCTTATGCTGGGTTTTCTTTCATTCTATATTTTAAAATAAAAACAATGCATTACAGGAATGGACAAGGCTCAGAACATCGTTACAGGCCCCCAAAGTGTAAAAAAACTTTTCCAGCCGACACGGATCTATTACAACAGACTATAATTTCTAAGCTTCGATGCTATAAAAGCTTGCCATAGCGCTTTTCCACAAAGAGTGGAGTGACAAGATTTCGCTTTTATTTTGGTATTTTGAATCAGAATAAAAGCGACATGTCTGTAGTTTTGCCGCAAAACCCATGGTTAAAGGTGCCCCCTTTAACTGGCTTTGCTTTAAGAGAGAAAAGATAGGAAACAGCATGACAAATTTCGGCACGCGCCTTTTCACCATGTTCAAAGGTGAACTGGTTGGTGAAGATGATTTTGGCAATCGCTATTATCGTGAAAAAAGCGGCGGCAAATCCACGATCGGCTTTGGCCGTGAACGGCGTTGGGTCACTTACCAAGGCGATGTCGAAGCAAGTAAGGTTCCCGCCGATTGGCATGCCTGGCTCCACCACATTTCGAAAGAACCACCCAATAAAACACCTCTGCCTCGTCAAGAGTGGGAAGCAGAGCATTACCCAAATCTCACAGGAACAACAGAGGCCTACCGCCCTGCCGGTCACCCTCTCAAAGGGGGACAAAGAGCAAAAGCAACAGGCGATTATGAAGCTTGGTCTCCTGAGTAAGGAGCGCTTTTTGGCAAGAGCACGCACTGGGAATGACACATTCCATAAAATTGAAGAGCTTTCAGAGACAAAAACGCAAGCTTTGAGACTCCCAGAATTAAAGTGCGTCACTTTTAGAAACGGGCAAAACCGCTAAAAACGTGCCCGCTTTTAGCTGTCATTGTAGGACCAACCAACAAAAACAAGACCCTATTGTTGGTTGGGATGCGTTTTGTTTTGCCGCAAGACATGTACTCTAAGTCCGTGCGGCGCTTGAGCAAAATATCAACCGAAACGTCATTCCATTTGACCGGTTGCTATGGAAGAGCGCTTCCATCTTTTTAAGTGCTGAGTGAAATTGGATATAAAGTCCTTGAGGACATAGAAAAAGATGAAAACAGAAACCTTAGAAACCATTGTCGGCGGTATTGTCATCACCCTGATTCTCATTTTTGTTGGCTTTGGCATGATGCGTAGCGGTGTAAAACAAGTTGAGGGCTATCGTGTCCAAGCCGAATTTGGATCTGTTGGGAGCTTGCGCCAAGGGGCTGATGTTCGCCTTGGCGGTATCAAAATCGGCAATGTTCAAGCCATGACCTTGAATCCAGAAGACTTTCGCGCCGTTATTACGATGAATGTCCAGGCCGGCGTTCAGCTTCCTATTGATAGCGCGGCACGTATTCTATCGGATGGCCTCCTTGGCGATTCTTATGTTTCCCTTGATGTTGGCGGCGACGACAACATGATCGGCCCTGGTGGCAAAGTGAATTACACACAAGATGCTGTCGATGTTATCGATCTTGTATCGCGTGTCATTTTCTCTGGTGTCAAATATGAGATGCAAAAGCAGGCAAACCCGTGATTTTGATTATACGCAAATCTGACCCATGGCCGGATCGACGTCTTCAATATGCGGCTTAGAGGGGTTTCTAAGCCACAGACCTTTGGAAAAATTTTGAATAATTTAGGGTGCATGTTCTGCCATGAAGAATAGTGCTATTGAGACCGTACTTGCTTTTGCTGTTATTATCGTAACGGCTTGGTTTCTGATCCATGCGCATTCTGTCGGTGTCGATGACAGGACAGAGACTTATAATCTCAGCGCTCAATTCTTCACAGCGCCAGGCGTCACGGCAGGAGATCACGTCATGATTGCAGGGATTCCAATTGGCCATGTGACGCACTCTTATCTCGATCCAGAAAGTTATTTTGCAACTGTTGAGATGGCCATCCAAACCCAGTATCAAATTCCTGAAGATTCCGCATTAGGCATTAAGTCTGGCGGTCTTATGGGCGGAACCCATATCACGATCATTGCTGGACAATCGGATATAATGCTTGCTCCAGGGGCTGAAATCCTCAAAACAAAAGAACCTGTGAGCATCACAGACCAAATTGGCCGTACTATTTTTTCTGGTGGCATTGAATAAGATCAAAAAACACAGTGTTGTAAAGCAAAAAGCTTTTCTTTTAAAGCATTGCAAAATTCAAAGCTGCGGGATCGCGTGACTGTCCCTCACCTAGGGATAGCGCATATTTTGGAAGTTTGACCATCCATGCAAGTCTATCCGCCCTTAGAGACAACGCCTTTACTGCATCCACCAGGACTCTTAGCAATTGTCTCCACTGTTGATGCGGCCAGCCAAGCGCTTTCCATAAGTCAAACGCAAAATCTTTCTATACAGCTTTGGAGCCCTCCAAATGCCGGGGCCTTTATGGGGCCATTGTTTTTTCGAGCTCTCCTGACAGAAGCCGTGCAACGTATTTCAGAACGCTCTCCACAGCCCCCCTTGTCCTGGGAGGCTGTGCTTGATTGTGCACAATATCCTGCCATTGCCCTCGCTACACTGCGCCATGGCTTTACCTGTCTACGCCTTGCCCCCGCGCCCCAAACGACAGAAGTGATCTCTGCTCTTGCAAAGCAGCAAGGCGCACGGCTTCTTTCATGCCCTCATCCCATTTTTGCACCGCATCTTTATGCAGATTTCCAAAGACTTTAAAGCAAAGCAAAAACTGGCGGCATGGTCCAGATAGAGGCCGCAAACATAATTTTGCAAAAGAAGTTTTTTATATATACAGAAATATTTAATTATCTCTTTTCGCCATTTGTCGGCTCAAATTTTTCAATACCCTCCGTGGCTTCACTGCGCAAAATCTTAGGTAAATCGAGATGACCATCTCATAAGCTTATTTTTACTATTCCTACGCTCCCACCAAAAGGCGCAGAGTTTTACAAGTCTCCCTAGAAAGAATATCTTCTTTAGGATGAAATACAGACATTCAAAATTATTAAAAATCTTTTTAAAACATAATCTTCTTGTTTTAAGAGAACGTTTTGCGGTAAAGACCATTACTTAAAGCATTTTACGTTTCTTTAAAGTCAGAAAAATGCTGTCAGTTTTCCAAATGGGAATACTCCCGAAGACGTCCGTCTGAATTGAACCACGAGACTATAGCGCACGCCACATAATGGAAACCTCTCACGGCCTCTTTTTCCGAGGCTTCGTAAGGCAAACGCCGAGGTCAATCGCGGTGGCCATATCATAGAGCCTCACATCGTCCCTTTTGAAAGCAGAGTAGATCATGACCCGTCCAGGAAAAATCAAACGTCTTTTGGTCGCCAATCGCGGTGAAATTGCCATTCGTATTTGTCGTGCTGCGACAGAACTCGGCATTAAGACGGTTGCTCTTTATTCCAAAGAAGATCGCTTTGCTCTACATCGGTTTAAAGCCGATGAATCCTATCTCGTGGGCCAAGGCAAAGGGCCTATCGAGGCTTATCTTGCGATCGAAGACATTCTCCACATCGCGAAAGAAGCTGGTGTTGACGCTATTCACCCTGGCTATGGTTTCTTGTCAGAGAATCCTCATTTTGCGAGGCGCTGCGCAGAAGAAGGCATGATCTTCATCGGCCCTTCGCCAGAGGTGATGGAGACTTTAGGCAATAAGGTTTCCGCACGCGCCCTTGCTCTCCAAGCCGGTGCCCCCGTTGTACCGGCAACAGAGGCCTTGCCACAAGACCCTGAGATCATCCAAGCCGAGGCCGCAAAGGTCGGTTACCCAATGATCACAAAAGCCTCTTGGGGCGGTGGCGGGCGCGGCATGCGTGAAATTCTCTCTGAAGATGCTTTGCTGTCACAGGTTGACATTGCCAAACGTGAGGCCAAAGCCGCTTTTGGCAATGACGAGCTTTATCTTGAAAAATTGGTACGCCAAGCCCGCCATGTTGAGGTGCAAATCCTCGGAGACCGCCATGGTAATATTGTCCATCTTTTTGAGCGGGATTGTTCTGTCCAACGCCGCAATCAAAAAGTCGTCGAGCGCGCCCCTGCCCCCTATCTCAATGATGACCAGCGTGCTGCCTTATGTGATGCTGCTTTAAAAATTGCCCGGGCTGTGGGCTATTCCTGTGCTGGCACAATCGAATTTTTGATGGATGTTGACACTTCTGAATTTTACTTTATTGAGGTCAATCCTCGCGTTCAAGTTGAGCATACCGTTACAGAAGTCGTCACCGGGATTGATATCGTCCAAGCGCAAATTCGCATTTGTGAAGGCGCCACCATTGGCGAAATCGACAGCGGCGTCCCGGCCCAAGATAATATCCGCCTGAACGGCCATGCGATCCAATGCCGTGTCACAACAGAAGATCCGGAAAATAATTTCATCCCTGATTATGGCAAAATTCTCGCCTATCGTGGGGCCACAGGCTTTGGCATTCGCTTGGATGGAGGGACAGCTTTTTCCGGCGCTTTGGTCACCCGTTATTATGACAGCCTTCTTGAAAAAGTCACCGCCTGGGGTGCAAGACCAGACGAAGCCATTGCCCGCATGGATCGCGCATTGCGGGAATTCCGCATCCGAGGTGTGGCGACCAATTTGGTCTTTTTAGAAAATGTCCTGTCCCATGACAAATTCCTCAGCGGTGCTTATACGACGAAATTCATTGATCAATCCCCAGAGCTTTTTGATTCGCCAAAGCGCAAAGACCGTGCCAGTAAGCTATTGATGTTCCTTGGCGATGTCATGGTCAATGGCAATCCAGAAGTGGCGGGCCGTCAAAAGCCAAACCATATCCATGTCTTAAAAGTGCCAAGCTATGACACTCCGGACAAACCTGGCCTGAAACAAAAATTAGCACAAGAGGGCCCAAAAGCTGTTGCCGATTGGATGTTAGCGCAAAAACGACTGCTTTTGACAGATACGTCTATGCGAGATGCACACCAATCTCTCCTTGCAACCCGCGTACGCACCCATGATATGGTCCATCTTGCACCTGCCTATAGTGCTTTATTGCCAGAGCTGTTTTCCGTCGAATGTTGGGGCGGCGCCACCTTTGACGTCGCCATGCGCTTCTTAAAGGAATGCCCTTGGGAGCGCCTAGAGCAGCTCTCTAACGCCATGCCCAACCATCTCACGCAGATGCTTTTGCGCGCAAGCAATGGTGTTGGCTATCGCAATTACCCCGATAATGCCGTTAAATATCTTGTCGAACGCTCGGCCAAAACTGGCATCGATCTTTTCCGGGTTTTTGATAGCTTGAACTGGGTTGACAATATGCGTATCGCCATTGATGCCGTCTTAGACACAGGCAAGCTCTGCGAAGCCGCAGTCTGTTACACAGGCGATATTCTGGATCCTGACCGGGCGAAATATTCCCTCAATTACTATGTTCAAATGGCAAAGGATTTGGAAAAAGCGGGTGCCCATATTCTCGGGATCAAGGATATGGCTGGACTTCTGAAACCTGCCGCGGCGACAAAGCTTTTCACAGCCTTGAAATCGGAAATCTCTATTCCTATTCACTTCCACACCCATGACACCTCAGGGATTGCAGCCGCCTCCCTTTTAGCCGCTTCCGAGGCTGGCGTTGATGCCGTTGATGCGGCCCTTGATTCCATGAGTGGCCTGACATCACAGGCCAATCTTGGCTCTTTGGTCTCTGCTCTCAGAAACACAGACCGTGACACAGGCCTTGACCCGAAAGCGCTTCGCGAAATCTCCGGCTATTGGGAGCAAATCAGAGCCAATTACATCGGCTTCGAAAGCGACATCCGCTGTGGGACAAGTGACGTCTACAACCATGAAATGCCTGGCGGGCAATATACAAATCTACGTCAACAAGCCAGAAGCCTTGGCATCGAGGACCATTGGTCCGAAGTCTCTGATGCTTATGCTGATGTGAATCAGATGTTTGGTGATATCGTCAAGGTCACCCCCTCATCCAAAGTCGTGGGCGACATGGCCTTAATGATGGTCACCTCCGGCTTAACCCGCCAAGATGTTGAAAATCCAGACAAAGAAATTGCTTTCCCTGACTCTGTCGTCTCCTTCTTTCGGGGTGAGCTCGGCCAGCCGACAGGCGGCTTCCCCGCAGCTTTACAGAAAAAGATCCTCAAAGACGACAAGGCCATCACAGTGCGCCCAGGGTCTGCTATGGACCCCCTTGATCTGGAAGCTGAACGCGCCACAGCCGCAGAAACGATCGGACGTCCTCTGAGTGATAATGAGCTGGCCTCTTATATCATGTATCCCCAAGTCTTTTTAGACTATGCGGCCCACCAAACGCTTTATGGCGATGTTTCTGTTCTGCCAACAGGGGCTTTCTTCTATGGGGTGCAGGCCGGTGTCGAGGTCTTGGCCCATCTTGAAAAGGGCAAAACCCTGATCATCCGGTTTCGTGCTATCAGTGAAGCCGATGCAGAAGGCCGCCGCACCGTCTTTTTTGAAGTGAACGGCCAACCCCGAACGGTAAAAATCGCTGATAAGACCCTCGCCCCACAAAAAGAAGCAGCGCTAAAAGCCGAAGATGGCAATGAAAACCATATTGGTGCCCCCATGCCAGGGCTTGTGGTCAGTGTTTCTGTCAAAGAAGGTGACAGTGTGGAACGCGGCGATGTGCTTTTATCCATTGAAGCCATGAAAATGGAGACATCGCTCCTCGCCGAAGCCTCTGGCAAAATCGGCAAGGTGATTGTTTCTCCTGGAACCCAAGTGGACACCAAAGATCTTTTGCTTGTTTTAGCGTAAGCCCCTCAGGCGTCACGCCTCCTAGAGCAAAGCTGGTTAAAGTGGCAGCCCCTTCAACCATGCGTTTTGCGGC
>DDLW01000028.1 GCA_002340345.1 Alphaproteobacteria bacterium UBA2562 | reverse complement strand
AATCCTACGGATTTCATAAACATGCCGCCGGCGGCCAAAGGACTTATCCTTTGGAAACCCTGGACTTTAGAGAACTAGCGCGCCTTTCGGTACGGGATCACCATCGTCGGAATATCCGACTTGCGTAAGATCCGCTTTGCCACCGCCCCCAGAAAGGTGAAAGACCCCGTATTCTCATGGGAGCCAATCGCGATGAGATCACAAGACAACGCCTTCGCCCGGCGGGGAATAACGTCGGCGGGGTGACCTTCGACAACCTCCGCCCCTTGGATCAAGGTCTCAGCATCAGTGATCTCATAATCAGCCAGGGCAGACGCTAACCATGTTCTAAGCTCTTCTTCCAGATGGCTCTGACGATGGCTGAGATTATCCTCACGCGTGGTCTCATCTTGCATAAACATCATCAAGGTCACTTGCTGATCTTGGCTGGGCTTTTCCGCCGCATGGGTGATGAACAGATCCGCTCCTGTATTGACGGCCAAAGCCAGAACATGACGCAAGGCATAGGCCGAATTCTCTGACAAATCCGTCGCAAACAAAATGCGTTTCGCGAAAATCATAGGCCAACAGGCTCCCCTTCAGGGCGTTTCAGATGGTTTTGACATGAAGATGCTTTTGCGCTGGTTGAGCTCAATAGCCCAGCAATCTTGGCAGCCATAAAGAGAGTTCCGGGAAATAAGCGATCATAAAAATCGCCAGCGTATTAATGAAAGCAAAAGGCAAAGCTTTCAAAGAGATCTGCTCGATCGAGACGTTGGAAATGCCCGAGGCAATGAACAAATTCTCTCCCAACGGTGGGGTCTGAAACCCAATGCCTAGAGCACAGACCATCACAACCCCGAAATGGGTGGGGTCAATGCCAACGCTATAGGCGATTGGCAACATGACCGGCACAAGGATCAGGATTGTCGCCAAGGTTTCCATAAACATGCCAACAAACAGCAGCAAAATGATCACCAACGCCCAAATCACATAGATATTTTGGGTCATGGCCAACATATTTTCGGCGATCATCCCAGGAATGTGATTTTCGACCAGCAAACGGCCAAAGACGGTGGCGGTAAAGAGGATCAACAGCACCCGTCCTGTGAGCCATGTCGTTGCTTCTAAAGTGCGTGAGAAGGCTTTCCATGTCAGCTCGCGGTAGATGACGATGCCAACAAAGAGGGTGTAGAAAATCGCGACAATGGCGGCCTCTGTTGGCGTGAAAAAGCCGCTATAAATCCCGCTCAGTACCACAATCGGCGCCATGAGCGACCAAAAGCCACGATAGAGTTCACGGCCAATCTTCTTCAAAGACAAGGGTTCGGCTGTACCACGAAAGCCATGACGGCGGCACAAAAGATAATTCATCATCAAAAGGCTTGAGGCGATCAAAAAGGCGGGAACAAAGCCTGCGATAAACAGCTTTGAAATGGAGACAGAATCAAAGCTACCAAATTGTGTCACAGCGTCTGCAGGTGGCTTGATCCCCAAAGCAGAGATCCCAAAAATCACCATCGGAATAGAGGGCGGAATAACAATCCCAAGCCCCCCCGCTGACGCGGTCACTGCCGAGGCATAGCCTTTATCATAACCGCGTCTGACCATGGCGGGGATCATCAACATACCAACAGCCGCCGTTGTTGCCGGACCTGATCCTGAAATCGCGCCAAAGAACAAACACGCCACCACCGCCGCCGCGGATAAGCCACCGGTAAAGGGCCCGGCCAAGCTTTCGGCCACATTGATCAACCGTTTTGAGATGCCAGATGCTTCCATCAAAGCCCCGGCGAGAATAAAGGCTGGCAAGGCCATTAAGGGAAAAGAGCCCACAGAAGAAAACGCGATTTGCACCAACTTAATCGGATTATCACCGAGATAGAGATAAGACACCAAGGCCGACACCCCAAGCGCCACGGAGATCGGCGCTCCAATGAGTAACAGTGCAAAGAAGGAAATAAATAAAATCGAAACAACTTCATTTTCCATAACGAAACTCCATAATAAAATTTTTCATCTTACTCTTTATTTTCTATTTTTACTTTATCTGGGTCTTCGAATTCGATGTTTTTGACAAGTTTATTGTAATTAACTTGCAGTATGCGAATGGTCATAAGAGTAAAAGCAAGTGGCAAAATGATATAAAAATATTTCATCTCCACGCCTAATGTCTGTGACTTCCAAAATTTATTCATGCGATTAAAGACAAAATCATAAGAAAGATAAACAAAATAGGCATTAAACCCAATCCAGAACACATCTCCAAAGGCTTCTACATATTTCACCCAGCGCTCTGGCATTAATTTAAAGTGAAAGGTCAATCTATTGTGAGCTGATATTTTTGCCGCTTCACTTGCGCCTAAGAACACGAACCAAACAAACATGTAAACAGAGGCTTCTTCGATCCAAGAAATTGAAAAGCCAAAGAGTTCCCGGCTTAGAATTTGGACAAACAGCAAGGTTACAAAAGCCACGAGGAGTGCGCGGCAAAATAGAATTTCAATATTATTGAAAATATATTTTAGCGTCTTCATAGCTGGCCTCATGGTCATAGAGTAGGAGAAATAGTATCTTCAATCTTTCCCGAAAAATCACAAAAGAAAGACTAGGAAGACAATAAAGGGAACTATATTGTCTTCCATCGCCCTTAATGACTTCATTGAGAGAAGAAAATATTACTTCACAGGATCACGCCCTAAAGCGGTCAAGATTGTGTTTAACTTCTCAACTCCACCGATGCTCTCATAGAATTTCGGCCAAACCGCTTTGGTCGCCAGAGAGATGAACTCCGCTTCATCATTGGCGGGATCAGTGATTTCCATGCCGCGAGACACCAATTCTTCTTTAATTTTCGCCTCTTGCTCCCGTAAGAAGGTCTCACTGAAAGCCGTTGCCGCTTTCCCAGCCGCGAGAACCGCTTTTTGGTCTTTCTCAGACAAATCCTGGAACAGAGATTCAGAAATAATCAACGGCTCAATCGAAAAGATGTAGCGAATATTGGTGACATATTTCTGCACCTCATCAAATTTCATGGCATAAACAGTGATGTAAGGATTGTCTTGGCCATCAACGACTTTCTGCTGCAAACCAGCAAAAGTTTCAGACCATGCCATCGGGGTTGGGTTCACCCCCCAAGATTTATAAGTCTCGATCATGATTTCGTTTTTCGGGACACGGATCACCAGGCCATCGAGATCCGCCACCGAAGACACAGGGCGTTTTGAGTTGGTCAAAACCCGAAAGCCCGAATAGGCCCAACCAATAATCCGCACACCCGCATCCCGGACAGTATTGGCCACAAGCTCCTCGCCAATCGGGCCTTGGGTGACTTTTACAGCGTCTTCAAGGCTCAAAATGACATAAGGCAGGGTCAAAGTGCCGACAGTTGGCGAGAAGGGCGTGATGTTATTGATCGCAAGGATAGAGAAATCCAGGGTCCCCATCGCCGCATTATTCACCGTATCTTGTTCAGAACCCAACTGGCCATTTAAGAAAAGCTTAGCACTATGGGCCCCACCGCTTTCTTTTTCAAAAGCTTCAATAAACGCTTTTCCGAGCGCTTCTTGGGTGCCGCCAGCACCATCACCAACAGCCACTTTAAAGTCTTTGGCAGAGGCCGGTCCAGAGACCATCAGAGCTGCGGAAAGCGCCAAAACAGCAGCAAGGGTTTTCTTATGAAACACAGGCTTATCCCCATTCATGTGAGAGCAAGTCATTTTATATTTTCGAACAATACCTCTAAGGTAGAGACACCTAAAATCTTCTATCGTTACTTTATTTTAGGCCTATTCCTTTTGTGGATTTGTCCAATTACTGAAACAATACTTACCAAATTAATTTTGACTCTGATATATCCAGTTTGTAAGATTGATATGGCCAGATGGGAGCTGTTCGAAAGCCTAAACTGTGGAGATCGCCCGCGCGGTGCCTGAACGCACCTCTAAAATCCTTTCGGATTTTATAAATATGCCTCCGGCGGCCAAAGGGCTTGCCCTTTGGAAACCTTGGACTTGGAGACAGATGCCGCAGATTTCCAGTGATGCTTTTTATCTTGATCGCCAGTCCAAACAGACTTTGCAAGCCCAGATTTGCACGTCTGTCATTGCGCTTATTCGGCGTGGAACCGCCATGCCAGGAGCAAAGCTGCCCTCCAGCCGGAAATTAGCAGAGCATCTTGGTGTGTCGCGGCCAACCATTACCCTCGCTTATCAGGAGCTCGTCGCCTTGGGCTATCTCAGAGCTCAAAACCGCAGCGCTTTTTACGTCGCAGATGTTCCCCCCATCGAGGCCTCGACCGCGATCAGCGCCACCAAGACCAACCCAGAATTTTGGCAAGACCGTCTCAGCAACTCTGCCATTAACAGCCGTCGGCAGATTGTTAAGCCCGCCAATTGGCGAAGCTACCCCTATCCTTTTATTTATGGTCAGATGGATCAAACGGTCTTTGATATCAGCGCGTGGCGGGATTGCGCCCGAAGGGCTTTTTCGAAAGAAGATTTCTCCGCCATGGCCAGCGATGTCGCGATTGCCGATGACCCTTTGCTTGTCCATCAAATCCGCACCCAAACCTTGCCGCAAAGGGGCGTTCATGCGGAAATGGACGAGATCTTGGTCACCATCGGCGCACAAAATGCACTCTGGCTGGCCACCCAGATTCTCGGAGGTCCCCAAGCCCATGCGATCTGTGAGAATCCCGGCTATCCGGATCTCTCCACCGGCTTAGAATGGCGCGGCACCCAAGTCACCCATGTCAATATTGATGATGAGGGGCTGCCCCCAGAGGCCATCCCCCCAGAGGCCAGCGTGGTTTTCCTAACCCCCAGCCACCAAGCGCCAACAGGCGTCACCATGCCCCTCTATCGCCGCCAAAACCTTATGAACAAGGCCGTCGAGCATGATTGGGTGCTTGTCGAGGATGAATATGATTTTGAGATGAATTTTTTCTCATCGCCACGGAAATCTTTGAAATCTATGGATAAAGATGGACGAGTGATTTATGTTGGCAGCTTTTCAAAGTCGCTTTTTCCAGGCGTGCGTTTGGGCTATCTTGTGGCGGATCGGGTGTTTATCCAGCATGCGCGCAAAATTCGCGCTTTGATGCTCCGCCATCCACCGGGCCATTTGCAAAGGATGGTCGCTTATTTTGTCGCCCATGGCCATTATGATAGCCATTTACGGCGTCTCAAACGTATTTTCACCACCCGCCGAGCGATTCTGATGGACGCTTTACATGAGTTTGACCTGCCGATGGAGAGCAACAGCCATTTTGGCGGCACGAGCCTTTGGGTACGTGGTCCCCAAAATCTCCATTCCAGCAGCTTGGCCCAACGCCTGTTACGCAAAGGGGTTCTGATTGAGCCTGGCACGCCTTTTTTCGCCGAGCAAGACCGGATCTGCCCGGAGTTTCGGATTGCTTATTCTTCTATCGATGGCAGCAAAATCCGCGAGGGCATTGCCCTGATCCGTAACGAAATCAACCTTATGCTTAAGGAAAAAGCTTTTTGACAGACTTTTTCTCGAAAAAGTCGCCCTATTTTCGCGCAGCGAAAAGAACGGAATTACGCCTGATCACCAGCCCCTTTACGGATCAACTTAATATCCTCCCCCGCCGCCCAAGCCCCAATATCCTCACGCCGTAATGCCGTTGCCATCAGATCAGGAAAATGATCCGGCGTACAAGAAAAAACAGGAATGCCTAAAACCGCCATCTCCTCAGCCATTTTGGGATCATAAGAGGGCCGTCCATTATCACATAACGCCAGTAACACAATCACATTCACCCCGGACCGGACCAGCTGGGCCATGCGCAGGAGCAAAGACTGACCATCTCCGCCTTCATATAAATCCGAAATCAGAACCAAATGGCATTTCCCAGGCTTTTCAATCCGGTCTTGGCACCAGGCAATGGCTTGATTGATATCTGTGCCGCCGCCCAATTGGACGCCGAACAGAACTTCGACGGGATCTGCGAGCTCTTCTGTTAAATCCAAAACAGCCGTATCAAAGCAAATCAGCTTGGTCTGGACAACGGGCAAAGAGGCCATGACGGCGGCAAAAATCGATGCATAGACCACCGAGCTTGCCATGGAGCCAGACTGATCGACACATAAAACAACTTCATCCAGATCCACAATCCGCTTTTGATGGCGCATGAAACCGATCAAAGTTTCTGGCACGATTGTGCGATAATCCGCTTGATAATGGCGTAAATTCGCTTGGATCGTCCGGGGCCAATCGATGTCATTAAAGCGGGGCCTGTGGGTCCGGCGGGAACGGTCCAAAGCGCCGGTAATGGCTTCGGCTGTTTTGCGTTCTAAGCGTTCCATGAGCTGTTCGACAACGCGCCTGACGACGTCTCTGGCGGTATCCTTGGTTTTTTCTGGGATGACCGCACGCATGGTGATCAGATCTGCAATCAGATTTACATCGGCTTCCACGGCTTCCAGAAATTCTGGCTCCATGAGCATTTGTTTGAGGCCAAGACGCTCGAAAGCATCTTTTTGCACGACACGGACGACAGAAGAGGGGAAATATTGGCGAATATCCCCCATCCAGCGCGCGGCAGAGGGGGCGGAGCGTTGTAAACTGCCCTTTGTCTTTTTGCCTTTTTTATCAAGATCTTGCCCATCGCCATAGAGCGCTGTTAAGGATCGCGACATGGCTTGGTCCTGGTCTGACAAAAGCTGCGTTTCAGACGCGTCGGCCGTTTCAAGACCGATGGCCATACGCCAGCGGCGCTCTTGCTGGTCTTTTGTGAGAGGGGTTTCTGCAAGCGTTTCTGGGAGGGTTTCTCGGAGAGTTCCTGGGCTTTTACGATCCTCTTCTGCGGTCATGCTTGCCCCCTGTTCATGATGGCTATGATGTGATCCTGATGCGCCTCCCAAAGCGGGGTGAGCTCTGTAACGGGGGCCAGATGTGCCTCCCCCTGTTTCCGCGTCTTGCCGATCAGGGCTTCGAGCAAATAGCGCCGTTCGGAGGCGTCTAAAGCGGCAAACACCCTGCGAAACAGGGGCAGATGTGCAATGAAACTCTCCTCTGTCAAGGACAAAAGCCAGCGATCAACGGCGCGGCGCAAAGCGTCATCATGGATCAGCCTTTGCCCGGCCCCTTCGAAAAAGCCTTCAAAAAAGCCAGCGGCTTGGCTGGGATCGGTTCCGGGAGAGAGTTTCTGGGATAAAAGAAGTCCCATCTCCCCTGCGGGGATGAGATCGGCTTCATAGAGCAAACGTGCGGCCAACCCGGCCAGCATGGGCGTTGAGCGGTTATGGTGTAAAAGGGCGTGCAAGGCCTGGTCCCAGGGATTCTGGCCTGACACCAGGGTTTCTTCATCGGGAGCCGCCGCCGGTACAGTGAGAGGCCCAGACACCCCAGTCGCCTCAGGAGCCTCCTGTTCCGCCATCGCCGCCTGCCCACCTCCAGAGGTGCCGCCTTCTGCCAATAAGCGCACCGCACCATCGGCCAATTTTAAAGCCTGCTTCAGATCAGAGGCGGCTTGGTCATCGAGATCGCGGGCGGCTTGCGGCAAGGCCAGGGCAGCATGGACCACCAAACGATGGAACAACCCTTCCAGATGCGCGATCGATACCACCCGTGCTTGACCATAGCGTAAGACATCGGCCAAGGGCGGCAACACCCGGAGAAGCTGGAACCCGTCGCTGCTGTCGGTGGCCCGTTGCTCCAACAAGGCCAAGCCGTCTTTCACAGCCCCTTCCAGATGCGCGACCATGGCTGAACGCAGCTGTATGGCAAGATCGCCTGGGTTCGGGCTGTCCTCCATTTGCGCGCGACAGAGATTTTCAGCCGCTGTTTCCAAAGTCGACCCATATGTCGTCTGTTCGATGAGCTGTACTGAGAATTCCGGCTGCCAGCATAGGGTCCAACGCTCGCGAAAGGTGCCTCGGCTGCCGCCAGGATCTTGCAACTGCCCCCAAGGCACCGTGAGGAGGGTCAAGCGGTGCAGCAAAATCGAGCGCTTCATGCCCATCTCGCTGCGCAAATCAAGGGATAAGAGAGTTTCGTCCGCTTGCGCTTTTAATTTGGCCTTTTTTTGCTGTTGTTGGAGATCGGCCAATAAAGGCGCTTGTGGCATATTGTCCGGAATCTGCCCAATTTGGCACAAAGAGGGGCTCTCATGCCATAAGGTTTCAGAGCCTCCACACAGGCACGCAATTGCCGCATCGCGTATCTCTTCATAGCCTGGCGCAGACCGTTCCCGTAAGGCGGTCAAGGCCATGGTCAAACGCCATGCCTCGATCACCGATGCCGGAGACGCCACATGGCCCGCCTGCCGCAAGCTGCGGGCAAAACGCACCAGCCAGAGGGTTGCCGCCTGCCCTTGCTCTTGCTCTTGCTCTTTGCCTTGCTTTTCCAGCCGATCTTGGTCTTGCCAAACATGCCAGAGATGATCATACCAATCGGGAAAGCGCACCCCAGCCCCATAGCCAGACGCTTGGGATAAGCGTTCGCTGGTCCAGGGAACCCAAGTGGCTAAGGTCTTGACTTTTTTGAGGCCTTTGAGACAGGCGCGGTCTTGTTGCGCCGATATTTTCGCCCGCAATGCTGGCACATGCCAGGCCCCACAGACCACCGCAAGCGCCCCAGACGCCTGTTCTGCCTTTACCTCTTTCAGCGCTTTTGCGATTTCGAGGCGCATATGGGCTTCCCGCATCTCTTCCAAGCGATCTTTGATGCTGGGCGAACAGGCCTCCCGCAGCGCGGTCATCGCCTCGGCCACCGCGTCAAAGACCGGCCCTGGTGCGGGATGGGCCTCGATCACATCATTCCACCAGGACTCCCCATCCTCATAGCCCGCCGCCGCCGCCAGCGCACCAACAGGGTCGAGAGATAACGGAGACAGGGTGGGCTGGTCCTGGTCAAGACCCTGTATAGCGGTTTCGTCCCCTCTTATCTTTTCGTCTTCTGTCGCTCCCTCATCATCCCCGGCCCCAGTCTCCTCTGCAGGCTCCTTAAACGCCTCTCCCTGGCGCAGACCCAGGCGGAGAGACGTCGGGAGATCAATAAACCGCACCTCTCTTTGATGGCGAAAGGCCCATAAAATCGCTTGATATTCTGGAGAATAAACCGCCCAAGGATAAAAACTGGCGCGGGAGGGATCATCGGCCACATAGCTTAAAAGCGCCACGGGCAAAACCATGGCCGGATCGGTCAACCATTGTAGGCTATCGGTTGCATCTGCGGGCCCTTCGATCAACACTTGCGTCGGCTGGAGCGCATCCAAAGCCTGGACCAACCGCCGCGCAGAACCTGGGCCATGATGGCGGATACCAAAAAACTGGACGGACACCGTCTCTTTCGCCACCGCTCTTCTTGTGCGTGGGGCGTGTGCGGGCGCTGCTGGCGAAGGGGCTGAGAGAACCATGCCGCCCTCCTACACCAGCGAAGTCATAGAGTGATAATAAGCCGAATAGTCGCGGCGATTTTTCAACACGGTTTCTAAATACTCAGACAGGGCGAGGCGATCTTGTACCGGATCTTTGACAATGGCTCCCACCAAATTCGCCCCCAGAGCCTCGGCATCCAAAGCCCCATCCTGGAACCAAGCCGCTTGGCTCAGCCCCCCGACCATGACAGCAATCGCCTCTGCTGTGGACAAAGAGCCCGTAGGCGTTTTCAAGGTAATTTTGCGATCTTCCGTACAGCCATTGCGGAGTTCGCGAAAAATCGTTACAACCCGCGCCACTTCTTCGGGGACATTCTTCGGCGCCGGCAGGTCTAGGCCCGTCGCCATTTCGCCGACCCGTTGGACAACAATCTCGACCTCCCGCTTCATATCATCAGGCAAAGGCAAAACCACCACATTAAAGCGGCGCTTGAGCGCTGAAGACAGCTCATTCACCCCTTTGTCGCGGTTATTGGCCGTTGCGATCACATTAAACCCACGTTCGGCATAAACAGCTTCATTCAATTCCGGGATGGGGAGCAGTTTTTCAGACAGAACCGTAATCAGTGTGTCCTGAACATCCGACCCCATTCGGGTTAATTCTTCTAACCGACAGAGCCGCCCGGTCTCCATCGCCCGGAACAAAGGCGTTGGCACCAAAGCAGCGCGGCTTGGCCCATCTGCCAACAGCTTGGCATAGTTCCAACCATAGCGGATTTGATTTTCATCTGTGCCCGCCGTGCATTGGATCAGGAGTGTTGAGTCCCCTGTTATCGCAGCGGTCAGATGCTCTGAGACCCAAGATTTCGCTGTCCCCGGCACGCCCAGCAACAGCAAAGCCCGGTCTGTCGCCAAGGTCGCCACCGCCGTTTCAATCAAACGGCGATCGCCAATATATTTCGGTGAAATCACCGTGCCATCTGGGGCTTTCCCACCCATGAGATAGGTGACAACCGCCTTTGGCGACATTTGCCAGCCTGTCGGTCGTGGGCTCTGGCTGTCCATTTTAAGGGCCGCAAGCTCTGTGCTCCAGCGTTTTTCAGCGGGCTGTCTTAGCACTGTATCCATGGGAAACTCCGGTCTTTTTTCGCTTGCGCGAAATCAGGCGACTTTTTCGCGAAAAAATCTTTCAAAAATTTTAGGGGGTGATGAGGGGGACTTTTCGAAAAGGCCCCTCGAATAATCGCGTTCACGCGATCAAGGAACCCTCTCCTCCCCTTCCACGCCACCAGAGGGCAGAAGCAAAGCATTAAAGGTCAGAATATCCTGCAGCAACGGCCTTAAGTCTTCGATCTGATCGCTGCCACCTTTGGGAAAATTCTGGGCGAGACTCTGGGCCGCCGCCGGGGACATTAAACAGAGAAGACAAGTCCATTCCACATCGGACAAAGGGTTTGTGGGCTTTTTGTCCCCCATCAGCCGCAGCAGAGACGGTGTTAGAACCTCTTCCTGTGCCATTGCCCCGACCAAAGGCCCAGCCCAAGCAAAGGCCGCTATGGGTCCTGGTCGCTTTGCTGCCAGGATCTCTTGCAACCGCTGGCGGCGCTGATCGCGATCAAGGCGGTCTGCCAAGGCCGAACAGTGCGCAACATATGTCCAATCGCCAGCGGCGACCATCGCCTTTGCAAAGCTTTGGGCCGTTTCGGTTTCTTGCACGGAGCATAAGAACCGATAGAAACCATAGAGAAAATCCTCCCGGATCCCCCCTTCCGCTTCTATGGGCGCGAGGGAGAGGCCGGTTAAAAAGCGCACCGGGTCCAGGTCAAGCGCCTGGGCAAGATCTGGAATCGCATTCATGGCGCATAAAGGCTCAAACTCTAAAAAGAGGCCTAGGAATTTGGCCACATCAATCTGATAGCTTGTTTTACGCCCGATCACAATGCCGCGCTTTTTCTGCACCAAACAAGAGAGAAAGAGATCCCGGTAATCTTTTGCAGTGGTTTCAGCGGTCTGTTTCTTTTGGGTGCGCAACCAACCGGCAAGCTCTTTCAAATTTGATTTGCGCCCCTTTGCATACTGTTCCAATAGGGGAATGTCCCGGTGATCAAGGCTTTGCCGGACAGAGTTTAAAAGCGTCCAACGCTCCTTCCCCGACCCCGCCTCCAGAGCGGCCTTGAGAATGTCACGCGCTTGTTCTGGCTGGCGATGGAACAGCTGGACCAAATTCTCACAGCGTTCTGTAAGAGCCTCCTGCTGCACCCAGTCTTCAAAATTCGTCGCACTATAAAGGCATGTCGGCACTTTATGACCATGCGACATCAGCCAACGCAACCAAGGTTGATAGAGGTCATGGGCGGCGCTGATCGCCTCCCGGTCAGATAGGCACGCCAAATGCGGTATATCCGAGGGCGAGAGCATATAGCCACGCGCATGGAGCAACTTTACCAAACAGGCTGTTTGCGCTGCCTTCCCTGCCGCAGCAATTTTCCGAAAAAGCCTCTGGGCCCGTCTTGAGAGGATCGCACGCGATGGCAAAGGAAAAGCTTCGCTCTTGTCTAAGGCCTCTGGCGGTACAGCCTGGACCATCAGGGCGCGAAATTGCTCTGCCAACACCAAAAGGCGCAGCTCTTGCTCTTTTTCCTCTGACGCCTCCACAGCCTTTTGCCAAGAGGGGGGTGCCAAAGGGCCGACCCGCCCCCCTGTGACCCAAAGGCTTCTCATTCTTTCATAGGCTTCTATCTCAAGAGTCACCGTCATAGATCCGCCCAAAATGCGCGCTGTCGCCAGCAAGGAAGTGCCCAAAACGCCCATTCCACAGAATGATCGTCCGCTGCAAAACAATCCCCGATACCCAATCGGGAAGATCCCCAATCAAAGGCAGAAAAACAGAACCCGCCCTATTATGCCACCAGAGCTGCCCCCCTGCCGCAACCACAAGCCGACCAGGCGGCAGCATATGAGGGCTTTCGCGCATCCAAGGCGCCGCTTTTCGGATTTCAGCAAACCGCGTAGGGAGCCCGTCTTCAGCCTCACATGCGCGTTCTGTCCAGGGTAAGGCCTTATTTTCCGCCCCCTGTGAAGACATCGGATTGGGCTGTCGCCACGCCTCGACAAGAGCGCGTAACGGCAGCGCGGCTGGGTAAAAGCACAAATCACCATAAAGCACTTGCCCAAGCTGCCAGCTTTTATTCCTTTTCCCCGCTACAGCGGGGTAAAAATCTTGGATTAAGGCAAAGGACGGTCCCTTTTGTTCAGCACCGTCTTGATCACATTTCAAAAGCCAAAGACTATGTTCGATCAGGCGGTCTTTACGGCTTCGCAAGGTTTCCGCCAGGACCTCCCAAGATCCTGTCACTTTTAAAGCGGCTGGAGACTGTAAAAGCGTTTCTTTTTTCTCGGTTTGCGCAATTTCCCGCATCAGCTCTGGATCATCCGGCGTGGCCTGGAAGGCTCTCACCAATAAAATGAGCGCCCCGAGCTCTGCAATCAGAGCCTCCACCCGGTGTTCACGCGGCAAAGATAAGATGGCACCTGGCAATTCGTCTAAACGTGCGGCAAGATTAATGGCTTTGGCATCCACCAATCGGGCCGCAATTTGCCGACAACGCGCCGCCATATCCTCAAGCAGCCCACCTACCCCCAATCGCAGCTGGTCTGCCACCCAAATCTCTAAATCTTCAAAACCAGCGATCATCGCGTCTTTACGCGCTATAGAGCGTGTTTCCGCCGCCGTTTTTTGACGACGAAGCTGGGCCTCAGCTACGGTTTTTTTAATGGGTTCCATGCTCTCCAGAGCAGCAGCCCCAATATCCGTCTTTTGAGAGGGTTTTGCATCCCCAGTCGCTGCCCCCCGCCGGCGGGAGAGCCATTCTGTAATCCACTGAGGGACAGGCTGGGTTTCAAAAGCCTCAGCCCTGTCATGAAAAACCCAAAAGAGCGCCAAAGCATGCTTGCAAGGAAATTTGCGCGAGGGACAGCTACATTTGCTGCCAAGATCTTTGAGATCCCCCACCACGCGATAAGGTGTGGCCCCTGACCCTTGGCATTCCCCCCAGACCAGTGTGCCATCCTCATTTCGTGCCAAAAGCGGCCATTTCTGTGCAGCCCGCAATTTGGATGCCGCTTTCAAAGAATTCTGATCTGGAGCACTCTGCTCAATCCGGGAAAGATCCAAGACCCTCACGCCCTAATCATTGAAAAAAATATGAAATCTTGTTTTAGACAAAACTGCCTATCTCTTTCTTTATAACATTGCATGTTACGCTATAAAAGCAGAGATATGGACCTATAAAATATTTTATGAAACTTCATTGTTTCCAAAACCACTGTTACAAACCAAGCAACATTTTCAGTTCTGAGGTCACAAGCCATTTTCAGATTTTTCATGATTTGCCTATTTTTTAGGCGTTAAAAATCTGAAAGACGCGAAAATAATATGTAAATGCACAGAGAACAATCAGCAAACCAAACAAGATAAGTATAAATACTAAAAAACCTTGACTCCACAATAACATCTATAGACCCTTAATAATTAGTTGGGTTCCTTAATTCAATTATTTTTTAGTTTAATATTTAAAATATACACTTTTCATGATAACTTCTCAATTCAAGATTTGAAAAAGAAATTCAGAAAATAAAAAAACAATTTTGCATACTTTTATATGTAGGAAATTTCTCTTTTTTATAAGCGATTCGCATGATTTTTATCAAAAAAAGCAAAAATAACTAATGCGTTGTTTCTTTATGGTTTTTCATATTCCCAAAAATCAACCTAATTACGATAATAGATTTTTATTAAAATCTATTTTTGCGTTATTTTTATCAAAAAAAGACGACTATTTCTAAATTATTGCCTATTTAAAATCATTAATAGTTGCCTTTAGCGATTATCCTCTCCATAATTATGAAGTGCACAAGAAAAATTTATATCTATAACGTTGCAAAAGAAACACGACTGTAAGAAAGCGAAACAAAACCCATCGAACATCACAGATCTTCATAAGCCGATGTTACAAATGAATTAATAAACCTAGGCCTTGTTCAACGGGGCATATCGAAGTCCATTGGTAGAGGGGAAAGTTGCCTTTCATTTTTTTGAAAAGCACGTTCGCACAGTGAAATTTATTGCGCTCTTATAGTGCAATAAGTTACAAGCTGTTCTCGCGAGGCGGAGATAAAAAAACTTCTGCACCTACAAAATAGAATTTTTTCAAAACAGTTTACGATGAAATGGAGATACCGTCATGGGGGACACCCTTTCTGCGGGGCTTGAGCAATTTGGTTTTTCTGCAAATAACAATGCAAACAGCTCAACTCCCTTTTCGGCTGATGTAACAAATGATGAAACAAGCTTCAGGGGCATTGTTCAAGCAGACGCCGAATTAAACTTCCGCTGGGCAGGCGTTCTCATAGATTCACTTGTTGCGAGAGGCGCAACCCACGCGGTTATGTCTCCGGGTGCACAAATGGCACCTTTGGCGTTGGCATGTCGCGCCAACCCAAACCTAAAAATTACAGTTGTCATCGACGAGCGGTCAGCAGCTTTCTATGCTTTGGGCATTGCCCGCGCGACACGTAATCCGGTTATTCTGATTTGCACGTCTGGATCAGCAACCGGTCATTGGTATCCTGCTGTTATGGAAGCCTTCTCTGGCATGATTCCTCTCATCCTTTTGACAGCAGATCGCGCGCCAGAAAATCAAGACCGTTGCTCTGCGCAAGCTATTGATCAAATGCGTGTTTTTGGGCCTCATGTCCGAGCGTCTCACCATTTACCACTCCCCGACAATAGCATTGACTCGCTTCAGCCTCTCGCATCTCGCATTTATGAACAAAGTCTCTGGCCCGCCCCCGGCCCTGTGCATGTTAATTTGCCTTTCCGGGATCCCCTTGTCCCGAAAACACGCACGAAACTCCCGACAGTGAAGCCGCCTGTCATTCATCGGTCTCGCATCCGTCCACAGCTAGAAGACATCATCGATGTCTCCGCCACAATCTCCGGAAGAAAAGGCGTCATCGTCTGTGGTGCGACTGAAATTGAAGAAGAAGGTTTCCCCGAGGCTCTTTATCAGCTGGCACGCGACACTGGCAGCCCCGTCATTACAGATCCTATGAGTAATTTACGGTTTGGCGCCCCTGATGATGTTTGTGTGCTCTCACGCGCAGATTCCTTCTTACGGTCAAAGGAATTTTCAAACAACTTCCAGCCAGAATGGGTCATTAGCTTTGGTGGTCCCCCAACAGCAAAACCCGTTCTCACTTGGCTTCTAAAATCACCTGCTACGGATTACATTATTGTTGATTCCACCGTCCGTTGGCCTGACCCTCTTTTACGGGTCACACATCTCTTCCGTTCTGATCCGGCCTCTTTCTGCCGTGGCATCTCCGCAAGAGGTAATGTTATTCCAGCACCGAAACATTGGGCGGACGCTTTCCGTGCCTGTGAAACATTTATCGGCAAACGTGCTGGCGAGATCAATGAAAGCAGCTTATGGGAAGCTCCCATTGTCCGTAACCTGGTTGAATCTGTTGCTGAAAATGCCATCCTGTTCTCTGGTAACTCCATGAGCATTCGCGATTTTGATAGCTTTTCCGGCACAACCAATAAGAAATTCCGCTTGGTTGCCAATCGCGGCACCAATGGCATCGATGGGTCCATTGCAACCTTATTAGGTCTCGCCTCAACCCAACCTGATAAGCCGACCTTGGCCATGATTGGTGATATGGCTTTTTCCCATGATGTTGGCAGCTTACAACTTGCGCATAACCATAACGTCACCCTTGTTGTTTTGAATAATGGCGGTGGTGCAATTTTCGACTATTTGCCAACGAGTGACATTCCTGAATATGATGATTTTCTCTGCCCTCCCAGTATTAATATCGGGATGGCCGCACGGGCTGCAGGATGGCGCCATTGGAGCAGCACAGATCTTGAGAGCTTTGATTCTGCAGTGAATCAAGCATCTGCCGGGGGTGGCCCTTGCTTGATTGAAGCTGTTATTGATCGCCGTGCCAGTGTCAGCAACCATAAAAGTTTTTGGGAAGCGGCTTCGAAAATTGACCAAATTTTCGTAACCCATGGGCAAGCCCATATCCAGAAAATCCTGGAAGATGAAGGGGATAAAGGATTATTAGGTCTTTTGTTGGAGGACAGCCGCGATCCACAGTCTTCGACATCGACATCTGCTATGGCGGCTGCCTGATCTTTATGTCCTGACAGACCTTTTGAAATGGCTCTTAGAAACAAACAAATCAGAGAGTCATTTCAGCCCTGCAAGAAGACATCTTTTCTATTTTCTTTATGGCACCTATGGGGTTTAAAACCCCATAGGTGTTTATTTTTGTCCTCGCTGCATAAAACAGCGCAAACAATCCAGCATGTCATGTTTTAGAGCATTTTGCGTGATGATAGACTCACACGAAAGGCTCTATCTTATTGTTTTGCCGCAAGACGTGTCGACTG
>DDLW01000375.1 GCA_002340345.1 Alphaproteobacteria bacterium UBA2562 | reverse complement strand
AAGCCTGTGCAGATCTATTTCGCAGAATGGGTCACGATTGTTTGTGATTAGAGCAAAGCTGGTTAAAGTGGAAACACTTTAACCCTGCGTTTTGCAGCAAAAACAAGACCATAGAGCCTTTCCATTGATTCAATATAAAAGAGAAAGGCTCTAGAGCAAAGCGCGATCAGGTGGCGTCACCTGGTCGCTGCGTCTTGCGGCGAAGACAAAGACTTAAAGCATTTTGCCTGATCCAATGATCATGCAAAATACTCTAGATCTTTGAGAACAATAGATTCTCCGAGGGCTGCTGCCAGGTTGCGCTCTTCTTTGTTCGTCAATCAAAAAAAAGGCCTATGGCTTTTTAAAAATATTGAGAATGGCAGCATTGGGGGGATTGTTAAGAAAAAGGTCTAGAGTTTGAAGTGATAAACTGATACAAACCCACGGGCGTTATAGAAAGATCCTCGCCAAATCGGTGGAAGCTGGATATAGAAATGAAGTTTGACATTAAAGAAGCCAATGGCACCGTCGAAATGTATTTACAAGGCCGTTTTTCTCTTCAAGAGAATGAGGCCTTTAAAGAAATTCTCGACCGGATCAAAAGCAATACAGCAGACCGCTTTATTCTAGATTTAACAGACTTAGAATATATGGATTCTGCTGGATTAGGAAAACTTGTTCTTTTGCGGGATGCTGCCGAAGAATCGAAGGTCTCTATATCTTTGCGCAACCCCCAGGGGCGTGTCAAAAAACTTCTTTCTTTGTCGCGATTCCATGAAGAAATCGCAATTGAAACATGATCTCTCCTTCCTAAGGATAGCCTATTGTAAATAAGCCATCTTTTAGGGTTGTGTGACTTCTTGGCTCTTAAATCTTCTGTCTGTTTCTGTGTCTTGTTAGAATGAGAATGTCAGATGGGGAAAGGCTGGAAGAAGTCTTTATGTTGGGTTGCAGCATTTTGCTTTATCTTTGGAGGCAGAAGAAATGCTGTATATCTTTGGTTTTGCCGCAAAACGGATTAAAAGGATCCATTCATCCTTTTGTCTTTTGCTCTAAATCATTCGCAGGACGAGCGTTTTGGTTGCTGCCGACATGATACAAATTCTTGGATTAAATATGACGTCAGCGGATTTAAAGACGCTTGCGCAGCGCCATGATGTCTTGGTTTTTGAAAATCTCAACACAATGACAGGCAAAAGCCCTGCACTGATGGTTGGGGATCACCCCCAAGAAGAAGATGTGAAAGCGGCCTTTCAAGCGCCTTTTCGCGGTTTTTTCGAACCTTGCAGCCCTGGGGAAGCCGTTCCTGAAATTTTGATTGATTGCTTGAAAAATAACGGCCTTGCTGTATCGCTGTCAACGCGTTCTGCTTTTTCATGTCATATTGCCCATCATCTTTGTGATGCGATTTTTTCTGAAATCACTATTGCCGCAGAGCATGCTGATGGAATACGCTTTGCTTTAGAAGAAGCTATTTCTAACGCGATTTTGCATGGCAATTTGCAGGTAAATGGTGCGTTAAGAAATAATCTTGATGACTTTGAACGCTACACGCTTATGATTGATGAGCGCTTGTCTAATGCCACTTATGGCATGAGGCGCCTTTTGGTCCTTTCGCAATGGGATGACGAAACTTTGACCTTTACCATTCAAGATGAAGGGGAAGGTTATAAGGCTCCGGTTGTCGAAAAGGGAAAGCCTAGCGGGCGTGGACTTCAAATCATCACCTCTGTCGCCACTTCGGTTAACTGGCTGAATGACGGTCGCCGTTTCATTATGAGTTTCGACTATTGACCCATGCAGAAGCGCTTGCCAATAAAGAGCAAGTATTGACAAACGGAAAGCTGCGCGATCAAGTGCGCACATCTGTTTTTGACTGCAAAATTTTAATTGTGGATGATGACGAGCTTATTCGCTTTGTCATCCAAAATTTATTAAGCTCTGCCGGTTTCAGAAATGTTGAACTGGTGGAAGATGGCTCAAAAGCGCTTGATATTATTCCAGAATATCATCCTGATCTGGTGGTTTTGGACATCCTTATGCCTGAAATAGATGGCTTTGATGTTCTGACAACCTTACGCAATGATCCACATTATCGCGGTTTGCCTATTCTTATACAAACGGCGTTGAATAGTGCGGAAGACCGTAATAAAGCCTTTAGTCTCGGGGCAACAGATCTGGTCACGAAGCCTTTGAATGGCACAGAACTCGTTGCGAGAGTGAGAATTCACCTCGAAAATAATCTTTTAATTCAAACACTCGAAACAATTAATGGACGCCTTGATGAGGATTTAACGATTGCTGCAAATATGCAGCAAGTTCTGTTACCTGGCGCAGAAGAAATTGCTCAAATAGAATCAAAGTTAAAATTGACATTATCGTCCCAGTTTATCCCTTCTGCCGAGCTGGGAGGCGATTTCTGGGGAACAGAAATATTAGATGATGGCCGATTAGCGCTTTTTATTGTTGATTTTTCTGGGCATGGTATTGCATCTGCTCTCAATACATTTCGTATGCATGCTTTGATGAGTAAAATCGCGCCACATAACGGTAATCCAGCAGCGCATCTGGAGGCCTTAAATCTTCTTCTTCTAGAATTATTGCCACGCGGTCAATATGCGACAATGTTTTATGGTGTTTTCGATTTTGAGAACAATTTGCTGACCTATTCTGCAGCAGGTGCACCAGAACCCTTGCTCGGGCAAATCGGCAGTGGAGCTTTTTCAATTTGTGATACCAGCGGCATGCCCTTAGGCTTGTCGCCCCGGTCGCGTTATGAGAATCGCGAAGTGCAATTTCCTCCAGGAAGTTTCCTTTTCTTATTCTCTGATGCTTTGCCTGAGAGTCCTTCCCTTGAGGGGCATATTCTTGATGATGAAGGGGTTCATGCCTTAGTGCAACAATCTGTTCGTGAGAGCGGTTCTCATTGTCCCCTCAAGCATATGATGGACAAATTCCGAAATCATGCTGTTTTTCCTTTGCCTGATGACTTAACCGCCATTTGGCTCTCTCGGAATGAAGAATAATCTTTTGTTTGTTCTGATCGGGCTTTTTTATGAGACCGAGACTTTTTCAAACGAAAGTCAAGCTTCGCCTGAATTTTCCGTTTTGGTCAATGCACGAGGGAATGAGCGCTGTGCGTGTTGAAGCACTCTTAAATACAGATTCCGGTGGTTGTACCCCTGACAGCGGTCGGCAGGTCGAAGCGGCGATTCAAGAGCATTTTCAGCCTTGCTTTAAACCAGATGCTTTGCTCCATGAAGTTTCAGAGGCGGCCCCAACGATCACCTATGTGACAACGAAAACATTACTGCCCACTTTAAAAACACGCATTGCCCATGCAAAGACCTATGCCGCAGCGCATCCAGAAAATTCGGATGAAGACAAACTTATGATCATCGGCGGCGGTGATGGATCTTTAAGAGACGCCGCCGCCTTATTATCAGAGCATGGCTGGAGCCTTGGTGTGCTGCCGATGGGCACCATTAATATTGTTGCGCGTGATTTATGTTTGCCACTGGATCCTGTTGAGGCTGTGGCCTGCTTAGCACAAGGTGTTGATGTTCCCACAGATTTAGGGGAAATCAATGGTATTCCCTTTATCAGCCATGTGGCCGTTGGCGTCCATGCTTGGGTTGTCAGGCATCGTAGCTTACAAGAAAAATTACAAAAACAGAACCGTTTCTGGGCCATGGCCAAAGCTTGGTTAAGAGCTTTTCGCTATGCCAAGCCTTTGAAATTGCTCTTAGAGCTTGATGAAGAAGCGAAAAAAATCCGGTCGCCGCTGCTGATTATCGCCAATAATGGTTTTAGTTCTGATAGCCGTTTTTTACCGCAAAGAACCCATTTGGATCGTGGCGAATTGGTTGTCTATGTGGTGGAAGCCGAAACACGACTTCGCTTTGCTTTGATGGTGGCTGCGGCTTTATCAGGGCGGTGGAGTGATAATCCTTTAATGAAGGCCTATTCGGCGAAAAAGGCGCAAATAACCAAAAAAGGGGAAACAATCCGTGTCGCTATGGATGGTGATGTGCAACGGTTGACCTTGCCTTTGACAGTGAAATCTCGTCCGCAAGCGCTGACGTTACGGGTTCCGCAAGACTGGTATGCCAAAGCAAAATCCAATGGCCATCTGTGAGGTTTCTTTTCTGAGAGCAAAGGGCAAAAGGATAGATCCATCCTTTTGATCCGTTTTGCGTCAAAAACAAAAACTTACAGCATTTTTCCTGGTTCAGGATAAAAGCGAAGTGCTGTAACCAAAATATTCTCAGAGCCAAGCCGCTGACAGCCTTTATAGCTGAAAAAATCTATCCCAACCTCACTTTCTCTCAATAAGCTGAGTGTCGCAAATAGACTAAAAAGCTGGAGTCCGAGAAATCATGCCAACCGACAAAAATAAAACCTAGAGCAGCTTGGTTAAACCCTCCTGCGATTGAGAAAAAGATCAACCAAAAAATCCAAGGCTCTCTCCGCTGATATTATGCAAAGGTCTTTTTCAGCGACGGAACGACCGCGAATGATTTTGTCCCTGAAGAGATCATCTGGAAATCAGGTCAGGATGCCGCCACATGGTGGAATGAAGCCAATGAAAGAGGCTTATATACCGCTTATGGAAGGGCGGGTAAAAGCCGTCAAAGTGGAGCCTGTGCCGGAGACATGACCCGGATTGGACAGCTCGAAAAACCCGAT
>DDLW01000104.1 GCA_002340345.1 Alphaproteobacteria bacterium UBA2562 | reverse complement strand
TCAACAGACCCTAGAGCAAAGGACAAAATGATTGATCCGTTTTGCTAAAAAACGAAGACTTACAGTATTTTTCCTGATTCAGGATAAACGCAAAATACTGTAGGGCATTGACGCCGACATTTCGCTCCCTCGAAAGCCAGCCCCATCCACGCCCGCGCGCTCTGTTATGATTGAAATGATCGGCCCGACAGGCCCGGTTGATGCCGGACCGTTCCATTGCGTTCGAACCACTCTTGCCTTGCAAACCAGCCATAAGCTATCTGCATTGCTTCAGAAAAAGTTTCTCTATTAAAAATTGATTGATAGGCGTAAAAAGGCTTCTCGCGTTTTATGATACTGGCAAACAAAAATACACAGCCCCCCTCTATTGATCTTGGATTTTACACCACGAAGTTTCGGAAGTTATTGAAAAACTTGAGACTGAATATCAGGAAAAGGGGCCATAGGAGGCTTTCAATGGATATAGCCCAGCCCCCGAATACCAGAATATGATTTTTAACCTCAATGGGAAGAGATTTCTGGACTGTTGAGAGTCTCTCTGAAAAAATTGGATTGCTTGACTTCTCTTTGCCAACAAAGAGGTCTTCACAACTTTGCGCTACGGCATTTTGCTTTATTCTGTATCAAAGCCAATGGTGTCAGAATTTGTTTTTAATGAAAGATTTATCAAAAGGATGACCGTATCACTGTTCTCTTATACTTTTGCCGCAAAACAGATCAAAAGGAAAAAGAATCCTTTTGACCTTTGCGCTTATGCTTTTGCCGCAAAACGGACCAAAAGGAAAAAGAATCCTTTTGACCTTTGCGCTTATGCTTTTGCCGCAAAACGGATCAAAAGGGAAAAGAATCCTTTTGACCTTTGCGCTTATGCTTTTGCCGCAAAACGGATCAAAAGGGAAAAGAATCCTTTTGACCTTTGCTCTTTCGATTCTCCCAAAGTTTGCCAATTTTTCGCAAGCAAAAGTCCCGATGCGTATCAGATTTTTTTATCGAAATCGAATGACTAGAAAGTTTCTGTAAAAACCGTAAAATAATATTCTTTGAGATGGATTTTTTCAGCCTTTGCAAAATAGTTTCCATTCTCCATGAGAATTGTTTCATTCTCTGACCGCTTAAATACCGTTGAAAGCACGCTCTGGAGTTTTGAAGTTCATGATCAGCGCCGCAAAAGTCACCGGAAAACGCAAAAACAGTCTTACCCAGGCTGACACACATATTGCAACTTTTGAGCGTTTTCGTTGGAATATCCCTAAGAAATACAATATAGCAACGGATGTCTGTGATTTTTGGGCGAAAAAAAACAAAGATAAACCAGCTTTGATTTGCCTTCATGATGATGGGCGTCAACATAGTTACAGTTTTTCTGGATTATCTCGGATTTCATGCCAATTGGCCCATCTTCTCGCCGAGGTCGGTTTTGGCCGTCGTATGCGGTTGGGCATTTTATTGCCGCAATCTCCCGAAGCCGCTTTATCCCATCTCGCAGCCTATCGCATGGGCGCCATTGCCCTGCCTTTATCGATTTTTCTTGGCGAACAAAGTCTTCTCTATCGTCTCAAAGCCTCTTCCACCCGTGCCATCATTATTGAAAAAGACTCTCTTCCAAAGCTCCTTGCGATCAAAGACCAATTGCCTGATTTACGGTCAATCATTGTTGTGCAAACAGATCGTGCCGCCCTTCCCCCAGGATGTTTAGATTTTTGGGAAGGCTTACGCGCCATGCCAGGCACCTATGAAGCCGCTGATACATTATCCGATGACCCTGCTTTGTTGATTTTCACCTCAGGCACAACAGGACATCCGAAAGGCGCTTTGCATGCCCACCGTATCGCTCTGGCGCATCTTCCGGCCCTTGAATTATCCCATGACTTTACGCCCCAAGAGGGTGATCTGTTCTGGACACCTTCTGACTGGGCACTCGGCAATGGCATGCTCAACATTGTTCTTCCAGCCTGGCATCATAGCCTTCCTGTTTTGTCGTATAACATGCGGAAATTTAACGCAGACATCGCTCTAGAAGTTATGGCACAATTCCAAGTCCGCAATGTTTTCTTGCCGCCCTCGGCTTTACGGGCTTTGCAGAAACTTCCCTTTGACCAGATTCGCCAAAGCGATGTGAAGCTCAGAACACTCGTCAGTGGAGGAGAAGCCCTTGACACCGCACTCTTAGAGTGGGGGAGAAAGGCTTTCGGTCTTGATATCGCTGAGATTTACGGACAAACCGAATGCAATGCTGTTCTTGGCAATAATCCAAACCTTTTCCCCTTGAAACCCGGCAGCATGGGTAAAAAGATCCCAGGCCATCATGTCGCCATTATCGATGACCAAGGCCGTGAGGTCAAAGCTGGCCTTACAGGTCATATCGCTGTTAAGCGCCCAGACCCCGCTTTATTCTTGGAATATTGGCGAGACCCAGATGGTACCGCAGAAAAATATATCGATAATTGGCTTTTAACCGGAGATCGCGGTGTCATGGATCAAGACGGTTATTTTTATTTCGGGGGCCGTGAAGATGATATCATTATCTGTGCTGGCCAGCGCATGGGACCAACGGAAATAGAATATTGTCTTATGTCCCACCCAAAAGTCGCCCTTGCGGCGGTGATTGGTGTTCCGGACCCCGATCATGGCCAA
This sequence comes from Alphaproteobacteria bacterium UBA2562, assembly GCA_002340345.1. GTDB lineage: Bacteria > Pseudomonadota > Alphaproteobacteria > UBA2562 > UBA2562 > UBA2562. Next base: position 6,558 of record DDLW01000104.1, on the reverse strand, counting down.
ATTGTCAAAGCCTTTATACAGCTTGAGCCAGACCATGTGGCCAACCCAGAATTGACAAAAGAACTTCAAGACTATGTCAAACAAGCTTTAGAAGAACATCAATATCCTCGTCTGATTGACTATGTCCAAAGCCTGCCCATGACCAGCAATGGCAAAATTATGCGTCGGCTTTTAAGGGAGGCATAAGAGGGCATGTGCGAAACGCCCTCTCATACCAAACGTCCAAAAGCTTTTTGAGAGACTTTTTCTCGAAAAAGTCGCTTAGATTTCGCGCAAGCGAAAAGAAAGCCTTGACATCAGCTTCCCCCAGCTAACGGCAAATAAATATCGGTGATAAGCTTTTCCTTAGGCGTATCGGCCGGTGAATTCACATAACGATCGAAGGGTGGCGCGTCTGCTAAAGCGACATCCCCTGCTGCAACACTCTCACGCATGACCCGTGACCAGACTGCACTCAGCTCTTCATAGGGCCCGACATGGCGATAGACCGCATATTTACGCTCGGGCATATCGAGCCTGGTCAAGCCTTTATCCGGATCGCCCACCCAACCCTCAGGCACCTTACATAAACCAACACAACAATCTGTTTGCAGCTTATCTTCTGGCGTGTTTTCGGGGCTGTTCCAATAGAGAGAGAGCATATAGCTTGGGTCCACTTTTTCTGGATTTTCTCCAATCCACTCAAACAACTGGTTAAAAGCCACATAAAGATCCTGATAAGGGCCAATATGCCGTAAAGCGGCATAGGACATGGCGGGTAAAGTCTCAGTACGAAAGTCCATTGTCATCACCTCTGGAATATGGAGAAAGCCCGATGTTTTCCAAGGCTCATCGCCATAATGAATTGAGCAAGCCCCTCTAATCGCCCAAGGAATGCCGGGGCGCGCGATAAAGCTTGACGGTGGGACGTGATAAGCGTGACGAAAGGCGCGGGTGAAGGCTTCAACAGACCCATAGCAGGCGGCAAAAGCAGCCTCTGTCACAGAAGCACCCCCACGAAGAGATTGGGCGGCGCGCTCTAGGCGAAGTCTTCTAACATGCTCTTTCAAAGTTTCACCCATAACAGCGCGAAACAAACGATGAAAATGAAACCTGGAGAGACAGGCAATTTCAGCCAGGCTGGCTGTTGAATGATTTTCATCGAGATGATCTTGCACATACCGCAGAACCCGCAGCATGCGCTGTTCAAAATGTTTTCCCTTTTGTCGCATCATCACCTCCTGTGCGACCTATCTTAGGGACATCTTTTTTAAGGCGCTTGATCAGGATTGCTGTTTTCGAGCCAAGACGACAGGAATTGGTTCATCCCTCTTAACGCGATTGCTCTTTTGCGCAAGCGCTAGACGGGCTTAACCAACCAGCGATAGGGAGGTCTGTTTTTGCTGGTTGGTATAAGAAAATTTTTTCTTATTGATATATGATTTAGGCTCACTCATAAAATCATAGAGGAGAGCTTTATAAACAAAATTATACTCTCTTAGATTGTTTTTGTGGCCAATGGCCAATTTTAAATTTTACGAGACCAAGGCGCGATCCCGTGAATCCCCGTGATCACAGCGGGCCCTAGCGCATGTTATTTGGGGAATATTATGAAGACGCAAAGGCAAACGATCGCAATCCAAATTCCGGGACATCCAAAACCACGCATACTCTGCCAAGGTAAAACGGATTTGTCCATGGAGGACTTAGTCCCTCGCCTGCGTTTGCTCGCTTTAGAGGAAGACCTTCAGCTTTATCAATTTGATCCAGAGCGTAAAAATTATTTTTGTGTCTGGGACTCTTCAAAAGAGGAAAAACCGGCACCAGACACGGAGCACCCCCCCCAAGATGTCAAGTTTTTTGACCATTGGAATGCGAAATTCCAAAAATATCGGAACGAGGCGCGCGGGAAAACAGAAGAAATCTATGACTCCCTAAGAGAAGAAGCCTTAACTTTTGCTGCCGAACAAATCGAAGCCGCAGAAAAAATTACAGAAACTTTAAGGCCAAAGGGCATTGCTTTAGAAGGATTCGACAATCATATCACAGCAACGCCAAGTATCGACATCACCTTTGCCATTCAAAGCGACGCGGCCATTTCAGCAGGGTTGGACCTTTTAAACGCTTTACCGTCAGACCAGAAAGGATCCTTAGTGGCACGGACATTGCGCTTAGCATTCCGATTTTCCGAAAATATGCAAAAGCGCAGCATTTTTAAGCGGGTCCAAATTAGCCATATTGTGTTGACCATTGCTGTACAACCGAAATTTACGATTAAAACAGCAATGCGTACGCCTCAGTCCACGCCCACAGAGATGATTGCCCCACCCCCAAAGGATAAAATTGGACGTCTGGCGGATAAGTTAAAAGGAAAAACAACAGGTCCCTCCTCATAATTATTCATGTATTTTCATGAAAATCTTTTATTGGCAACTCATAGAAGATTGATTCACAATTAAATTCATCTTATTGCAGATATTACAAGAATAGCGATATTGCTGCCCTGACCCCGTTATAATCGCGAAATCAAGAACACATGTTTTCTCATCAAAAAACATCAATTGCACGGCGGACCCAGGATGAACGGCTTGCCCTGGTGCCAGCCAATTACTGCTCCACCCATCGCCTTGTTGTGCTTTGACAGAGGTAATGGTTTCACCAAGCTGATTATGCAGCACATACTGCCCCGCATAGGCAGAGACGCTGAAAGAGACAAACATCAAAATTGCAATAAAATTTATCGCCAAGCGCAGCATGAGTGATCTCTATCTGTGCATTAAGAAATGAAAAAACTGCAACCCCTTCGAACAGGATTAAAGAACTTTACGCGAAGGGCCTTAAAGAATGTTTCGCAATGGCTATCGAAGTCAACAAAAGCTCTGCCTCCACACGCTCTTGTGACTTCGCTGCTGTAAAAATAGGGATATTTTTCTATTTAATCGTTTTTCACCCTACCACAGATCAACCATTGATTAATTTTAACTGCTTTTCCTTGGGCTGTGGACAGGGCAAAGTGAAGTGCCCCTCCCTTTGATCCATCTTGCGGCAGAATCATAAGGCTCATACGCACCGACACGGTCTTCGATCGATCCGTTAATGGCAACGCTCAGGCGCCGCACAGACTTAACCGATCAGCTCTGAGTCGGTCCCATTGCCGATCGGTCTTACAGCCTTTTTCCGGCCCTAAAGAAAAGCAAAATGTTACAAGATAGTCTTATTTTTCGAGGCTTTGCGTTTATCCGCCGCGGCTCCTACAGAATCTTTATCGGAGCGCCGCTGCAATATTGCCGCCATCGACCGTCAAAACGGCGCCTGTGCTTTTGCGGGAGAGGGCAAGATGAACAAAAGCCTCGGCCACATCATCAGCTGTCACTTCGCGCTTGAGTAAATTACCGCACATATAGTCATTTTCACTCAAGCCCCGTGCCGTCGAACGGCTGGCGATCATGTCTTCTGTCAATAATCCCGAACGAATCCGATCCGCATTGACGGCATTTGAGGTAATGCCTTGATCGCCATAATCAATCGCATATTGACGCGACAAGAAGAGGGTTGCGGCTTTCGGCAAACCATAAGGACCAAAATTAGGCCCTGGATTGACCGCCTGTTTTGAGGTGTTAAAAAGCAGCATGCCGCCAGTTTTCTGGGCGGTCATCGCTGCCACCGCCGCCTGGGCCATATAATGATGGCCCCAAAAATTCAGGGCAAAGCTCTTTTGCAGCACCTCATCGCTGACCTCTCCTATTTTGCCTTGCCAAGCCGCCCCCGCGTTAGAGACCAAAATATCGATGCCCCCAAAATGCGCAATCACAGCCTTGATTGCTTTCTCAACGGAGGCCTTGTCTGTCACGTCACAGGCAAAACCACAGGCCGCAGCGCCCAAGCTTTTCGCAGAAGCCGCCGCCCGTTCCCCATCGACGTCTAAAACAGCGACATCACAGCCTTGTGCCATGAACGCCGCAGCGGTTGCATAGCCAATCGCCCCGGCGCCCCCTGTGATCACACAGACATGGCGGGCTAAAGCCGGTTCTTTTGCTTTGCCAAGTTTCGCCTGCTCTAGCGACCAATATTCCATTTCAAAGGCATCGGCGGGAGAAATCGTTTCAAAGCGGTCGACAGTTTCTGCGCCTGTAATCACCTCGACCATCGACTCGGCAACATCCGCTGCAATTGTTGCCGCCTTTGCGCTCTTCCCCGCCGCGATCAGACCAAAACCGGGAATAAGCAAAACGCGCGGCGATGGGTCCAGCATTGTTTTCACACCGCCAAACCGTGCATTATTGTCTTCAAAATACCGCTGATAAGCAGCTTTATAGTCTTCGATGGCTTTTTCTGCTTGGTCTAGAAAGCCAGGGATGTCCTGCCCATCAAGTGCTGGAAGAAGACAGGGAAGCAGCTTAATGCGAATCGTGTGATCTGGTGTGACACAGCCTTGTTGGGCATAGCGTGCGCATTCTTGCCCATTCACGAAATCAAGAATTGCTGGGCTTGTCCGGCATTTTAAAATCAAGCGCTTACAATCGGCGTCTCCGCTTTGGTCCTTTGCGGTCAAAAAGCCTCTTAGGGACGGCAGAATGTCAGCTATATCGGCCTTGGTCTCTGGGAGCGTCACAGGCGTCATAGAGCGTGGCTTTTGTCCTGCTGCTTTTTGCGCAATATGGGTCTCGGCCAGGGTGACACAGTCGATCATGCGTTCATAGGCCGAGCGGGCATCCTCCCCAAAGGTGAAAATGCCATGGCGCATAAGGATCAGGCCTTCTGCTTTTGGATTGGCTCTTTGGATCTCTGCGGCCACTTTTGCCAGTTTAAAGCCAGCTTGGATGTAAGGCACAATGGCCAAGCGTTCTCCAAAGAGGCTTTGACATAACGCTTCGCCATTGGGCGTGTCTGTTAAGGACAGGATGGCATTTGAATGGGTATGATCGATATATTTATGGGGTAAGAAAGCGTGCAGAAGGGTCTCGACCGAGGGGTTTGGCGATGTGGAATCCATAAGATTACATCTTTGCGCATTGACCATGTCTTCATCGCTAAGACTGTCGAGGGCCTCTAAAGCTTGCAAAGGTTGGAGGCGCACCGCTGGCAATCCTGCAGGTTCAATCACCCCCATATCCCAGCCGCTGCCTTTGACACAAAGAGCCTCGACCTTCTTCCCATAAAGGTCTGTCAGTTGGGTTTTCACAGAGGTATTGCCCCCCCCATGCAGAACCAACCGTGGTTCTCCCCCTAAAAGCCTTGTTGTATAAACCCGTAAGGCTAAATCTTCATTCACCCCTTGTGCTTTATAAGTTTCGATAAAACTCTGGGCTTCATCATCTTGCCACAAGCTTTGCATCGCTGGATCTCCTAAATCTATGTCGCTGCGCATCGCTTGCTGATCTGTTTTATGGTCCGCAAGCCTAGAATCGAAAAGAGGGGCCTTTGTTTTAGAGCGCGTTGCCTTTGGAGAAAAGCAAAAGTTTGCGGCAAAGGAGCGTCAAATTGCCAAAAGCTTTTTGAAAGACTTTTTCGCGAAAAAGTCCCCTAATCTTTCGCCCAAGCGAAAAATACCGCATTGAATTTACAAAAGGACTTTCTGAATGGCGCCAAAACCTATTCTTGAACTCTTGCCCGATCCCTCTTTCCTGACATTAAAAGATTTCACCTATGCCTATCGCGATATGGGGGAGAAACCAGACGCAAGATCGCGCCATAGCAAAGCCCCCCTCCTCCTCCTCCATGGCTTTGGCGGCGATATGAATGCTTGGTATTTTAGCCAAGGCCCTTTGTCCCGGAACCGCCGCGTGCTCTGCCCTGATTTCCCTGGCCATGGCCAAAGTGATCTTGATGTCGGCAATGGGGGACCGGAGCATTTTGCAAATGGTCTAAAAGCTCTTTTGGAGGCTCTGGAGATCGATCATGCCCATCTTTGTGGGCATTCCATGGGGGGATCGGTGGCTTTGGCCTTCGCTTTGCGCTATCCTGAACATGTTGCGTCTTTATGCCTTGTGAATCCGGCGGGACTTGGTCCCGAACTGGACCTCCAATGGTTTCAGCGCTATGCCGAAGCTAAAACGGCGCAAGACCTCTTTGCCTGTCTCCAACCTTTGACCCCAAACCCAACGCTGATCACAGAGAAAATGATCGCTTATGCGCTCGAACAAAGACAAAGAACAGGACAAAGCTTGAAACAACTTGCAGCCCCAAGCTTAGCGGCACAGGGCCAAGCTTATAATTATGCGCCCAGACTGCCAGACATTGCCTGCCCAGCCTTGGTGATTTGGGGCAAAGAAGATCCAATTTTACCGCTTCACCAGACCGCGTCTTTACCTGAAAAATTTTCACTTAAAGTTCTGGACGGCATCGGCCATATGCCCCCCCAAGAAGATCCGTCTCTTTTTAATCGCCTGCTCAGCGATTTCCTCGCCCAGCAAGATCGTCTGTAGCCTTATACAAACCGACAAAGTCGAAACTTTTCGGTCGATATTTTGCGCACGCGCCGCACGGGCTTAACGAGAGTCATTCGCGACCAAACCTAAGTCGCGCATGACTCTAGAGTCTTGTTTTTGCCGCAAAACGAAAGCGATCAGGGGGATCCAC
>DDLW01000330.1 GCA_002340345.1 Alphaproteobacteria bacterium UBA2562 | reverse complement strand
CTCAAATTGCGAATGTGGGAGATGGGGGGGTGAGAGCGTTTTTGATCTGTGGGAGACCAAAACGCTCTCAAGAAATCGGCGGATTTTAGGCCGCATTTGTTTCCTCAAGGGGGGAGAACGCAGAACTCCCAGGTTGAAGGCGGAGTAAGCCGCCGCTGGCAATGTCAAAATGCCAACCTTCTAATTTTAAAGTGCCAGCTGCAATGGCTTCCTTTACAAAGGGGAAGGTCTGGATATTGTCGAGGGACAAGGTGACATTGGCCATTTCCAAGGCTTGTAAGGTTTCCTGACTTGGCTTGCCATGGCTTTCTTTGGCGTCTTTTTGCAACTCATCGGGCAAATAATCCCAGGCTTTCTCCGCCAAAGACACCCAAGGTGCAATGAATTCCCCGTCAGGAGAGTGACCACCACAACAGCCCTGCATAAGGGCATTGACACCACCGCAATGGGAATGGCCGAGAACCAAAATTGCTTCAACCTTAAGTACGGTGACTGCAAATTCTAAAGCCGCACTGGTGCCATGATGATAATTATCAGGGTGATAGGGGGGCACTAGATTCGCAATATTGCGGACGACAAAAAGACTTCCTGGGTTCATTTGGAAAATGATACTGGGATCAACGCGGGAGTCACTGCAAGAGATCACCATTGTATGTGGTTTTTGACCTCGTTCCACAAGATCACGATAGAGATCGCGATGTTCTGGATAATGTTCTTTCATAAACTTTTTATAACCGGAAACCAAACGATCAATTGCAGGCATGATGAATCCTTATTCATTATGGTGGCGTAAAGCGCAAGCCACATCCATCCTAGTGTTCTTCATTATAGGAAAGGCGTGTTTGGAAGAGACAAACGTCACATATTTGAAATGGGATCTATGATGCACTTTTTAAATATTTTTTGACAGATTTCAACATAAAGAGAGCGGTTTTTTTATTTTCTTTTTAATATCAAATCATTATTTTGTGAATTTTCTGCGGCCTCAGTTATTTTAAGAGTTATTTCAAGGAACAGCCTGGGGACATGCAGCAGGCTCAGCGGCCAGCACAGCCCTTGCTTCGAGACTAAGAGGCCTTAAAAGATCCCAATCTTCACCATGGCGTATAATTTCAGAAGCGACTTTTCGTAATGTTGTGACATCCCGTGTGCGGGTGGCCCATAAGGCAACCGGGGCAAGATCCGATGCGGCGCGGCAACGGGCATCGATACACACAACTTCATGGGCAAGACGCGCAAGATCTTCAATCCACTCGCTACGGGTGTCATAGCGAGGGGAGGTTATGGCAATGAGTCGGGTGCGAGTCGATAAAGTCGTACGAATCATGGGCACAGCATATCGGAAATAGACCTATTAAGAAATAGCCTTTTAGGACTTTCCGATCATCTTATACCAACCAGCAGAGTCGGTGACTTTTCGGTTGATATTTTGCTCAAACCTTGCACAGGCTTCACCAACCGGCGAGAGCGTTGTTTTTGTCGGTTTGTTTACTGGGGTTTTACCGCACTGTGCGCTGGGCGTGAATCGAAAATAAGACTGTCGAGATTTTATTTGGCTTGCAAGGAGAGGCGATTGTCCGATAGAAACCCTGTTTTACTTTGTTTTGCAGAGCTCATTTTTGCAAAATTTAAAATCTGATATTTTACAGTGTATTATCTATTTTTTTGCAAAAGGGTAAAACCCGTATTAAAAAAAATTAACCATATTTCTGTTTTTCGCTGGCCCTTCACCAGCAAAATCGGTATGACCAAAGGGCCAAATAAAACAAATGTAACACCCTTAGAAAACTTCAGGTATTTTCTTGAAGGACCTTAAATAAAACCTAAAAATTGCAAAGTAAAGCTCTAGGAGAAAAAATAGGGAAATGTGACCTAAGTCCTACAAGATGAAACTGTTTTATGATGAAATGATGTCAGAAATGTACCGAAAAAATGTTCAACTGAGTGTCATCTGTAAGAATCTAGTGATCGGATAGCCCTGAAAGAGCGTAAGTCACTTTATAGAAAAGCGTGTTCCTTAATGTCTTTTCCAGAGCAACACGCTTTGTATTATAGAGCGACTAAGGTTATGCTTTTACACCCTCTCTCGAAAATGCCATAGAGCTTTGTTTTTACTGTAAATTGGCTCCAGGAGAGGCCTATCTTTTCGTCCGTTATGCCCCAGCGATGGGAGCTTTGTCGGCCCATTGACGCGTCCTAAAGATCTTGTTTGTGCGTGAACTTTGCACCTTACTCAAGAACAGAAGAAGGAAAAGAGAATGTCTCTTCGCAATCTTTCTTATGCAGACTGTAAAACAGTTCATGACCGGCACCAAGAAATGATGAACTTTCTTTATAAACTTGCTGAAAATACAGATTGTGCAGAAACACTTACCGCACCCGATCCTAATAATCTAAGTTATTTAGCATCACAAAAAAATGAATCTTCTTCGATTGTTTCTTTTGCATCTTAAAATGTTTTTTTAGCGCTTTCTAGAGCCGTTCGCTTTTATTGAGATTCAAGGAAAAGATTCGCCGTCTTTGGTTTGTTGCAAAACGCGCCGTGAAAGGGGCTCCCCCTTTAACCAACTTTGCTCTAGAGCCTTTCTCTTTTATATTGAATCAGTGGAAATGCTCTATGTTTTTGTTTTTGCCGCAAAACGCATGGTGATAGGGGCTGCCACTTTAACCAGCTTTGCTCTAAGCACTTTAATGCGCA
>DDLW01000329.1 GCA_002340345.1 Alphaproteobacteria bacterium UBA2562 | reverse complement strand
TAAAAGTGAAATGCTCTAGAAATTTATGGATAACAACAGACTCTGATAAAAAAATAGGCTAAATCCAATGGATGAGCGCGAAGAATTACAAGAAAAATTAGATTTATTGAGGGCAGAACATCGTGATTTAGATGATGTCATTTCACGCGTTTCTGAAAATCCGCCTTTTGATCAATTACAGCTTAGCCGCTTGAAAAAGCGTAAGCTTGTATTAAAAGATCAAATTATCTGGATAGAAGACAAGCTCTATCCAGATATTATTGCGTAAAATGCCATGATCACGGGTGTTTCTATTTCTGTGGAGGACAGCTTAAACATTTCTGTTTAAGCATATTTTGCTCTAGCCTTCGTTCTCATGGTTGGTGTAAGAAAGGGGCCGCCTTAGAAATCTTCCGGGGCAGGGTGTCATGCCAGATTTCAGGTTGTGCGCGCTTAATTTTCATGTTTTTCAACCTTATAAAGAATTGGGGCGTAAACTCTTTTCTTTGAGTTTTGCCTGAATCCTCTTGTTAGTGGAGTAAGCCATGGCGATTTTGGTGACCGGTGCAGCAGGGTTTATTGGAAATCATGTGAGCCTAGCCTTGCTTCAGCGCGGTGAGCAGGTCGTCGGCATTGATAACGTCAATGATTACTATGATGTGACCCTCAAAGAAGCGCGCTTGGCACGTATCGCGAAAGACGCACCTTTTGAGTTGCATCGGCTGAATGTTGCAGACAAAGAGGGACTCGAAAAACTCGTTTCTGAGAGACCTGATATCGAAGCTGTTATTCACCTCGCAGCCCAGGCGGGGGTTCGTTATTCTCTCATTGATCCATATGCTTACATAACATCTAATGTTATGGGGCAAGTTGTGATGTTAGAAGCCTGTCGCAAATTGCCGAATCTCAAACATTTTGTTTATGCAAGCTCGTCCTCTGTTTATGGCGGCAATAAGGTCCTCCCCTTCTCTGTCGATGATCGGGTGGATAACCCGGTTTCTCTTTATGCTGCGACGAAAAAGTCTGATGAGCTTATTGGTCATTGCTATGCACATCTTTATGGCATACCGCAAACAGGGCTGCGTTTTTTCACGGTTTACGGTCCTTGGGGGCGGCCAGATATGGCAGCTTTTATTTTCACAAAAAAAATTCTAGAGGGAGAACCCATCGCTGTTTTCAATCATGGAAAGATGCAGCGTGATTTTACTTATATTGATGATATAGTCTCAGGTGTTTTGGCGGCTTTGGATCGCCCGCCTGTTGTTTCTGACTCTGGGGCGCCAGCAAAGGTTTATAATCTTGGCAACCACCGCAGTGAGGAATTAGGGCATTTCATTGCGACTTTGGAAAAGGCTCTGGGGAAAGAAGCGATTAAAGACTATCAACCTCTTCAGCCTGGCGATGTTCCGGCGACCTATGCAGATATTGAAGCGAGCCAGAAAGATTTAGGATTCGAACCTAAAACCAGTATTGAAGAGGGTTTACAACTTTTTGTTGATTGGTATTTATCCTATTACAAAAAACCATAGTGACATGCGATTTTCACTAAAGCCGTATTGGAGGTCGGAATGCCGGGAGATGATAAGGAGAGTTCTCTTCCTGATCTGATACCCAATGCTGAAAATAACGATATTGCCTATTTCCCAATGGCGACTCCTGAAGAGGATGCCTCAAAGGCACCCAAAAAAGACAGGGCGCAAGACCAGACCCAAGCCGCCGAAGCAGAATTAGAAGATGGTGAGACGCTTGAAAAATCCTTTGTGCATTATCAAGAACTCTATCACATCGCCTTGGGTGTTTATGCAGAGCGCCCTAAAGACGAAGATTCCGTAAGACTTGTTGTCCATTGCGGGGCTGTTTTATTGGCCCTCGCCTGCGATTTGGATCAGATCGCTTTAGCCGAAGAAATCATGCAGGAAATATGGGATCTCGTACCTGTTGTTGTTCATGATGCGGTGTGCCGGGAAAGCATCATGACGGCTTTGAGTGCGCTTGTTATTGCGCATGCAGATAGCCGCCAATTGCCAGAAGCGCATCTCCATTTTCTGAAAATGGTCTCATTCTGGAGACAAGGGCCTTCAGACCTAAATTTAATCTATAGCCTAGGTGAAACAATTGCGGCTTTAATTGTTGATTATCAGCAATTGAATGATGAGACCCATATTGTAGAGCTTTTAAATATTCTTTCGGAATTAACAGCGGCTTCGCCAGAAATTGTTGAATTATTAATGTGGTTGGGGCGTGGTGCGCTTGCTTTGATTGGTATCTGTATTGAAGATCAAAAATGGCATGATGCGGAGGTCGTGGCCGCAAGCTATGGCGATGTTCTGCTTTCAGATGTCTTTGCACAGCATTTATTTGAAGAATTTGGACCTGAAATGGCGAAAACCCAAATCAACTTGCTCAACGCTTTGCTGGTTGACGGTGAAAATCTCTAAAACTTATTTTTACAATATTTAGGCTTGACCCTGTCTTGATTTTGCGGCTCTTCATAAAGAGGCGGCGGGATTTACGCATATCCTTATTCAGCTGTAAGAGCAACCGTTAAGCCCGTGCGAGGTTTGAGCAAAAGACCAACCAAAGAGTAAGACCTCTGCATAATGGTTGATTTTTCTGTTTGTCTTTTTCGGCTTCTGTTTTTGCAGGTTATTTTGGCCGAATTTGGCTCTATAAGTGGCACTTTAGGGTTGTTTTCGGCTTTCTCCTTCCTTTTTAGGCGGACTCCGG
>DDLW01000052.1 GCA_002340345.1 Alphaproteobacteria bacterium UBA2562 | reverse complement strand
AAAACGCATGGTTAAAGTGATGCCACTTTAACCAGCTTTACTCTAGAGCCCGCCGCGACCAAGGGGATCCTCCTGATCGCGCTTTGCTCTAAGACCCTTAGCTTCGTTCAAATAGAAGGTCAAAAAATGATTGTCCTCCTCCTCGGTGCTTCAGGATTTATTGGCAAGGCTGTGGTCCAAAGACTGGTTTTGGCAGGCCACCGCCCGATCTTAGCAGGGCGCGATGTGCAATCCTTAGCACGAGGTTTCCCTGGACTGGAAATCCGCCATTTGGATTTTTCTGTCCTGACCAGCCCCAAAGACTGGATGCCAGAGCTTGCGGGGGTTGATGCGGTGATCAATTGCGTGGGCGTGTTTTCGGCATCAGACGCTCTGTGCGAGCGCCTGCATGCGACGGTGCCAGAAGCTTTGGCGAAAGCCTGTTTGGCCGCACGGGTGAGAAAAATCCTCCATATCTCAGCTTTGGGTGCCGATCCGCATGGGGCGACAGCCTATTGGCGCAGCAAGGGCAAAGGCGAACAGGCCATTGCGGCCCTCGACCCAGAGGGGGAAACTTTGGCCTGGGCGATTTTGCGACCGTCTTTGGTTTACGGTCCTGGCGGGCAAAGTGCGGCTTTTTTCAGCGCTCTTGCTTTGTCACCGCTCCAACCAAAATTCTCGGATGCGGGTTCTGTCCAGCCCCTTGCAGTACGCGATCTTGCGGATGCGATTTTGTCTCTTTTGGAGCGTTCGGGTCCTATGGCGCTGCGCTTGAATGCCGTTGGGCCTGAGCCAATGCCCATGGACGAGATGCTGGACGGTTATCGGCGGTGGATGGGGCTTGGAAAGGCTTTACGCTTGCCGATGCCGCGTAGTGCTTTATCTTGGGCTGGGAAAATCGGCGATTGGACGAAGAGTGCGTTTGTCAATAAAGACAGTATGACAATGTTGCGGCAAGGGAGCCATTCGCATTCTGGTCAATTCCGCAAAGAGGCGGCATCGCAATTACGCCCTCTTTTGGGGGGCTTGACCGCCCAGCAAGATGGGACCGAAGCCCGTCGCCAGGCTTGGCTGTTTTGGAGTGCACCTATTTTACGGATGTCCCTGGCGATTCTGTGGCTTGTGACCGCTTTGGTTTCTGCGTTTGTTTATCCGGAGACCGCCAGCCTTGTCTTATTGGCCCAAGCTGGTCTTGAGGCGGAGAGTGTTGGCCGGGTTTTTCTCTATGGCTCTGCGCTGTTGGATGGGGTGATTGGCGTCTTGCTTCTGATTGGCTGGCGCCCTGTGTTGGTGGGAACGGCGAGTTTAGCGCTGATGGCGGTCTTTACACTGATCTTGTCCATTGCTCCTGATTTAAGGGATTTTTGGAGCCATCCCTTTGGTCCTGTTTTGAAAAACATCCCGATTGCGGCGGCGACCTTTGCGATGATTGGGCTTTATGATGGTCGAACGCCCCATAAGAAAAGGTGATTTCGATTGAAAAGCTTTTTGAAAGACTTTTTCTCGAAAAAGTCGCCTCATTTCGCATAAGCGAAAAGACCTAAAATAAGGATATAGACGGCCCATGGAGATGGACTTCGCCCTTTTTATAAAGCTTATCCATATTCTCAGCGCGACTCTTCTGTTTGGCACGGGGTTGGGGACGGCGTTTCACGGTCTTTTTGGGTATATTCGCGGGGACCTTACAACCAAAATGGTTGTTGGGCGCAATGTCGTCCTCGCCGATTGGCTGTTCACCACCCCCGCCGCCATCATACAATTCATCACCGGGGTCTGGTTGGCCTATGACAGCGGCTACCCCCTGTTTGAAGGATGGGTCTTATGGGCGATTATTCTTTATTTTTTCGTTGGAGCCTGTTGGCTGCCCGTTGTTTGGTTGCAAATTGAAATTGCAAAAATGGCCAAACAAGCTGCTTTAGAGGGGGCCCCCCTCCCCCCACGCTGTGATCTCTATGCCAAAATATGGTTCTTCCTCGGCTGGCCAGCCTTCCTATCAATGATGGGGATCTTCTATCTGATGGTCGTTAAGCCCGATCTTTAGAGCATTCTGCGTGATGATAGACGCACACAAAATGCTCTCTGTTTTTGTTTTTACCGCAAAACGCATGGTGAAAGGAGCTGCCACTTTAACCCGCTTTGCTACAGAGATAGAATGCGCTGTCTTGCCCCGGCCAACCACAAGCGGTCAAAGAGGCGATCATGTCTTCTGGCACAGGGGCGCAGGCTTCAATAGGGGGCTTGTTCTGCTGGAAGGGGAAGGTTAAAGCCCTGGCATGGAGCTGTAAACGGGGACTGTGTTGAGCCCCCCCATCTTGGCTTTGCGCCTGGGAAAACATCTTAAGATCCTTGGCTGAATCAAGGCAATCCGCCACCCCATACATAGGGTCTCCTAAAATTGGAAAGCCCATCGCCGCGCAATGGAGGCGCAATTGATGGGTGCGTCCGGTTTTGGGACGCAATTCAAGCCAAGACCAGCCCTGGCCTTGGTTGTCCTTTGCGCTTCGCCCAAGAACGCTCCAAGCGGTGGTGGACGCTTTTCCCTGTTGATGATCAACCACCATGCGCCATCCTTTGGCGCGGCTGCTGACTTTATGGAGGGGCAAATCAATGACCCCTTGGTCTTGTTGGGGACCGCCCGCCACAATCGCCCAATAGGTCTTTTGCGCCAAATTGTCCGAGAAAACCCGACCAAGCTTACGTAAAGCTTTGGCATGGCGACCCAGCACCAATACACCGCTGGTATCCGTGTCAAGGCGGTGTCCTAATTCAGGGGCTTTAGGAAGGCCAAAACGGAGGGCGTCAAGATAAAACCCTAAATGATCACGCCCTGAAGGGCCTGCATGGACAGGAAGACCGGCTGGCTTATCAATAATCAGCAGCAATCCATCGCGATAAAGAAGGCGGTGTTGCAAAAAATCAGGGTTATACATTACGAGGCTTCAGCTGTGCTTTCTGAGATGGGAGACTGTTTCAAGCGCCTGGGGGTGACGCTTTCTGGTCTAACAGCACCGCAGCCTTGAAACAAGCCGCCATTCACCACCAGCACTGCGCCGCTGTCATAAAGCGCTTGGGCCAGATCGGGTCTTTCACTGGAGACTGTGATGGCGTTCTCTAAAGGGCCCGAGCGAACAATGCGCACATCGGCCTTGAGAACCGCCGCAAGGCTGTGCGCAAAATCATAATGCAGGGGAAAAATCGCGGTCATATTCTGACCTGCAACAGGACGTAACATTAAGAAGGCCACCAAAAGAATAGCCGCGCTTCCCATGATAAAAGGACCAATCCAAACGCGCATTACATAGCTCGCAATTCTGTAACAAAGCTCTGAACTTGATCTTGCATGGTGGAAGATCTATGCCTGAGTTCAGAACATGAGTCTGTCATTTCCCCTGTGGCCACATTCGCAGCATCCATAGCGTCTGCAATAGATATAATACCGTCAACCATAGTGTGAACAGCTGAGGCGGCTTTATTGATCGACTCTGTGATTTCAGAGGTGGCTTGATCTTGCTGTTCGACATTTTGCACCAAAAGTTTTGCAATATCAGAGACCCCTTCGATATGGTCGGTAATTTCGCGCATGACAGAAATGGTTGAAGAGGTTTGATCTTGGATCGAGCCGATGAGGCCTGTGATATCTTCGGTGGCTTGGGCTGTTTGATTGGCGAGGGATTTGACCTCTGAGGCAACGACCGCAAAGCCCTTACCAGCTTCTCCTGCGCGGGCGGCTTCGATGGTGGCGTTCAAGGCCAAAAGATTGGTCTGCCCAGCAATATCATTAATGAGCTTGACGACATCTTCAATTCTTTGCGCTTCTTTTGCAAGATTCTCAGCCTGGTGATTGCCTTCCTTCGCGGAGTCCGAAACCTTTGCTGCGGCATCGCTTTGTTTTCTGACCTGATGGCTAATTTCATGAATCGAGGCAACGAGTTGCTCGCTTACCGTACTGACTTGTGCAACATTGGCCGTACAATCTTTTGCAGTTGCCGCAATAGACTCTGTTTTCTGGCCAACATTCTTTGTGACATCTTCGACTTTTGAGGACAAAGTCGATAATTTTGTCGACAGGGACGCGACGATCTCAACAATACTCCCCACATTTTCAGAAAAGCGGTCAGAATGGTGTTGGCGT
The DNA here is from genome assembly GCA_002340345.1 of Alphaproteobacteria bacterium UBA2562. Lineage (GTDB taxonomy): Bacteria > Pseudomonadota > Alphaproteobacteria > UBA2562 > UBA2562 > UBA2562. The sequence continues at coordinate 2,512 of DDLW01000052.1, read as the reverse complement.
CTTTCTTTATCTTGCTCTTCCAGTTTTTGACGTTCTGTGTTGCGCTCTTCAGAAAGGGTCAAAACCGCTTGTGAGGCCTCTTCTGCGTTTTTGATCGCTTTGGCGGATAAGTTAAACAAAGCAAAAAGCTTCACGGCGAAATAGCCGCCAGGTCCCAGAACCAGAACAATATAGGCCGCATGAACAATGAAATGGACCAGGGCATAGTCCGTCGACGGCCAAATGAGGGCCGGCATTAAACCAGAGAAAAGACCATGGTGGAGGATGGCAAGGATGGCTGTAAGGGCAAGCACCCGCCAGCAGAAATAAATCAAGAAATGCGCACATAAAACGAAAAAGAACATATGGCCATCAAGGATCAAACCATCGGGGCTGTTGGTGAGAGCGTAGACAAGCAAAGTCCATTGGCAGATGAGGGCTGTTGCAATCATCAGACGTGATGGCAGCGCTTCAGGGGCTTTGAGGCCAAAGAAAGTGACAAGAGCAGCACAAAAACAAAGAGCAATGGAAACGATCAAGGGATCATTGTCATAAGTAAAAGCAAAAAGAGCAATGAAAACAGTGTAAAGCCAAGCGCTAACGATGAAAAAACGGCTTGCATATGTTCGAATGGCCTTAAGATCAAGGGAAATAACGTCACGATCGCTTTGAGCTGAAAGAAGAAGCCCCATTATGCTGCCCTTTTGAAATGGTTTGACATAAGGGGATCTTAACCGATGATTAAGGGTAATGATAAGTGAAAGTTATATTAGCATATTTTGATTTCTCTTTTAGAGGGAATTTTACAATTTGCAATCCGTAAAACGCCTTAAGAATAGGATCAGAGTTCAAGGATCTCGAGAAGGAAACAGGCTCTGTTTGCCATACCTCTGTTTATGATGTCTTTGACGCAAAGAGCTCACCCCACCCTCTATTACATGGCGCGCAATTCAGTAACAAAGTTCTGAACTTGGTCTTGCATGGTGGAAGATCTATGTCGCAGCTCGGAGCAAGAATTGGTCATTTCGCCGGTGGCAGCATTGGCCGATTGCATGGCTTCTGCAATTAATATGATGCCGCTGACCATATCATTGACGCCCGAGGCGGCTTTATTGATTGAATTTGTGATTTCAGAGGTGGCTTGATCTTGCTGTTCGACATTTTGCACCAAAAGATCGGCGATATCAGCAACCCCTTCGATATGATCGGTAATTTCGCGCATGACTGAAATGGTTGAAGAGGTTTGTTCTTGGATCGAGCCAATCAGGCCTGTGATATCTTCGGTGGCTTGGGCTGTTTGATTGGCAAGGGATTTGACTTCTGAGGCAACGACCGCAAAGCCCTTACCGGCTTCTCCTGCGCGGGCGGCTTCGATGGTGGCGTTCAAGGCCAAAAGATTGGTCTGTCCCGCAATATCATTAATTAGCTTGACCACATCTTCAATTTTCTGCGCCTCTTTTGCGAGGGTTTCGGCCTGCTGATTGCCCTCTTTCGCAGAGTCCGAGACCTTTGCAGCCGCATCGCTTTGTTTGCGCACCTGGCCGCTAATTTCGCGAATAGACGCAACCAGCTGCTCACTGACAGTACTGACTTGCGCGACATTGGCCGTGCAGTCTTTTGCAATCGAGGCAATGGAATCGGTTTTCTGACCGACATCATTGGTGACATCATCGACTTTTGAGGACAAAGCCGACAATTTTGTCGACAGGGAGGCAACGATCTCAACAATGCCCCCCACATTTTCAGAAAAGCGGTCGGAATGTTGTTGGCGTCTCTCTTTTTCCTGTTCTTCTAATTTCTGTCGCTCTGCCGTGCGTTCTTCAGACATGGAGAGAACGGCTTGGGAGGCGTCTTCTGCATCTTTGATGGCTTTGGCCGATAAATTGAACAAAGAAAAAAGCTTTACCGCGAAATAACCGCCAGGCCCAAGAATCAGAACAATATAAGCGGCATGGACAATAAAATGCGTCAGGGAATAGTCAGCAGAGGGCCAAATGAGAGTCGGCATAAGCCCTGCGAGAAGAATGTGATGCACTGTTGCGATGCTTGCAATGACCACAAGCGAACGCCAACAAAAATAGATCAGCAAATGGGCACAAAGAACAAAAAATAGCATATGGCCATCAAGGATCAGACCATCGGGACTGCCGGTAAGAGAATGGACCAACAAGGCCCATTGGCAGGTCAAAGAGGCTGAAATCATCAAACGGGACGGCAAGGCCGCCGGCGCTTTCAGACCAAAAACTGTTGTCACCACAGCCGCAAAAACCAAGGCTATGGAGACAATCACAGGATCATTGTCATAGATAAAGGCAAAGATCGCGATCAGCAGGGCATAAAACCATGCACTGGCGATGAAAAAACGACTCGCATGGGTCCTAATCGCCTTGAGATCCAGAGAAATAACCTCGTTATCACCTTGCGCTGAGAAAGAAAGAGCCATTTCTATCGCCTTTTTGCCGGGAGTTCCTATAAATGTAATGCTAAGCTGCGCTCAAATCAATTAATAACCTAAAGACCTCTGCATAATATC
>DDLW01000300.1 GCA_002340345.1 Alphaproteobacteria bacterium UBA2562 | reverse complement strand
TAAAAATGAAAGGCTCTAGAGCAAAGGTCAGTGGGACGAAAGACTTGTTTTGCGCAAAAAGATTTGATTCTATCTATTCGCCGTCCCTGTCTCCACTTTCAAAGATCAATCCTGACCCTTCATAGAATGGCCAAACACCCTTACAGCATTTTGCCCTTTGCTCTAAGCTTTGATTTATAGCCATAAAACACATTTTGCTCTGACAACAGTGACCAAGACCAAGAGAGATTCTTCCAAAATGACACTCCGCCTTTACAACAGCCTAGGACGCGAAAAACAGACCTTCACCCCGATCGATCCTTTGGATGTGCGGATGTATGTCTGTGGTCCCACAGTGTATGATTATGCCCATATCGGCAATGCACGGCCTGCTGTTGTTTTTGACCTTCTCTTTAGGCTTCTGCGGGAAGAGTATGGTCAAGATCATGTGCGCTATTTGCGGAATCTCACGGATATTGATGATAAGATCATTCAAAAATCCCAAACCAGTGGCACCCCCATATCAGATATCACCACGCATTTTACAGCGATTTATCAACAAGATATGGCAGCGCTCAATGTTCTAGAGCCAACAGTACAGCCCAAGGCAACAGACCACATCCCTGATATGATCTCTATGATCGAAAGCCTGCTTGCCCGGGACCATGCCTATGTCGCAGAAGGCCATGTGCTGTTTTCTGTCCCTTCCATGGAAACTTATGGCGCGCTTTCACGACGGGATCGGGAGGATATGATCGCCGGCGCCCGTGTCGAAATTGCGCCTTATAAGCAAGATCCTGCCGATTTTATTCTTTGGAAGCCGTCCGATGCCACACAACCCGGTTGGGAGAGCCCCTGGGGACGCGGTCGCCCTGGCTGGCATATTGAATGCTCTGCCATGAGCTACAAGCATTTTGGCCCCCATTTCGATATTCATGGCGGCGGCGCTGACTTAACCTTTCCCCACCATGAAAATGAAATTGCACAATCTTGCTGCGCCCATAATTCCCCTTATGTGAATTATTGGATGCATAATGGCTATCTCATTGTCGAAGGCGAGAAAATGTCCAAATCTTTGGGCAATTTTTTCACCGTTCATGACCTTTTAGCCGACTGGCCTGGAGAAGTTTTACGCTTTTATATGCTGGGAACCCATTACCGGCAGCCCCTCAATTGGCAAGCCGCTGAAGTGCAGAAAAGTCGAGACGCCCTGGAACGGGTCTATCTGGCCCTGCGCGATGTCGCCGATATCAACGCACAGCCCCAAAAAGCCCCGGAAAGTGTCTTAGAGGCTCTCCGTGATGATCTCAACAGTCCAGCCGCCCTTGCCGCCTTCCATGAGTTGGTGACCCAGCTCAACAAAGCCCAAAGCCCAGAAGAAAAGGCCCAGGCAAAAGGCCAATTACGCGCTGCTGGCGCCGTGCTTGGCATTGCCCAACAAGACCCCTTGGTCTGGCTGCAAGGCCCTCCAAAAGAAAACCAAGAGGCTGCGATTACCGCCGCAGAAATCGAAAAATGCCTACAAGATCGTCAAACCGCCCGTAAAGAGAAAAATTTCGCGGAAGCTGACCGCCTGCGCGACCTCTTAATCAGCCAAGGCATTCTTCTAGAAGACGGTCCCAACGGCACCCAATGGCGGCGGGGCTAAGACCAAGCCACAACCCATAACCTCTTTCAATATTTAAGCCTCAAACCATTCTGGTCACAGTGCGATCAAAGACCAAAGATCGTATCGCAAACATTCTTCAAGGGAGAAAAGTCATGACCGCCGCAAGCGATGAAAAAGCCTTCCGCACTGCCCTCGGGCGGTTTGCCACTGGAATTGCCATCGTGACCGCCCAAAATGCGCAAGGCGAACCCATCGGCTTGACCGTGAATTCCTTCAATTCCGTGTCTTTAAACCCACCTTTGGTCTTATGGAGCTTGGCCAATAAGAATCAAGACCAATTAAACGCCTTTATTGAAGCCAGCCATTTCGCGGTCAATATCCTGACCCGCGAACAAAAAGACCTTTCCAATCTATTTGCCTATGACAGCGAGAAATTCGCAAAAGTCTCTTATGAAAGTGGCTTAGGCAAGGCCCCGATTTTCCCCAATGCCTTAGCCATCTTTCAATGTGAGAACCTGAAGCAATATGAAGGCGGCGATCATACTATTTTCATCGGCAAGGTCATAGACTTCACAACAAATGAAGGCGAGCCTCTTCTTTATTTCAATGGTGGCTATGGTGCTTTCACAGCGGATAATGCCGGATAAACTGACCAAAATAAAAAAGAGAGAGCATTGCCTCTGATTCAAGATAAAAACACAATGCTGTCGCACGGTCCTTGCCGCTATTCCTTAGGAAGAGTGTTCAGTCTTTGACAACACTCTTCCTAAAGCTAGGACTAGATTGTGCAATATTTGAATTGCAGCCATTTTCTGATTTATACTATCTCTGAAATACCGCTTAAGCTTTTCAATGACTATACATGTTCTGCCATATCCCAGGACATCTTAGGCCAAAAAGCCTGCGGATTATAAAACAATGTAAAGAGAAGTGTTTTTTTCGAAGGTCGTATCGACTATCTTATTTGGTGACATAGATTTATTGACGTAAATCGTCTCTTTCGATTATTTTGCAGCTCCTATAAGGAAATGATCATATTTTAAGGAAAAACGGGATCTAGAAGATATTTCCTTACCCTAATATTATAGGGATTGAAAGACTTTAGCGCTGCATTAAGCCCGCAAAACAACCCTTAAGCAGGGTTTCCTTTAAAATAACATTCATGGAATTACAAAATTAAAATAAATCAACCTATAAGTTTATATTGATAGCACAGAGCTGCCAAGCTTATCGCAAAGTCATCGAAAGAGATTTTAAAACTCCCAATAAATCCCAAAGACAACCATTCTCAAAGGATTAAGGGGTAAGGCCGTGATCGAGAATCAAAAAATTGAGAACCCGAACACAGTAGGCGATGTGCGCCAAGGCGCTTTTATCGACGATTACCTCCCCTATCTGCTTGTGCGTGCCAGCCATCTTATCAGCAGCACATTCCACGAAAAGCTCAAACCTAAAGGCTTAACCGTTCAAATATGGCGTGTTTTAGCAACTTTATCGGATGGCGATGGCATGAGTATCGGGCAATTGGCCCGTATTACCCTGATTAAACAGCCAACATTAACAAAAATTATTGATCGTATGGAGCGTGATCACCTCGTCGAACGCTTGACAGGAGCCTCCGACCGTCGCATGGTGCATGTCCATATCACAGAGACTGGTCGTGAGCTCGTCTCGCCTTTGCTTTTAGAGGCAAAGGAATATGAAAAAGACGTGCTGTCCGATGTTTCCCCTGCAGAACAGGCTGAAATCAAGGATATTTTGCGCAAACTCATTCATAAAGTTGCAGAATAAACCAAAACAAGCCAACAGTGGATAGCTCTCAATCGGCGTGTTTGAAGACTGTCTCTTGTGATATAAATACAAATCCAAAGCGTTTTGACAGCCTCGTGCTTTTTGATAAAACCAAAAGCAAATGTTGTAAATTTTTCTTTGTGCAGCAAAAACAAGACTCTAGAGAATTTCACTTTTATCTTGAATCAGTGGAAATGCTCTCTGTTTTTGTTTTCACCGCAAAACGCATGGTTAAAGGGGCTGCCACTTTAACCAGCTTTGCTATAGAGTCACTCGCGGCCCAACTTGATCGCGGATGCCTCTAAAACAGACTTCGAGAAATGAGTGGCCCATGAGTATGACGCATCTTGATCACCGCCCAGATCGCCATGCGGATAAAGATTTATCAGATCTTAAAGACTTATCAGGCATCTGTTCTGCCTTCCAAAAGGCCAAGGCTGACAAGGCACAACGTGCTCATCTTCCGTTACAAAAGAACATTGTTCAGAAAAAACGTTCTTTCTCCAAAATGCGGCAAATTTTGGATGTCCTCAGCCTCATGCCCCATGGCGGGCCGAATATTTGCAATATTACGGTCACCAATGTTTGTAATGCCGCATGTGATTTTTGTGGCTATTCACGCGATAAACAGCTGATTTCCGAGCGCAAATGGATGGATTTCGATCGTCTATGCCGCGCCTTAGACAGTCTTTATCGCCGCGGTGTGCGCTATTTAACCTTTTCAGGCGGGGAACCGACCCTTCATCCGAATATGCCCGAAATGGTGGCTTATGCTGTTTCTCTTGGCATGCGCCCTTCTGTTGTGACCAATGGGTTTACCTTAACAGAGGCTCGTATTGCCGAACTGGCACAAGCTGGGCTCAAAACCATGTTCATTTCCATCGACGCGCCCAAAGCAGAAGATCATGAGAAAAATCGAGGCCTAAAAGGCGTTTTTGGCCGCATTGCCCATGCCAATACTCTTCTCAAACGCTACGGCATTAAGACCGTTGCCTCTGTCACCGTCAATAAGCTGATTGATGATTTTGAACATCTTGCCACGACCTTAAAAGAACTCGGTTTTGAGACCGTGACCTTCACCTACCCCAAAAGAGATCTCAACTCATCGTCTTTGGTCTTTTCAGACAGCTCGTCCTTGATTGATTATAGCGAAGACGAGATGGTCCAAGCTTTAGAGAATGTGCAGACGCTGAAAAAACATTTCCCCGTGCTCAACCCCGCCGAAAGCCTGCGCGAAATCATTCGCTTGACCAAAAAGGAAAAACAATATTTCCCCTGCTATGGCGGCTATAAATATTTTTGGCTCGATATCGATTTTAACATTTATCGCTGCGATTTTTGGGCCACCCCCATGGGGCCCGTTGAAGACTTCGAGACCATGGCGTTCATCCGCGATGATTGCCAAATGTGCAATAGCGTTTGTTACCGCGATTCCAGTGTTTTCCTCCATTTCCCGGTTTCCATCGGCGATGCTTTGCGGGCAACGGCGCGGGGGCGGTTTGATAAAGCTTTCATGGCTCTTGCGCAAAAAACCAATTGGCGCAGTCTTAAAAGCCTGATCAGTGAGTGGCGCACTTTGAAGAAATTGGCGCGAACCGAGTCTTGAAAAAGAGCCTCCGGCGGCCAAAGGGCTTGCCCTTTGGAAACCGTGACTTGGGGGAGACCTCCGCTCCCAAGCAAGTCTCTAAGGGTCAATGCCCCCTACACGGATTTCATCACGATAGGCCAAAAGCTGGGCGGTCGCATCCAGCATTTTCAGCATATCCAGAGGATCAATCGCCGCCTCTTTGATATGGGAGAAATGCGCCAGCAAATAGAGTTGCGCCTGCCCTTCTGGTAAAGCTGCGGCCAAGCTTTGGCTTTGCATGGGTGGGATCAACGGGTCTCGCTGGCCATGCACCAACAAAGCAGGCATGGTGAGAGCAGAGAGATCTTTATTGCTAAGATCCAAAGCCGCCATTTCTGCCAGAATCCCTTCGGGAAGGGCTTGGATGCGCTCGGGAATGCGCTTTGGGTCTTGCTCATGGAGCAAATCCAAAATCGCCCGTCCTTCTGCCGTTAAATGATCATACCAAGCAGAGACATCATCAGCTGTGTGTGCCTGACCCAGCCCGCTCTGAAGCCGATTCAAAGCCATGCGGCGTAACAAAGACTGATCCAAAGAATTTTGCAAATGGTGGATATTCGCCAGCACAAACACCCAACGGCCATATTCTGCGGGCAAGACATCATCGGTTTTTTCGGCTTCCGTCGCCCAGCCCCCCGCAAGATAGGTCAACAAAGCGGGCAAATCATGATAGCCCCCAATCCCAACCCAAAACCCTACCTTGTCTTGGACAGAAGCTTGCCGTAAGGCCAAAACAGCAGGCCCAACACCATAAGAGATTGCCAAAAGCCCAACTTTTCCCGGTCTAAGGGCTTCTTTTTCTGAACCCTGGCTCGCAAAGATCAGGGCATCTGCCAAAATCTCTGCATCCGCAGCGGAGATACGCAATTTTTTCAAATTGGGAAATTCAGGAAACAAAACTGTGAAGCCCGCAAAGGCAAGCGCATTGGCCAACATTTGCAAACGCGCATCACGGCGCCCCCCAGGCGAAGCCCCTGGCATCAGGATCAAAAGGGGGGCATCGGCCTTGTGCGGCGATCGGTAAAGATCTGCCAAGCGCTGTTCGCCCGACGCGTTCTGATAGGTGATTTCGCGCGGCATCACAGAGCGTAGCTGGTCCGCCCCACCTTGCTGGGTCACCGAGCGGAGGGCCTGTAAAGTCTGGATCGCTTCGAACCAATAGAGCGGTTTTCCACCCCCAGGCAGTTGACTTAGGCCATAGCCCAGCAAGACTCCAGCGACCAGCAGAAGCAGTAAAACACTCCGGAGAAACCATTTTCTGAAGCGGTGGAACATGTGAAATCCTGATTTTAAGAGCCTTCGGCGACCAAAGGGCTCAGCCCTTTGGAAAGCTGAACCTTGGAGGAAACCGTCTTTCTCCTCAAGACACAAACCGCCTAAGGATCCTGTAAAACACGCCTTTGGAAAAAGCGCATAAACATCTCCGCATTTTTGCCGCGCAGCTGCCAAGACAAACAACGCACACCACCGCCTAAGCCGCACACCCCTTGGGACATCACCGGAATAACCTCTTTATCGGTCAAAGCCCGCACTTGTTCCAGAGCTTTCTGGTCTTCCGGCACACCAAATTGCGGGAGATAAAGGCGTTCTGGCGTGACAAGCGCGTTTGTATAGAGGCCACAGGCGGATTCAAATTGGGTATCATAGGATGATGTCTCGCTATAAGGCGTGACGATTTCATGAATTTCAACCTCAGGCAGGCCGCGTCTAAGATCGGCTTTTAGCTGCGCTATGAAGGCTGGATTGTCAGGATCGCTATTGATCAACAGCGTATTGCGATCGATAAAGCTTACCACCCCATCCGCATGCTCTAAGGAGGGCAGCGCGCTTTGCGCTCCTAACGCAATGAACGCCACCTGGTCAAGGCCTGGAAGCGCTGTTAGCCGCGCCCGTGCCGCCTGTTCGGACAAATGATTGTCTTTAAGGAACTTTGTGCTCAGTACCGCATGGCCGGCAAAATCATCCACGAAATTCCCACCATCATTCAATAAATCGGACGCAGAGAAAACCAGGCCCGCCTTTTCTAACAAAGCTGCAAAATGCTCTTGCACCGTATCCGCAGCGTCCTGCCCGTCTCGCCCACCGCCTTGCGCTGCTGCTGTATAGCGAAACATCACAGGATGGGTTGTGTTTGACAGGGTAAAATCACGCATCCAAATATCGAGCATCGGCGCAAGAGCCACCTTATCCGCCCCCAAAGCCGCCACATACTCAGGATACCAATGGTCATCCGCCAGAACCAGGACCTGATCCCGCTGGGCAATCTGTTTGGCGTAAGCGACATGAAAAGCGAAAATATCCTCTTCGACCGCTTCATAATAGGCGCTATCAGACGGTGGGGCCGCCAAGACGATCACTTCAGCCTGGGCCGAAGGGCGATTCTGGGTCAGAGTGAAGCTCACCAGCGCTGTGACCAGGCAAAAGAATTGGAAAGACTTTTTCATATTTGCCTCTCAATATTCTGGGTTTTGATCTTATATGGAAAGGTAGGTCTTCCATCTGCAATGAAGAGAGGTTCAGGGCCTATGGCCCTTATAACGCGCCTCCGGCGGCCAAAGGGCCTAGCCCTTTGGAAACCAAGACGCCCCTTAACGCAAGCTCTAAAATCCTCCTGATTCTATAAACGAGAAAGGACAAAAGGATGCCAACAGATCCTATCATTGGGATAGAGGACTTTGAGTATCTACTTGTCTTTATTGCTATTTTACTATTCAGCGCAGGCTTAGCGAAGGCCGGGGCCTTGCCACGTTTCCTCCCTGGTTTGAGTAAAGCCCGCCCCCAACCGCAAAAGAATGCCAAAGGCTTACAACAGGCCGCACAGCAAATGCGCGCTCATTATTTAGGGAAAAAGCCACTTCTTCCGGATCTACTTCAAGAAATCGAAGCCTGTTTTCCCAAAGATGTGCTCTGGGAAATGCGCGCGGCAGCCCAAGAAGAAGCCAGCCTCTGGAAAGCGTTTGAAGATCATTTTGGCCCGCGTCCAGATCATTTGACCGCCGAACATCATGCTTTTATTGATCCCATTCGGGTCAGCTCTTTGGTGCGCCATTATCGCGCCCTTGATGAGGCTTTAGGGCGACAGGGCTTTTCGCCTGCCCCAAAGCCTTCAGATTGGCTGACCTTTTATGCCAATGGCCATGTGCCTTTACCCCCGGCATCTTGGGAAAAATCCACAGACAGCCCCCCACAGAACCGCAAGACACAGCCTGGCGCCGAGGCCGCTTTTTCGGCGCTTTTGCCAGCCCTGGCGCCGGTTTTGTCTCAGTTCAAGAAAAACCCGCAAGGAGAGGCCCTCGCTGCTTTAACCAAGGCCCTGGCCTATCAGGTTGAAAATATGCCCGAATTGCAAGGAGAAAGCCTGAAAGCCGTTCCCCGCCATGCGGGGCCACATCAGAATTACACCCTACCAGATTGGTCTTGGCAGCGCCCTTACGTCCATCTTTTTGCCCATGAGACCATCAAAGACCGTTTAAAAGCGGATTTACTGCTTTCTTACGGCCATAAAGGCCATGCTTTTGGTTATCTGGCGATTTTATGTGAAGACCTTGGCCCTGGTAAAGACCATTCGGGCCGGGAAATCCAACTTCAAAAGGCGGGCTATCCCTGCTTTCGTTTTGATGTCAAAAGCTTACAACAAAAACCGGGCCAAGCGGCAGAAGCACTTCTCGTCGAAGTTCGTGCCATGTTAAAAAAGTTTTAGGGGTCAGAGGGGGTCTTTTTCAAAAGGCCCCCCAAATTTTCGCGCCCGCGAAAAAAGAGATTCGTCTCAGGTTCCCTGCCAATCTTTCCGGTTCACTCATCACTCATTTTCAAAGCCGCAATGAACGCGCTTTGGGGGATTTCGACATTGCCGAATTGCCGCATCCGCTTTTTGCCTTCTTTCTGTTTTTCAAGAAGCTTGCGTTTGCGTGTCGCATCGCCGCCATAACATTTTGCGGTCACATCTTTGCGCATGGCGCCGACGGTTTCACGGGCGATGACCTTGCCGCCGATGGCCGCCTGGATGGCGATTTTGAAAAGCTGGCGTGGGATGAGATCCTTTAAGCGTTCACATAAGGCGCGCCCCCGTGTTTCGGCTTGGGACCGGTGGACCATCATCGCCAAGCTATCGACTGGTTCAGCATTCACCAGAATAGAGAGCTTAACCAGATCGCCTTTTTCATAGCCAGACCATTGGTAATCAAAGCTCGCATAGCCTCGGGTCACGGATTTCAAGCGATCATAGAAATCAAAGACGACCTCATTAAGAGGGAGACGGTATTCAACCATCGCACGATTGCCAGCATAGGTCAGATTTTCTTGAACCCCGCGCCGGTCTTCGCACAGCTTGAGCACGGCGCCCAAATAGTCATCGGGCACCATGATCGTGGCTTTGATCCAGGGCTCTTCGATTTCAGAGATTTTCACCACATCAGGATAGTCGGTGGGATTATGCAGCTCGATCAGAGTGCCATCGGTCAAATGGATTTTATAGACAACCGAAGGCGCTGTGGTGATGAGGTCGAGATCGAATTCTCGTTCCAACCGTTCTTGGATGATCTCCAGATGGAGCATGCCAAGGAAACCACACCGAAAGCCAAATCCAAGAGCCGCCGAGGTTTCAGGTTCAAAACTAAAAGAGGAATCATTCAGCGCCAGCTTGTCGAGGCTATCGCGCAGATTCTCGAATTCCCCCTTGTCCGTGGGAAAGAGACCGCAAAATACCACCGGCACCGAGGGCTTAAAGCCTGGAAGCGCTGTTTCCGTGGGTCGTTTTTCCTCTGTGATCGTATCCCCCACCCGGCAATCTTTCACGGTTTTAATGCCTGCCGTGATAAAGCCGATTTCTGCAGGACCAAGGCTGTCGATCATGGTTTGTTTGGGCGTAAAGACACCAACACGTTCCACCGGATGGATGGCGCCGGTTTGCATGAAGCGCACCTTTTGGCCCTTTTTCAAGACACCATCGAACACCCGCACCAACACCACAACCCCGATATAAGGGTCATACCAGCTATCAATCAGCATCACTTTCAACGGAGCGTCCGCATCCCCCGTATGGGGTTTTGGCAGGCGCTCGACCAACATTTCCAGTACCTCTGGCACGCCCATGCCAGTCTTGGCCGAGATTGGTAAGGCGTCATGGGCTTCGATGCCAATGACCTCTTCGATTTGATCTTTAATGCGGTCTGGTTCAGCGGCAGGAAGATCGATTTTGTTCAAGACCGGGATGATTTCATGGTCTTGTTCCATGGCTTGATAGACATTGGCCAGGGTTTGGGCTTCCACCCCTTGGCTGGCATCGACGACCAGCAAAGACCCTTCACAGGCCGAAAGCGACCGGCTGACCTCGTAAGAAAAATCGACATGGCCTGGTGTATCCATCAGATTCAGAATATAGATTTGGCCATTTTTGGCTTTATATTCTAAACGCACGGTTTGTGCTTTGATGGTGATGCCCCGTTCCCGTTCGAGCTCCATAGAATCGAGCACTTGCTCTTTCATTTCTCGGTCGGTTAAACCACCACAGACTTGGATTAGGCGGTCTGCCAGGGTGGATTTCCCATGGTCAATATGGGCAACGATGGAGAAATTACGGATATGGTCGAGATCAGTCATTTTAAGGCCTTAAAAGAGCAAAAACACATCCATGAGACCAATAAGGCCTCTTGGTTGGGCCTCTTGGCTGGTCTCACTCTGTGCAGCACCTGTCGGAAGTCCCACCCTCAATCCTCTTAGGCTTTGGAGGTCGGGCTTAAGAACAGCAAGAAAGAGCAGGGAAGATAAGGTGCCACGCGACGCTATGCAAGAGCAAAGGGCATAACAGACCCCTCACCGAACTGTGACCCTGTTCGATTGCAATTTGTTTTGATCTTATATCATAATAGTTTATATCACAGTCATGGGATTTTCTGCGAAAAGGATGCCAAAATGGGCCGCTTCATCCAAATGATCTTTCGAGGATTCGGTCTTGCTTTGATGTTTGCCGCCGCAATCGCTTTAGCCTGGGCGATCTATGACTTCATCACGGCGGGCCAATGGTCGCCAATCAGCGCTGGGCAATTTTGGTATGAGCAAGACCGTGGCAGTTTAAATCTTGTGCAAGCGCTCATCCAGCGCTTTTTACTGCCAGAGATTTGGGATCCCGGCATTCAATGGGTTTTGATCCAGCCTTTATGGATGGGCTGTGCTTTTTTTGGCATGATGATTTTGTTGATTGTTTGGTTCATCCAGCATGTCCTCCCAGAGCCCAAACCCAAAGATTAAAGATCTTTTTGCTCTTAAGCCCCCCTAAAAGCACGTCAGCGAAAATGCGCCTCAGGGTCGTAAGCTTCGAGACAGCGCATGGGGCTTTTCCTGGTTGGTCAACACCACACAGCCCCCAATCTGCGGCGCAAAGGGAAAGTCCCGCAAGACCATCAACGTCCGTTCGCGCGCCCGCAACCGGCCAGCAAATCCCGGCTGGTCCGAATGCACCACCCAAAGCCACCCCCCCAGCAACCGTCTGACAATGCTGCCTTCCTGGGCTTGGATGTCAGAGATCATTGTCACATCTTGCGCACTTGGTTTTGTGAAGAGCAGCAAAAGGCCTTGGGCGTCATCTTCTGGCCGTGTTCCGCCCAAGAAAAAAAGCATCACCCCGCACCATAGAACGAACGCCCCAATGAGGCCTGCTTTTGGGAGCCAAAGGGGGGTGGAAGAGAGGGGTTTTATCATCGGTTCTGCGTCCAGAATTTTTTCGCTTGCGCGAAAATTAAGGCGACTTTTTCGAGAAAAAGTCTTTCAAAAAGCTTTTAAAAAGAGACTGCCGGGTTATGGCTTTGCCATATGTTCTTGGCTGCGGAAAAAATCTGCCGAAGCTTCTTCGCGGATCGGCCAATGCACCAAAGCCGCAAAAAAGCCCAACGCAATTGATAACCACCAAACCATATCATAATTGCCATAAAGCTCGTAAAGATCGCCCCCAAGCCAAACGCCCAAAAAGGCGCCAACTTGGTGTGAGAAAAAAACAATCCCAAATAAAGTCGCCATATGGCGGGTGCCAAACATTAAAGCCACCAGCCCCGATGTTGGCGGCACCGTTGACAACCACAACAATCCCATCACCGCAGAAAAAATCAGCACCGATGTAGAAGAGGTCGGCAAGGCAATAAACAGCACAATCGCCACCGCGCGTGACGCATAAATCGCACTCAGAATCATACGCTTAGAGTGACGTCCCCCAAGGACACCTGCCGTATAAGACCCAATGATATTGAACAAACCGATCAAAGCAATCGCCCATCCGGCCACTTCCCCATCGACGCCATGGTCGCTGAGATAGGCGGGCAAGTGGGTCGTGATAAAAGCAATATGAAAGCCACAAACAAAAAAGCCTGCAATCAAAAGCTGATAGCTACGATGGCGCGCGGCTGTCTTCACCGCCTCCCAAACAGCCAAATCGGTTTCGGCCTCAGAGTGACTATTTTGGGGTTTGCCCGCCACCGCCAGAGCCATGATCGGCACAAGCATGACAGAACTTGTCAGCAAGAGAAGTGCGGTTTGCCAACCATAGGCGGCAATAAAACTTTGTCCCACCGGCGCAAACACAAATTGCCCAAAAGATCCCGCTGCAGGCACAAGGCCTAAGGCCCAGCTGCGCTTTTCTGCAGGCATCATGCGTGCAAAAGCGGCAATCACCAGGGTAAAAGAGGTCCCAGATAAGCCGAGCCCCACCAAAATGCCTCCGGACACATAGAGTCCAGCCTCTGTCTCAACAACCGCCATCAGCGCCACACCGATGGCATATAAGACCGCCCCCAGCGCCAACACTTTCCCCGTGCCATAACGATCGGCAATCGCACCAACAAATGGCTGTGTGGCGCCCCAGAGCAAATTTTGGATCGCTATTGCAAAGGAGAAAATATCCCGCCCCCAGCCATGGGCTTCACTAAGCGGATCGGTGAACAAGCCAAAAGTCGATCTAAGACCAAAGCCAACCAGAGAAATCACACAGCCTGCCAAAAGAATCATCAAGGGTGTGCGCCAGCTAGGGGTATCAGGCTTCACAGTCTGAGAAGGGTTCACGGGTTATATCTCCAGCTTTGCTTGTCTTATGATTTGTTCTGGCTAATCGCTTATGATTAGCCTGGAGGGAG
>DDLW01000178.1 GCA_002340345.1 Alphaproteobacteria bacterium UBA2562 | reverse complement strand
CAAAAACAGAGAGCATTCCCATTGATTCAAGATAAAAGTGAAATGCTCGAGGGGCGGACAGGGAAATTTCAGAGTCTGCTCTCGAAAGAGATTTTGGCAAACGCCTTCATCTGGTTTTCGCGCCAGTTTTTCTACGAATGGTTCTTAAAAAAACGCCCTTTTCTGTCGGGACGCGATGGCGGTGAAATGCCCTCAGGGGAGGGTTTTTGCACCTTCGCCCCCACAGCATAGTCCGCCTTTGGCGCAAAGAGCGTCAAAAGAGCTGGCAGAATGATCAAAGTTGAGACCAGGGTCAAGACCACAGCAATGGCCAACAATTCTCCCATGCTCGCTGTGCCGCGATGGCTTGATAACGCCAAGGTCCCAAAGCTTCCGATCGTTGTCAAAGAGCTAATGACAACAGCCCGTGGGGTCGAGCTGGCCAAAAGGCCGGAGACCCCTTTGCGAGAGTTAATCTCCTCTTTTGCCCGTGTGACGACATGGATGCCACTATCCACCCCAAGCCCCACCAAAAGCGGCAACACAATCGCATTCGCAAAGTTAAAGGGCAAATCAAGCATAATCGACGCGGACACTGTCGCAAGGCCCGCCACACCCAATGGCGCAAGCACAAGAAAAGCACTCCGCACACTGCGCAGCGCAAAGGCCAGCAGCGGTGCGATAAGAAGCAAAGCATAGAAAAAAGCGTCTTCAAAAGCCTCGATCACAGCGCCACCAGCCGCATAAACAATCGCCGGCGTGCCCGTCACATTGGGAGCCAATTTTTCAATGGTTTGGACAAAGCGTTCAATGGCCTCGATCGTATCCAGGGATTCCGAGGGATAGACCTCAATTCTTGCCTTGCCATCCTCTGACAACATGCGCTCTCGCAAAACGACAGGCATGCCTTCCAAAGTGATCACGCTGGCATTCAAGGCCATGCGAAGATTGGTTAAACGCTGGGACAAATCGCCAACAATGCGTTGACTGGCTTCTTCCAAAGCTTCAGGGGACGCTGTTTCAGGCTGGAAAGCCTCAATGGCCCGCAAAAGTTCTAATGTTGCAAAGTCTAAATCTTGGGGTAATCTTGTTTCAGCCGTCCGCACCAAAGCCAAGCGCGCGGCCAGATTAACCAGGGCTTCTCGGCGCTTTTCATCCGTAGAATCTTCTGCGATCAATTGCGCATTCGGGATTAAGAGAGGGCCGATAAAGTCTTTTAAATCTTGAATAACCAGGATTTTTTCTTCTTGATTTTTCGGAACATAATCCGCCAAAGTCAAAGTGCTGGCAATTTCCGGCAAGGCCTGGAGTTGATTGGCAAGACTGTTGGCCTCTGGCAAACTTTCAGCCACCACAACAGCATGATACGGGTTCGTGCGGCTGTCTTCTTGGAGAGAGCGAAACGCCTGAACTGATTCTGTTTCCGGATCACGCAAATTCATCGGATCAAAATCAAACCGAACATCCCCGATCAGGCTGAGCGCAAAAATAACAAAAGCCACGGTACCTAAAAGAATTTTAACCGGATGACGTTCTGGCCAGCGGGGGCGTTGTGCTTTTAAAGCCGCTGGTGGTGGGGCCCACGCTCGCACAGACCCTGGCGGGAGTGGAAAAAGAGACAGAAAAGCTGGCAGGACACTATAGGTCGCCAAAAGAGCAATCACCATCCCCGCCCCTGAGATCATGCCCAATTCCGACAATCCACGATAAGAGGTCGGCAGGAAAGACAAAAAGGCAATCACCGTACTCACTGTGCACAAGCCTAAAGGCATTGCCAATTCTGCGCCCGTTGCGTTTAAGGCCTGATTATTCTGTGGATTATAGCTACGACGAATGCATTCTTCGCGATAACGCAACGAAAAATGAATCCCCGCATCCACACCAAGGCCAATAAAAAGAACAGCAAAGGCCACGGAAATCAGATTCAGCTCGCCAATAAACAGGGCCGCAAAACCGGCTGTCCAAATCAACCCAACAACCAGCATCGTCAAAGTGGCAAGAAGCAATTGCCAAGACCGTAAGCCAATCCACAGCATAAAGCCCACAAGAACAAAAGAGAGCATGCCGACAAAACCAATATTGCTCTCGACACTTTTCGTTTCTTCATACGCTAACGCTGCAGCCCCGGTCTGGCGTATGGACACCATGCTGTTCTGGTCATAGCCAAGATCCGCAACGATTTCTCTGACTTTTTTGACCGCTCTTTTTCCGGGTTGCAAGGATTGGTGGTTTGTGATCGGGCGCGTTGTGATGATTTGCCGTGTTTTTTCTTGCCCTTGTACTCCGAAAACACGTCCCCAATCCATTTGCTGTACTTCTCCAGACGTTTGTGCCTGAAGATTTTTGGCGATTTCGGATAAGGTTTCGGCAATGCCAGACATCGTTCCCGTTTCATCAGAGCTTTCTCTGACAGCATCATCAATAGCAAGGCCTAAAACGCCTGTTAAACTACGCAAAGTTGGATTCTGGCCAATCGCCCCCAAAAAAGGCGAGGCGCCTTCAAGACGGCCTGCTAAATTATCAAGCTCTTCTTCACTTAAATACAGTAACCCATTTCGCAAAAAGAAAGAATGTCCACCGCTATAAAAGACATCTTGAAAGATTTGCGGCTCTGCTAACAGACGCGCGGTAATATCTGATGCGACTTTTCTTGCAAAGCCAGGGGTTTCGGCATCGACAAGAATAGCTAATGTTCCAGAATGAACAGGAAAAGTCTTTTTATGCGCTTCATAATTTTGTCGAAAGGGCAGATCTTCTGACAGCATATTTGTGGTGTCAGTGTTAATGCCAATCGTCATCACCGCATAGAAAAGTACCACAAAGCTGAGACCGCCAGCAACAGAAAGGCTGAGACCCGGCTTAAGACAGACAATCCCCATCCATCTGAGGATCATTGTCTTATAAAAGGCACCAACGGCCTGCCATAAATGCATAGACTTATCCACTTGCTGTCATGAGGTTTTGTCTGCCCTCACCAAATAAAGCTTTTGACGCCAAGATGCCTTTCTTTTTTAAGGCAAAAGAAGACCTGTAGCATTTAGACCAATCTAGAGCAAAGACCAAACGGATAGACTTATCCTTTTGGTCCGTCTTGCGGTGAAAACCTTGGAGCAAAGGACAAAAGGATGAACCTAATCCTTTTGGTCCGTCTTGCGGTGAAAACAAAGACAGAGAGCCTTTCACCGGCTTCACGTTAAAAGCGAAAGGCTCTATGAGGCTTCACAGCGCAACATCCAAAATCAATCGAAGGCGCCAGATTGGTATAGGATATGATCTCTTGGAGGTCAAAGAGCCCCCCTAAAAACAAAGACAACCTCCCACATAGAGGGAGGCTGTAAGAATTTCAAGGATTCATCAGGAGAATGCAATCGGTAAAGTAAGGCTTAGACCCACGCGCACAAAATAAATTAAGCCTGATGGGCAAAACACTGTCTGCCATAAGGGCAAAGTGGGTTAAAGTGGTCCCCTTCAATCTCTTATTTTGACTTCAAAAACAAAGACCTCTAGCATTTTTTCTGCATCAGACTCAAAACATAAGGCTGACAAGCGACAGAAGGGCGACCCCGCGCAGACAAGCAGCTTGCCTTAAGAGAGCTTTTCGAATTGCTCTTCGCTTGAGGCCACGCCCTTGACCAGATCCCGCAATTGCTGCCGAACCAGCGTGTCATGAATACCATAATAGGCGCGCACCAGTTCTAAAGTTTCGCGACGCATCAGCGGATTTGCCTCATGCGCGGCGGCTGCGCCTGCCCGGTAGGTTTCACCAGGTCCCGTTGCTGCAACATCTGTTGGCATATCATCAAAAAAGAAAGCAACAGGAACGTCCAGGACTTGGGCAATCTCGAACAATCGCCCGGCCCCAATACGATTAGCGCCGCGCTCATATTTTTGTACTTGCTGAAATGTTAAACCTATTGCCTGCCCTAATTTATCTTGGCTCATCCCTAAAAGCGTGCGACGCAATCGGATACGGGCGCCAACATGGGCATCAATAACATTTGAACGACGGTCCGTTGTGACGTCTTTTTCTTCGAGATCCATGTCTTCTCTTACTGTCATCAAATGATATTCTCCTGATTCAAAGGGCTTTCACACATTATGATTAAACGCATCTATGCTGTAGAAAATGCATTATGGGCATTATAAGAAACCCTTTTGCTGTCTATGAACGCATAGTTTTGGTTATTTGATGGAAGGGAATCTTCATCACGCTTATCTAAAAATTTTAAGCTTTCAAGCCCCATCAAATAAGCAAAAGTAAGCTATGGTGAGCAAAGCGCTTCTTAGAATGAGCCCTCAGCCCGAAAGATACCCGTAAAATATCTACTCTTGAAATATATGCGCTTGTCACTTTAAGAGCAAGAAAAAATCAAAACGCCAGTATTTGTTGTGCCCCCTTATGAAGGTTCCGGGGAGCCATAAAGCAAAGGACAAAAGAATAGGCTTGTGCTTTTGGTCCGTTTTGCGGTGAAAACCTGGGAGCAAAGGACAAAAGGATAAATGCAATCCTTTTGGTCCGTTTTGCGGTGAAAACAAAGACAGCGATCCTTTCATCTGCTTCAAGTTAAAGCGAAAGGCTCGATATAAAACAAAAAAATAGAGTAGATTCCTCGTTTAACAAAGCGAAAGCCTCTACTCTATATTTGATCGGAAAATTAAAATATCGCTGCTCGATAGCGTCTTAATGGGTTGTCGTATTTTGCTGTGCCCTATGAAGCGTATCGGAAGCCCCCAAATCAAGACGATTTGAATCTTTAATTTGGTCCACCACACCCTCTAAGGCACTATCGACCAGCAGAGCCTCAATTTCTAGATCATAAAATAATAAGGCTCGTCTTATCTCTTGCATTTTTTTGATGAGATCTTCCAATTCTTCATGTTGCATAAAATAACAATCCTTCTATTAGCCTATGGCGAGATTCAAAAAACTCATCTCGAATAGAATATTTTTTAGAGAGACGCTCAAAAGCTGTTTTTTTATACCTAGCTGGGCGCAAATATAATCTATATTTATCGTTCTGTCTTCACTTTTATAAAGAATTAGAAACATGACATACAAAAAATGCTCAATTCAATTGAGAAAATCTCATGATAGCTCTTTCAAAAAATGGAATAATTTTTGATAGAAAGTTAAATTTAAGCATCGGCAAATAATATGTTTTTAGGAATAATTCACTCTACTTTTTTACATAAGGAAAAAAAATATACATATAATTGTATTTTGTTTTTGATCCCTTTCCAATGGAGAGAATCCCTTTTACATCTCTAGGTATAAAAAATGCTATACTTTGGCATTTTTTCTGGGGTTAAGGAAAAGAATCTTATTTGTTTTCTCAACTTTAGAAACCCAACGCATTATTTGAAACGATTGGTTCATTCTAAACAGAAGAGCCCTTATCTCTTGGATCCTTTGTTTGACAAAACTAAGGGAAAACAAAAAGATCCCTGCGCCCTTACCTCAAACCTGTGATTCTTGTGGCCCTACATTCGGGCCAATCAACGATCAGCCCTTACTTTTGCCGGTTGGTCTGCGTATATTAAGACAAAAGAAAGATCTTTCAGGAGAGGTCTTTCTTGCAAGAGCTTCCCTCAATGAGCCTCGGATTTCGCACGGTGCCGCCTGGGACCTTATGAAAAGGGTCAGGCTGAGAATCGGGGAAAAGAGATTTTAGGGCTTTCCAAGAGCAAAGTATGGCCAAGAGCAAAGTATGGACGATGACGCTTTTACCAAATGAAACCTCTAGACGCTCAGAACTCCTCATGCCTGCCGGGTCTTTGGAGCGTCTGAAAGTCGCTGTACTCTATGGTGCCGATGCTGTGTATATGGGCACGCCGGATATGTCCTTACGCACCAAATCACGTTTTTCACTTGAAGAGGTCAAGGATGGGATCAAATTCGCCCATGATCATGATGTGCGTGTCTATCTGACGCTCAATCTTTTCACCCATAATAAAGATGTGCCGAAGATCGAGGCATATCTAGAGACCTTGCGGGAAATCAAACCTGATGGGGTGATTGTTGCCGATCCGGGCGTTTTTCAATATATAAGAAAACACGCAAAGGAAGATTTTAATCTTCACATATCGACCCAAGCCAATGTTTGCTCTTGGATTACCGTTGATTTCTGGAAAGACCAGGGGGCTGAGCTTGTCGTCCTCGCCCGCGAAGTCACCTTTGACGAACTAGCAGAAATCCGCGCCCGCTGTCCCGATGTCAAGCTTGAGACTTTCATCCATGGCGCCATGTGCATGACCTATTCAGGGCGGTGCCTGCTGTCAAATTTCATGGCCGAGCGGGGGGCGAATCAAGGCAATTGCGCGAATTCTTGTCGTTGGCAATATAAGGTTGGTTTGCGCTTGAAAGATGGCTCGATCAAAGAGCTTGAACTGACCGAAGAGAATATGGGCCTTTTTGAATTCGTTTTGGAAGAAGGCTATCGCCCCGGGGATTTCATGCCCATCGAAGAAGACCGCCGTGGCTCTTATATTTTAAATTCCAAAGACATGTGCTTAATGCCAAAGCTGAATGACTATCTTCGTCTTGGCATTGATAGCCTGAAAGTCGAAGGCCGTAATAAAAGCCCTTATTATGTTGCTACGGTGGCCCGTGCCTACCGGGCAGCCATTGATGATTATTACAAAGACCCAGAGGCCTGGGATCCACAGCCCTATCTACAGGCCCTTGAGAGCGTTGCAAATCGCGGATATACCCTGGCTTTCCATGACGGGCGCTTGAAAAATTTCGCCCATAATTACGAAAATACCAAGACCATTGCCTCTTGGGAATATGCTGGCATTCTTCGCGAGGTCACCGAAGACGGCTTTATCATTGAGGTTAAAAACAAGCTCTGTGCTGGGGATGTGCTCGAATTCATGCCCCCAAAAGACCTCACCGGCGATGTTTTCCTCCGGCTTTATGCGTTCCAAGTCGTGGGCGAGACCGAACCCCGCACCGTCCTTCATGGCGGAGCGCAGCCCAGAATCTGGATTCCCTTCACCGCCTTTGATCAAGAACAGCCAGACGACCTTAAAAAGAAATTCCCTCCCTATACCATTATCCGCAAGGAAACCCCTCTGAGCGCGGAAGAATGGCAGCGCTTAAAGCTGGATAAGCTGTCCCAAAAAATCGAACTTGGGCAGGCAACCGATGCCCTTTACAAAGATCGCGTTGCAAAACTGCAAGACACCATCAGCGAAGAGATCATGGAGCGCCGGTCAAGAACATCGCGTTCTGGGATCGAGGGCTGTTGTGGGCGCGGCTGTAATGGCTGTCTTGTCTTTTGGAATGATCCCGCTTACAGCAAGGCACGCGCGCTTCTTGCCGAGAAAAAGCATGGCGAGATGCTCGATCGGAATATGCGTGAGAACGGGCATAAGGCCAGCTGACAAAATACCAGCCGGTAAAATACCAGCCGGTAAAATACCAACCAACAAAATACCAACCGACAGGTTATCGACTTTGCAGGTTGGTATTTTGTCCGGACGTTTTTTCGCTTACGCGAAAATTGGGCGACTTTTTCGAGAAAAAGTCTGTCAAAAAG
>DDLW01000101.1 GCA_002340345.1 Alphaproteobacteria bacterium UBA2562 | reverse complement strand
CCCTGCGTTTTGCGGCAAAAACGAAAACAGAGAGCCTTTCAATTGATTCAAGATAAAAATGAAATGCTCTAGAAAAAGCTTTTTAAGAGACTTTTTCTCGAAAAAGTCGCTTAGATTTCGCGCAAGCGAAAAAATACGACATTGACGAGAGTTTTTCACTTTTCTCTTGAATAAAGCAGAATGCTCTCCACCTTTGCTTTAACCGATTGCTTGCAAAGCTTCGGCACGGTTTTCGGAGATTGTAAAAATTCGATCAAAACCACTGACTTTGAAAACATCTAAGATATTGGGGTCTAAGGCACAAAGCGCTAATTTCCCGCCGGATTTTTTCATTCTCTTAGCGCCCATCAGCAAAACGCGAAGCCCCGCAGAGCTGATAAAAGCAAGATCGACAAAATCAACAACAATCGCAGAGGCGCCCTGTCCGATATGACCAAGCAGACAGTCTTCCATTTGCTTACAACTATTGCTATCCAATCGCCCTGATGGTGCCAGCACCATGATAGCGCCTTCTTGATGTTCTGCGATATCCATCGATTCGCCCTTCCCACAATCCTTCAAGAGAATGCTCTTCTTTGAAGACGCATTCTTGATATGACTTTCGCTTTAAGACAGAGATTTTAGCGCTTTAAAGATCAGATCGCTTTTCACAGTAAAATCAACGCCTAATGAATGGATCTTCGCATCGAGAGAATATTACAGTCCCCCTCTCTGCGGTAATCAACATTCTCCATCATTGATCTCACGAAATGTATGCCGAGCCCACCGATGGGACGGTCATCAATTTCTAAATCCAAATCTGGTTCTTCGGCCTCTAAGGGATTGAAAGCACGGCCATTGTCCTGGATTTCAAGTTCTAGGTCATCACCTTCTATTGCAATGCGCACCATAATCCGAGCTGAACTTAAATCGCTGCCTTCATATCCGTAATTGATGACATTTGTCAAAAGCTCATCTAAAGCAAGATTGACATTGAAGACGGTTTTCAAGGAAGCTCCGTGATCGCTTAGAAATTCTTCGGCTTCTTCAGAAACCCGAAGTATTTCTTCAAGATCTACAGCAAGCGGGATTTCCAGACATTCCGCCATATAGGTCACCTCCTGCCTTAAAAATATCGGCTTGTTCTCTGACAATAGCCGCTCTTCCACAGAATGATCATAGGACATATTCATTGAAATCTATTGAGATTCCATAACATATGCGGTTAAAGTCTTATAGATTGGTCAGAGCATTATTTCGAATCAAAACACATAGACCAGCAACGAAAATACAACTTTAGAGGGTTTCTCCACAAGGCATGAGGACATTTCCACAAGACATGCGGATATGAATGCAGAGTGATATCATAGGCTTTTAATTCATAACATAGATTTTTTACAAGGCGCATAAAAAACGAAAACGCTCCTACCCCCATGCATAAATAAAAATAGGCATATAAACTTATTAGAGAAAGCTTTCCCATCGCTCAATTTTACCCAAATTTCATATCCTCGACTTGCCATAGCAGGGTATCATTATAGTGCAATTTTTCGACTCTCCTAAAGCACTTTTAAATTGAAAGTCCTCAGAAGACTGTTAAAGTCACTATAGTATAGATCCTAACACACTCATCGTGGCAAAGGGTGCCCTTTATCGCTCCGGCTCATAAGATAACGCTTTGTATGCGCCTTAACGTTTCCAAAGGAAAGTCAAGTTTCGCCTGACTCTTTCGTTTGGGTCAAGAGACTCAAGATCTTAAACAATGATTGTCTCTTTACCATAAATATATAGAGCCTTTGATGGCACAGTCTGCTCTTTTACAGACGTTTTTTTAGATATTTTGGCTTGATCGTAAAAATTTTTGCATATTTTTTAGATCTTTTTTGAAATCCTTGTTTCATTCTCTGCGTTTCCCCCTTAAACCAGAGACTCTTAAAAGACGTTCGTTATGATGATGCGAAACTTCACATGATATCTTTTTTAGAGCCTTTCGCTTGTCTTCTAAATCACATGAGAGGCTCTATATCTTTGTTTTTGACGCAAAACACATCGTTGAAGTTATCCCCCTTTAACGCGCTTTGCCCTAAGCAATGGAAACTCTTTTGTGGGAGCGTAAAAAGAATGTATTCTGTCGCTGAAACAAAACTACACTGCTCAATTCATTGCCATCATCATGTTTTATCTCGCCAAGACCGAGTTGTTCATAGTAAAGCGTTGCTTCAAATACACCTAAAGGCTGAATACTCTAAAATATAAGCCCTCTATGGCGATCGTCTTGATCTCGCCTTTTCAGTTACAACACTGTACAAAATGCTTCATCATCTTCTGAAGATGCTATAAAGGCCCTATAGGTCTGACATACACCCCCCGCAACATGCGGATGAACGAGGATTAGGATCATGGTAGCGCGCGTTTCCGCTTCTGGGATTGACCGAGGGCTTCTCCAAGACAGCTCTCCTGCAGATCGTGCGCATTATGAGCACGATGTTGCGTCTCTCTTTGAAGAAGGCGATGTCTTCCTGGCCCAAGATCTTGCTGAACGTGGTTTAACGCACTATCCCGACAGTGTGCGACTCAAAATCATCAGAGCCCTCGCTTTTGCGCGCACTGGCGCTGTTGATGAAGCAAGAGACATGCTGCTCCCCATTTTAGAGGGGGTTCTCATTGATGAACGCCCCTATCGCCAGGCCCATAATGCCATCAAACGTGTGTGGAAGCTGGCCCTTGACGAGGCGGACAGCACGGATCGGCGTGAACTCCATAGCTCTATTTCTACCCTGGCAGAAGCTTTGGAAGATGTTCGGGGCAAAAAACATCTTGGCCAGGAAGTGGATGCAGAAACGCTTGAGCTCCTCGGGCAAACCCATCTTGAAGCCTGGAAAAGCTCCCACAGCCAAGACGACCTGAAACGGGCGCGGGATCTTTTCCTGACAGCCTTTCGCACCGGTCGTCGTCCGAAAGCCGGTGGCAATGCGGCACTGATGTCTCTGCTTTTAGACCAAAAGGATTTTGCCCTTCGTTTGGCACGGGATGTTTTACTGATTTGTTCCGAACAGCAAGAGCACTATACAAATCCCTTTGAAGATCAAAATGACGGTGAAAAAGCGACAGCCTTCTGGCGGTCTGCCACGACGGGCATTGCCTGCTTAATGCTTGGAAAAGAACGTTTGGCGGTCTTAGCCTATCGTCAGGCCGCAGAACTTGCCGGTCGCCGCTATTCCCAGATCGTTATGGCGCGACAACAATTGGATGAACTCTCTTCCGCGGGCATCACTGTACCTGAAAGTGTGTGGGAGATCATGCAACCTCCCCGTGTTGTTGTTTTCACAGGTCCCATGCTTGATAATCCGGGGGTTCAGGAAAATGGCTTTCCTCCCCATATTGAAAATGCTCTGCGCGCTGAAATCGACGAACGCTTAGACCATCTGACGCCCCAAATTGGCTATTGCTCTGCATCCGCAGGCGCCGATTTGCTGTTCATTGAGGCGATGTTAGAACGCGCCGCTGAAGTCAATATTATTCTTCCCTATGATCAAGAAGACTTTATCCGCCACAATGTTCGCTTTGCTGGCTCTCGCTGGGAAATGCGTTTCCGTAATGCTTTAAAACTCGCAAATTCCGTCAGCTATGCGACGACAGAACGCTTTCTTGGCCATGACAATCTCATGCGGTTTATGAATCAAATGCTGCAAGGGATTTCGACATTACGGGCGCGCTTTCTCGATACAGCCCCCTATCTTCTGGCAGTTTGGGATCAGGAAGAAGGCCATTTAACAGGCGGCGCTGCAGAATTTATTGACCAATGGGCTGATATTGCCCGCCTTCAAATCATTGACCCTGAAATGGTTGATCCGGGCGTCCCAGGGGGCGTCCCAGGGGGCCCTGACCAGCAGACGCTTGTCACAACGGACACGATCGCCGCCCCGCTTGCAGAAGACATGTCCTTGCTCACAACAAGCTCAGGCCGGGTGATTAAATGTATGCTCTTTGCCGATATCAAAGGCTTCAGCGGCTTAGGCGAAGAACATATTCCAAGCTATATTGCCTTTTTGCAGCGATTACGTGCTGAATTAAGCCAAGATCAAAGCCCCCCCGATCTTGTTAACACATGGGGGGATGCCCTTTTTGTGGTCATGGATCGTGCGACGGACCTTGCGCGTTATGCGCTTAAGCTGAAAGAGGCTGTCAGAAAAGTTGGCAGCCGCAAGGCTGGTCTTCCTCGTGATCTCTCTATTCGGATTTCTCTGCATGCTGGGCCTGTTTTTGAAACAGCCGATGCTTTTACGGGAAAACCGAATTTCTATGGCAGCCATATCAATAGGGCCGCCCGCTTAGAGCCTGTGACCGTTCCAGGGCAAGTTTATGCCACACAGCAATTTGTTGCGCTTTTAACCGCCGAAGAGGGCGCCCTCCGTTACGATATCGAGGCAGATGGCGGAGTCTATCATGCACCCCATGTCTGTCAGTATGTTGGCGTCCTTGCTTTAGCAAAGAATTTCGGCTCACAACCTGTTTATCACATACGTGAGGCGACGAAAGATTATAAAAACAGCTAAAAGCTGTTTTAGGCTGTTTTTTTTGCTTTTCTTCATTGAGATGTCATCTCAAAGCACAGATGTTTGGCTGACTTTTCGCCTTAAAAGTGATATAAATATGAATCTG
Source organism: Alphaproteobacteria bacterium UBA2562 (assembly GCA_002340345.1). Lineage (GTDB taxonomy): Bacteria > Pseudomonadota > Alphaproteobacteria > UBA2562 > UBA2562 > UBA2562. Next base: position 8,519 of record DDLW01000101.1, on the reverse strand, counting down.
TTTCGTGTTTTACGCTTTAAGACTTTGGCACAAAGGATCAACCATCGAAAAATCACAACATTTCTGCTTTTATTTTGACTTAAGAAAAAATGCTGTCGGTCTTATGGTTTTACCGCAAGGCGAATGAAAGGGGTGCCTCTACCCCTTTGCTCTCATGCCAAAATGGCCACACTCTTTCAGCAGCTGCCCCTGTGATAAAGCCTGTCGATTCTATGAAGGCTAAAAAGCTGAAAGTCTTTTTATCACACGCTTTACTCTCTCACCTGTCTTGAGAGGATAAAAAGCGAAAAGGCTCAAGGGGTCATAAGATGCTTTAAAATAACAGCATATGTCCTCATCTTTTGAAATAGAGTCTAGAATAAAAGCGAAAAAGACTATAACATTTGTTCTAGGTCGATTTTGTGATAGAAGTATAGAGTAAAAACTGCTCTAAACACTAGAAATTGGCGTTCTCTTTTCTACATTCACTGTAAACTCTTTTCACTAACTAGAGTTTTCTACAAGGCAGGCTCTATAATGACAAATGGGCATTAGCGATACACTTGCAGAATGAAACTTTAAGGTGCGATTACTGTTTTTATTAACTGTAGCACTTTTAAAGCCAATTTGTATAATTAACCCAACTTGTATAATAAATTGAGTGCTAAGCATGATTCGAAGCCTTACTGCACAGATCGTGATCGCTATTACAGCTATTGTTTTTTTAGCTTTAGCACTCACAAGTTTTTTAAATTATTTTAAGTTTGAACGATCCTTTTCTATTTTTCTCTCTTCACGTTTTGAAGCTGTCTTACAAGACATGAAAAACTCTGTTGAGACATCGCTTGCTTTGGGGTTGCCTCTGAATGCTTTACGCAATACCCAACCCCTTATTGAAAGAGAAAAAAATCAGGATGATCAAATTCTTTCAATCGAAGTTTTTGAATTTGATGGAAATGTTGTTTTTGCCACAGATCGCAGCTTTGTGGGCGATCTTATTTCCGAGCAATGGTTGGAAACACGGAAATTAAGCCAAGACCAAAACCACTGGTCCCTTCGCGAAGACGATGCTCTTGTGATTGGGGTTCCCTTGGTCAACAGCCTTGATATCGAAGTTGGCGGCATTGCTTTGCGTTTTTCGCGCGCCTTCTATGATCAAACATTACGCGATATGATGCTTGATTTGTTGAAATCTGCCGCCATGATTCTGCTCATTACGGTTGCCGGAGCAGCGGTTGGCTCATCGCTTTTGCTGAAAAACACGTCACGAAGTTTTTCATCCATGGCCTCGGCCTTAAGATCCGTCTTAAAAGAGCGAAAATCTGTCCTGGAAACCTCATCCCACACCATACATGCGGCCTCTCACACGGCAATGGCAGCTCAAAGCACCTCATCTGAGCCAGAGGGCACAATATCTGATCCAGAGGACACAATACAAGCCGTTCAAGAGATAAGCATTGAACCTTCTGAGGCAAAAAAGACATCCCAGATGTCATCGCCTGAAACAGATATTTTGCATGCCAATCCTTATTTTCCAGACTGTTTAGCGAAAGGCCGGGCTGCTTTGAAAGATATTGATGAAGCCATCATTGCTATTCGTCGCTTGGATGAACAAGGATAAAATTTCATCTAAATTGCTCTGCATTGTGCCCGATACCCTTTTGGAGAGGTCATTTATAGCACCGATCCACCCTCTATGGAGTGAGAGTTCATATGAGTGCATCGCCTGAAGACCATCAAACACAAGGCTTCGCCCGGCGCCTGATTGGCCGTATTCTGGCTTTAACGGTGGTTAGCCTCTTGGTGGCCTTGGCAGCCTTATCCTTTTTTGCCATGCAATCATTTGAGACAAAACTTGCCCCTGAAATTGGGAAGAAATCGGCATCCATTGGTCGATCTCTCAATGTGCAAATAGAGCGTGCTGTTGGATATGGCATCCCCTTTACTGATCTTCAAGGAATGGATGACTTTTTAAATAATCTTCTCAAAGATAATCATGAAATTGGCTATGTCATTGTCACAGATGCCTCTGAAAAACCTTTATATTCCAACGGTCCTGACGCTTCTGCGGCCCTGGATTTGTTGTTTGCAGATAATATACAATGGGACGAGATGCAAAATGACCAGGCTGTGCCCTTAGGTCGTTTTTATAATACGGTGATCCCCTTCATCCATGAGGGAGATATTCTCGGCATGACCCATATTGGGGTGCCACAAAGCTTTGTGCGCGACCAGATGGCAGAATTGACATATGATGTTTTGACCGTTCTTGTTGTTGCCCTTCTTGTGACTTTTGAAATTCTGGTCATTTTGATTGCTTTGCGCATCTCAACCCCAATGGAATTGACAGAAAAGCTTCTCAAAAGGGTTGGCGCCGGAGATTTTCGTTGGCGCAGCGTTGAAACGGGCAATGATGAAATTGGCACTTTCAGCCGGGCGATGAATAGTTTAACCCGCCATATTAACGAACTTTATAAACGCCTCAGCCAAGAAGCCGAAGAAATCAAAGGCGGACAAATCGATAAAACTATTGTCCAAGGGATCGAAGAAAAAATGACCGCTTTACGCAAGCGTTATTTTTTCTTACGCCCTGATAAACAAGAAGATCTGTCAATTCCAAGCCTTGCCAGCGCCAGGGCCCCTCTTTTCTTGTTCGTCTTTGCAGAGGAGCTTTCCCGCGCTTTTATGCCTCTTTACATTAAAGAGCTCTACAGACCTGTCCCTGGCCTGACAGAAGACATGGTCATTGGTCTACCGATTGCACTCTTTATGCTCTTTATTGCCGTTGCCACACCTTTTTCAGGCCGGTGGGTTGATCGTTATGGCAGCCGTAGAATTTTCCTGATTGCGATGGTACCAGCGCTTATTGGCTTTTTAGGAACGGCTTTTGCCCAGAGCATCTATGATCTCCTTGTTTGGCGCAGCCTCTCTGCCATTGGCTATGCTATGGCAACAATTGCCTGCCAAGGCTATTTCGCCCGCGCTGTCAGTGTCACAAATCGTGCCGCTGGCATGGCGATGTTCGTCGGCGCTATTATGCTGGCTGCGATCTGTGGCACAGCCATTGGAGGGGTTTTAGCGGATCGGATTGGCTTTAGTGCAACCTTCATTGTCTCCAGCGGTTTTCTCATCATTGCCGCCATCACCATGGCAAGCCTTTTGAAGCATGAAAGCCGTGATGCCCCTGCCGGTGCTGTCAAAACAACTGGTGGCATGAAAGCCTTTACACTTCTCATCAAAAACCGTCGTTTTGTGGCAACAATGCTCTTAGCCGCCATCCCGGCGAAGATTATGCTCACAGGCTTTTTATTCTATCTTGTGCCCCTTTACCTGACGAAATTAGACTATAACTCCTCGACAATTGGTCGTGTGATGATGGTTTATTTTGTGCTTATGGTTATTTTAGGGCCTATCTGTGCAAAATTTGCCGACAAAACACACAATCATAGCAAATTCGTTTTTATCGGAGGCATCATCTCAGGTCTTGGTGTGCTTACTCTACTTGGGTTTGAGAGTCTTTATGCGGTTCTTGCTGGTGTTTTTGCCCTTGGCATTGGCCATGCGATGAACACTTCTCCTCTGCTTGCGATGATTCCTGACATCTGTGAACGGGAATGCAGTCTCCTTGGCACGACCACGGTTTTCAGCTTGCTCCGTGTCATCGAACGTGTTGGCAGTGTGATTGGCCCCTTCCTTGTTGGCGCGCTTGTCACGGCCTTTAGCTTTTCCTGGGCGGCTGTTGGTCTTGGCCTGATTACAATCACTTGTGCTCTATTTTTGGTTGGCTACTTCCTGCTGACAAGAAAACACAATAATGAAGAAGAGCCCTATTCAGAAGATCTGGTTATGTAAACCAATGTCACAGGCGAAGCGTTAAAGAAAGAACCAGAAAGGAGGGGCCGTGCGATGTCACGATATTTTCAAAGATCAAAAAGAAACCTTTTTTCTTTTAGGCTGTTCACAAAAACATTGGCTATTGGTCTGAGCTTAACATTCGCTCATAGCATGATGGCCCCGGCTTTTGCCCAATCTGGCTCTCCGGCTCTGACCCAAACCCCGGACACAGGGCTGGTTCTGCCCATCAATCCGAAGACAGGCAAAGCCACCACTGAAACGACAGCAAAGCGCGATACCCCACATAAAGCCTCTTCTCAAAACGATCCCTATCGAATTTTTATGGTTGTTTGGAGGGGATGCGAAAATGCATGTCAAGGTTTCCAAGATTATTTTCGCAATAACCGTATTCCCATTACCATGACGATCCGTAATGCAGAGCGGGATAAAACCCGTCTCCCGGATTTTGTGAACGAAATTAAGCAGCAAAAACCTGATCTTGTGGTGACATGGGGAACATCTGTCACCCTTGGTATCTTAGGGACTTATGACAGCAAAACACCAGAGGCTCATATTGGTAATGAGATCCCAAGTGTTTTCATGATTGTATCGCAACCGGTTGACGCGAAAGTCATTCCAGATTTTTCAGGTTCTGGTCGTAACATTACAGGAACCAGCTATTTGGTGCCTGAAGCAACGCAACTTCGGGCGGCGCGCTCTTACCTTAGCTATGATAAGCTTGGGGTCATTTACAATCCAAAAGAAAAAAACTCTATGGTGAATGTCGGTCGTTTAAGAGACTTGGCGAGAACAGAATCCTTTACGCTGATCGAAGCCCCTATTCTCTTGGATAGCCAAGGCAATCCGCGCCCGGAATCCATTCCAAATCGTGTTCAACTCGTCAAAGATCAAGGTGCGGACCTTATCTATCAAGGTCCTGATTCCTTCCTCAATGTCAATCGTGATCGTTTAACGGGGGCCGCCCTTGATATTGGTCTTCCTGTTTTTGCAGCTGGGGAAAATCCTGTGCGTACATCCCAGGCTCTGATGGGCGTCATTAATCGCTATTATACTGTTGGCCAGCTGACAGCCCATAAAGCAAAACAAATCCTTGTTGATCATGTGGCCGCTGAATCTATCCCGATAGAAGCGCCAAAAAGATTTTCTTATATGATCAATATGAAAGCGGCTCTTAAACTCAAACTTTTTCCGCCGATGAGTTTGCTCAAATTTGCTGAGGTCATCGAGGATTAGACCTCTCTTTAGCGTTATAAAATATGGCCTTGAGGTCATGGATTATATCAGAGCAGAGGACAAAGTGACAGGTTCATCACTTTCGTCTGTTTTACGGCACAAACAAAACTGACAATATGTTTCTAACTTTCAATAAAAGCAAAATGCTTTAGCGCTTCACAAAGGTAAAGGATATTATGACTATGACTATGGCTATTGCCCATGATGGACCCGAAGAAGATTCCCTTGAAAAGCATGAGGTTGATCATCCAGCGACGCACGCTCTTGAAGGAGCCATTATTCGCTCTGCGTCTCTTCTTGATCTCGCCGCTTTACAAGAGCTTTACAAAATCTTGATTCCCGATGAAAGCCCAAACCTATCGGATATGGAAATCTGTTTTAGGAACATTCTTTCCTCTCCGCTCAATGATGTGCTTGTTTTTGAGCATGAACAAAATGTTGTCGCAACCTGCCAAATCATTATTTATGAAAACCTTGTCCGCACGCCAGCGCGAAAAGCAACAATCGATTCTGTTGTTGTCCATCCAGATCTCAGAGGTGCTGGTGTTGGCAAAGCCTTGATCAAAGAAGCCGTTCGTCGCCTTCAAGAACAGGGCTGTAAAACGATCGGTGTTTCTTCGGGCTTCCGTCGCGATGTTGCCCATGAGCTTTACATGAAACTTGGCTTTCATCGCCATGGTTATCATTATATCTTGTCATAGACATTCTGTAAAAATATCGGCTTAGGCTATCCTAAAGCTGATCTTGTTAATCTTAGTCTCAGACAAGGATAGCGACGAAAAGATTTGAATTAGACCCTTCCGTCTTGATAGGAAATCGCATGAAAGGGTCTCTCTATTTGTTGTGCCGCACAATACAGAGTCCAGATGTTATGATCTGAACTGACATTTCTCTAGTCGGGGAATACTTCTACTATGCTCCTGCGCACTCGCGTGACCTTGTTTGTTTGTCTTGCTTTTATCGTCGTTACAAGCGGTTTGCTTCTGGCTGGCTGGCAGTCGGAGCAAATGACAAGGGCCCTTCATGCCCAAGACGTCATTAATGGACAAAAAACTGTTTGGCAGGAAATTGCCTCTAGTCGCGTGCAAAATATTGAGAGCAGCCTTTCCGATATTCATAAACGACAGCGTTTGGTTGGCGCTGTTGAAGACGAGGATAGAGATCAAATATCTCTTATTGCCGATGTCTTTTTCTCGCTTCTTAAAGAACAAAACATTATCACGCGCTTAGAAATCATTGGGCGCGATGGAGAAATTCTTTACAATTCCGGCAATGAGCTTTTTTGGTCTGCCTCCATCGGGGCTGTCGAGCTTGATGATATTATTTTGCGGCAGAAAACGGTTCGTGGTGTTGGTCAAGATGCCAACCGCCGCATGATCGCGATGGTTGCCGTTCCCATTGCCGATGACCTGCGTGTTACAGGCGCTCTGGTTTTGAGCTATGATATTCAACCGAATTTATTGAAACTCAAGCAGAGTATCGCCGCTGATGTTCTGATCGCAAACCGTCGTGGTCGTCTGATCCAAGGCACGGCCGATGCACTCTGGGAAGAGATGGGCGGTATTGCCAATTTAAACCGCGATGAGCTTTTGCAAACCCTTTCCTTAAACGATAAATATTATTCCATTGCCCGCTTTAACATCGAAGGTATCAATGGCAGCGCCATCGCTGAAATGTTAACAGCAAAAGACATTACACAAGAATTTGCAGAACAAAGACGTGTTAAGGTCATTGTGCTTATTGTTGTGAGTGTTGTTCTTTTATCCATTTTGATTGCTCTTTTCCGCTATTTGCAATCTGCTTTTCGCCCGATGAATGAAGCAATTGCCGTCCTCGAGGCCCTGGCCAGAGGCGACACCATGAAGACGCTGGAAACAAGCCACCGGGAAGACGAAATCGGCAATATCGCCAAGGCCGTCGAGGTTTTCCGAGAGCACACCGTGTCCTTAGAGAGTATGAAACGCTCTCGAGAAAAACAAAGGCGCCGCCAAGAACGCTATATCCGCCAAGAAATGACACGTCTTGCCGATACCCTCGATGAAGGCGCAAAAGAGGCCGTCATGGACGACCTCAAAGAAATTGAACAATCCTCTAGCCTGGCCATGGAACGCCATGAAGTCTCCAATGAATTAGGCACCTTGGCTATTGCTTTTGAACGCATGGCAGGGCGCGTGCGGGAACAACATCATAAGCTGGCCGAACTTATTGATGAGCTGCGCGAAGCTTTAAAGGCCAAAACCCAATATATCGCGCTCCAGCAAGAGCTCAATATTGCCCGTGATATCCAGCTCGCCCTTCTGCCCAAAACCGTTCCAGAACGGGCCGGGATCGAACTTATCGGCCAGATGATCCCTGCCAAGGAAGTGGGCGGCGATTTCTATGATTTCATTGTCATTGATGAAAACCGTATTGGTATCGTTGTCGCCGATGTGTCTGGCAAAGGGGTTCCAGCCGCTTTCTTCATGGCCATTGCGAAAACGCTTTTACGGGCAACGGCATTATTTGGCAATCCTCCGGGGCTTTGCTTGGCGCGGCTGAACAACCTTCTGGAGGAAAATAACGAACAAGAACTTTTCGTCACCGTCTTTTATGGCATTTTGGACCAACGCAATGGCCATTTCCGCTATGCCAATGGGGGACATAATCCGCCCATGTGGATCAAAAATGACGGCACGGTCGAAGCTCTCCCTTTGACAGGGGGCATGGCTTTAGCCATCATGGATGATATGGATTATGACGAAAGTGAAATTAGGCTCCAACCAGGAGAATCTTTATTCTTCTACACAGATGGCGTCACAGAAGCCACAGATATTGATGAACAAGAATTTACAGAACCGCGATTAATGGAGGTTTTGCAAAATAAACAACAGCACACAGCAGAAGATATTAATGCGCTGATTTTTGGCGCTGTGCATGAATTCGAACGCGGTGCTTCGCAAGCCGATGATATTACCTGCGTCTCTCTCAAATATAATGGGCACCGTCAATCATAATATAGTGGGCATAATATAGTCGGCATAACGCAGTGGGTTTATAGGCCCACGAATTTACTTTTCACACGGGTCTGTGGAAAAGTCGGATCCTAACATCAATAGCATGTTCTATGTGATTACAAAGAATGCTCTAAATGTTTGTTTTTCAGATCATAGTTCAAGGGCGCATTATCGTTATGTCCGGTGACAAACACATAAGCGATTGTCTCTTCACAGAGGGTTTGCGCCATCATCGCGCGTACGCTCTCTAAAGGATTTTTACAGTGGCTGGCATCAAGTGCTTTCACCAACCGCCCTCCCCGCCAAAGCGCCCGTTTAAATCGTTTCATTGCCTTCTCCTGTCTTAAATCTCTTCTCATTAAAAGGGTCACGGGCCCTCTTAGGCAAAGCTTTGCCAGAAAAAATACAGAAAACTTTCACGTCATGAGGGATTTCATAGAAAAGACCTCTGCATAATGG
>DDLW01000254.1 GCA_002340345.1 Alphaproteobacteria bacterium UBA2562 | reverse complement strand
GTCACCAACCAAATCCGGATCAGGCCGGTCTCTCGGTCAATGTCACTGTGGTTTTTATCGCCAAAAACTAGAGCCTTTCTTTTTTATATTGAATCAATGGAAAGGCTCTATGATCTTGTTTTTGCCGCAAAACGCATGGTTAAAGTGATGCCACTTTAACCAGCTTTGCTCTAGGGTTCCGTAATTTCACTCCGATGTCTCTTGCTCACTCAGCAATTCTAAATCAAATCGCATGGTTAAACGGCGCCCGCCTCTGGTGATGGTCATCCCAACCGTGTTATCGCGAATATATCCCAAACCACGCCCAGCCTTATCCATCGTATTCGCCTCATTGGTCAGCTGTGGCATATAGCCTTCCCCTTGGTCCGCGACAGAGACTTCGATGAACTGATCATCCCAAGACGCGGCAAAAGAAACCCTGCGATTGCAATAGGTTTCATCTTCCAGCCGTTCATGGAGGAGGCGATTGAATTCCCGAAACCCCTCACGGCTTTTGCGAAGATCAGAGGCAATGCTTAAATTGCCATGGACCAAAGCATTGGCCACAGCTTCTTGGACTGTTAATTGCACAGCTTCTTCAATCTTGGGGTGCAATGAAAGCCGCTGCGCAAGCCCTAAGGAAAATAACATCGCTGTTTCATTAATATAAGCCGTCCGTGTTGTCAGATCTGCTAACACACCGCCCATCAAAAATGCACGCTGATAAATATCCAACTCAGGAGGCTGGCCATGGCTGGCCACTTCGACTGTGACATCAAAGGGTGGTTGGAGAGCGGCTGCACAACGCCGCTGATTTCCATCAGCAAAAAGCAAGATAAACCGCGCGCCTCCGGCATGGGCTTCAGCAAAAGCTTCCCCATGCCGTGCGAGAATATCAAAGCTGTCTTTAAGACGAAAAACGCGTGCGCCGAGCTTTTCAGCGAAATGAATCACAACGGATTCGCTGACCCCATCACCACAAACCAATATTTCGGAGGATGATTGCTCTATGATGATCTTATTCCTCTATCGCAACAATTGTGTTGAAGCGCGCAAAATCTAAGCGATCTTTGACCTCACCACGTGCTGCCCGGAAAATAAGGTCCATATTCCGAGTCCCAGCCACATCACGCGCGAGAAGCAACATGCTCAAACCAGAAGAATCAATGAATTCCAGATCTCGGAAATCAAATACACATTTGCCGAGATTGCTATTTTCCATAGCATTCAGCACATTATCAAAAGCCTGGCTGTCTGTAAAAGTCAAGCGTCCTGAGAGCTGAATGACTAAAATTTCACCTTCTTCTCTATTATTATAATCCATCGGAGTCTCGCTTTTCCAGTTTCATTACCAAATCTCTATTATCGATTGCCAAAAGAACTGTTCGTCACTTTTCAACAGAGACCTTTTCATTTGTTTCCATACCGTCGTAATGGAAGCACGCGCTTTTTTTTGCAACATGTTCTTTTACGACATGGCATTGTCTCTCCTGAAGAAAAAGCAAAATTCTGTCACATTAAGATCCCCACACAAAAGAGTCCGCGCTTTGTTAAGCCCTTTGTTTGGCAATATTAACCCAAAACACATCATGCTCTCATGCCCTGAGCCAAGTTTCGAGGACTCGGAATGCCAAACCCAATCCATGAGCGCCCATCCCTGATCTCAAAGATCACGATGCGCTTTCATTCTGTACAACAATCACATAGCGTGACATGATGACGCCCACATGACAGAAAGAGGCACGAGAGCAAAGACTGAAAATATTCACAGCCTCATTTCCGTATATATTTTGAGTTAACAATATGATATATATATAATTTTCTCCAAAACCGGTTTGAAAAGCGATTTAACATTTTCTCAAAATGCTGTAGATTAGATTTTCTGGTCATGGTAGGGAAAAGGCCATTCCTATTTTAAGGCTTTGGAGATGTGTAATGTCTGATTCTGATGTGAAAATGGAAGGCAAAGATCTTTCTTGGGTCATTTTGCTTTTGGTCGTTGTTGGTCTCTTCGCTGGTTGGGCCCTTATTGGTCATGACGTTGTGCAATATTTCGGTCTGATTGGTACAACACTTTATTTGATCTTCCTTGTTTATCTTGCCGCTGCGCGGCATGAAAACAAATTAGAAGATTGATAAGACCTGAGAAATTAAACCTTTCTGGGGTGGCAATCAAAGAAAATATCGTAAAAGCATTGCCACCTAAGATCGGCTTTATCACGGCGAAAATCATGTCAGTCTTTATACTCTGAAAATTTAAAACATAAGATACGCTGCGGTCGAATCTTTGATCTTGTCTCATCAACATGTTTCAGCTTGTCCATAAAACATATAGCCTTCTGATCTTGCCCTTAACAGCGAACATGTTAGGCGTCAATAGTTTACTCGAAACACAACCATGAGGGCGGGACAGCATAGCGCCTTTATCATCGATCCTTTTCTTGCCTTAAATGGCCGAAATCGAACTTTTTTCTCCCAAAAATATGTTTTTTTATCAAGATCACGGCTTTCTATTCGCGAAATTAATGTCTTTGGTCTATGAAGGGATCTGATTTTAGTTCACCACCTTCAGGACTGCCCTCCCATGCTGTTGCTGAGCGCTGTCATCGTCAGAAAGGCGATGGCTCGATTTTTTTCTCTTCGCCCTCTGAACCTGCCTTTTTCTACAAAAAGAGCAGAGACTTGTTATGTTTCTTTCATAGCCTTTGTGCTTTTTGCTCTCATGCTTTTCAGCATGGTTCCCCATGCGTCTCTGGCAGCCCCTCAGCCAGCCGCGAAACCCGCAGCGAAAGCACAACCAGAGAAGGCGGCAAAGCCTCTTCGTATTCTCGTTCTTGGCGATTCTCTCGCAGATGGCATTTGGGCAGGGCTTTACTGGGAATCTCGGCGCAGCGGTCAATTTGAAGCCCTGCGCTTTGCAAAAAATGGCACAGGCCTCTCGCGTGCTGATTATTATAATTGGGAGCAAAAGGCCAAATCTTTGATCAATGCCCAAAAACCAGATGCCGTTGTTATGATGGTTGGGATCAATGACCGCCAGGCGCTCTATGCCACAGACAATAAAAAACGCTACCGCTTTCGTTCAGAGGAATGGCTGAAGCGTTATAAAGCCCGTGTACGTGCTGTGATGCGCCATAGCCAAAATAAGAAAATTCCCTTGTTCTGGATTGGTTTACCCATTATGCGCGACCAGAATATGCGCAAAGATGCTGAATATTTTAATGCTATTTACAAAGAAGCGGCGACGGAATTTGCAAATATTTTTTACGTACCTCTCTGGAATGTGACCCTTGATGAGAACGGTCAATATTCGTCTTATCGACGCACAACCGCTGGCAAGGTGAAAAAATTTCGGGCAAGCGATGGCATCCATTTTACCATGTCCGGTTATAGTATTCTCGCGACACATATCACAGCCTCTTTAACGGCAAACATCCCAACATTAAGGACGGATGCTTTGCAAATTGCGGCGACGGATTCGGAAGAAACGGCCAAGACCCGACCTCCGAAACGTCCCTCCGAACCAGCGTCTCAAAAACAACCGGAGGCGAAGCAAACGGCGGCTCAGACTGGCCAAAAGACGTCTCCGGAAACCAAGCCTGCCCAAAAGACAGAAACAGCACCACAAGCACCAATTACCGCTGCTATGGAGGACCGCTGGCAAGGTGTTCGGAGCATGCTTCAAGCAGAAACGGCTGTAAAACCAAACACGCCACCGCAAAAAACACTCACCGTCGGCGTGATGCCAGCCGGTATTAAAGATTCTCTTGCCGATGCGCGTCTTTCCATTCGTGATAGCAGCAAAGCGGCCATAGAAGTCCTCGATAGCCTTGTGGGTGAATTTGAAGCGCGCGATGCTGTGATTGCACGGTGCGAAAACCGTATTAATGAACTGGTCACCGAAGCTTCTGTTAAAATGGGTGCCCTTTCTAAACTCCTAGATGATGTTGACCGTTTGAAAAACGAATTGTCTGAAAAAGACAAAAAAATAAAAATGCTTGAGCAACAGCTTGCAAAAACCTCCAACACTCAGACTCCAGCGGTGGCACAATGAGGAAAAGACGGATGACATTGGGCCTTGCCAAGTTGATTTGTCTGTCCCTTTCACTTGGGAGTTGCGGCGGCCCCTCCCAAACTGAGGAGGCTGTTTCTCCCTCCCCCTTCCCGCCATCCCTCCATCGGGTTGCAGCACAAGGCGACCCTCTTTTCTCGCAAGATCCTCTTGCTTCTAAATTTGCCTTAGGCAGCCCAATCAACGCATTGCCACAAGATCTCAAAGCGCTGTCAAAGTTCTTTCTTGCCCTCAGCGCCCTGGAAAGCGGAGACCGAACCGCCCCCGTCACCATCCTTCATCTTGGGGACAGCCACACCGCCAATGACAAAATGACAGGACGGCTGCGCACGCAATTTCAAAACCACTTTGGTAATGCCGGTCGCGGGATGCTGCCTCCTGGACGTCCTTTCAATTATTACCACCCAAGTGGCGTCTCTGTTGACCAAGCTGGAAAATGGCAGCTCTCAAATAGCTTTGACCAAAATGCAGGGGGTATTTACGGTGTCACGGGCTACCGGTTGCGCAGTCGAAAGCGCGGCGACCGTTTGACCCTCACCGCCAATGAATCCCAGCGTTTTGATTGGGCCGAAGTCATTCTTCTGGAACAAAAACAAGGTGGGACTTTGCGCGTGAGAGCCGATGGCCGCGACCTTTATGACCTTCCCTCTGGTGAAAAGGCCAAAGGACAGCCAAGCCCTGTGCGCTATCAATTTGCCCTTCCCCCGCATACACAAAGCTTAACACTGACAACCCGTGGGGATGGCGTTGTTGACATGTTGGGTTGGACCATTCAAAAGTCAGCCCCTGGTATCATTTATGACAGCCAGGGCATTATTGGTGCTCAGATCAATATTATGGAGAAATGGGATAAAAAGGCGATGCGCTCTGATTTGCATGCGCGCAAGCCTGCTTTAATCGTCTTAGCCTATGGCACGAATGATGGTTTTGGCGATAAATTAACCAGAGATCGTTATGCAAAAATGGTGCGGACCCATCTCTCTTTTCTCCAAAAGACCGCACCGCAGGCCTCTCTTTTGATCATGGGGCCTCCTGATGCCAACCGTTACCCAAGACGTTGTGGTAAGGCACGTTCCACAAGCCCCTGTTCTCCTCTCTCCAGATCAGAGGCTTCTAATTACAAAGCCCTGTTCCAAGATTATCCACGTGGCAAGCGGTGCCGTTGGCATCCCCCACCGAAATTATCTGTCGTGCGCGAAACGCTGAAAGATGTCGCCCAAGAGATGGGTTTCTTCTTTTGGGATTGGTCGAAAGTGATGGGCGGCCATTGTGGTATTCACGAATGGACCCGCACAAACCCAAAGAAAGCCTTTGCTGATCATGTTCATTTGAAAAAAGAAGGCTATGAGCAAAGTGCCGATCAGCTTTTTGAAGAGCTGATGTTGCTTTATGAACGTTTTAAAGCAATGACCCATACGACAGAGGGAAATGCTCTACAAAAGCCAGGCTAGAGACAAGATTTTTCTTATGATGGCCTGTGCTGTCAATTTTTGGGCCGCTGGTCCCCTCGCTTTACTTCGAATTTTGCACGGCGAAGCCACGGAAGTTATTGAAAAAATTAAGACTGAAAATCAGGAAAAGAGGTCATGAGAGCTTTCCCACGATAGAGCGCTTTTATCTTGCTTTAGGACAAAGGGCAAAAGGATGGCGCCATCTTTTTGATCCGTTTTGCGGCAAAAACAAAAACTTACAGTATTTTTCCTGATCCAGTATAAAAGCCAAATGCTGTAGCCCATGGTTTTCTGAATTAAGAGAGTCTGCCCTTGCTTTTCCCAACACTTGACTATGGACTTTTCTTTGTCGCCATTTTTGCTCTGGCTTGGTTGAGCCGAGGCATGCCTCAATTCAGAAAACTTCTTTTGATCGGCGCAAGTTATTTCTTTTATGGCTATTGGGATTGGCGGTTCTTGTTCTTGCTCCTTGCAAGCTCAACCCTGAATTATGCGGCTGGACGGCTTTTGGGTGTCTTGTCTCCCTCTTCAAAAGAACGCCAATGGGTTCTTGCTTTAGCAATCACAGCAAATCTCACTTTATTAGGATTCTTTAAATATTACGATTTTTTCCTCAATAGTTTTGCAGAAATATTGTTTGCCCTTGGGCTAGAACGTGATTTGCCATTTATGGAAATCATTCTTCCAGTTGGTATTTCTTTTTTCACATTCCAAGCTATTTCTTATCTTGTCGATATTTACCGTGGTCAAATAGAGGCCGAGCCCTCTTATTTAGATGTTTTGCTTTATATTTCCTTTTTCCCACAATTGGTGGCCGGACCTATTGTCAGGGCGGCCCATTTCTTGCCACAACTTCATAAAGCGCCAGAGCCAAAAAATATTCTGATGTCTATGGGGCTTTTGCTTATTCTTTTCGGCATGTTCAAAAAGGTTATTATTGCCAATTATCTTGCCACAGAGATGGTGGATCAGGTCTTTTTTGACCCCTCCCAATTTGGAACATTTGATCTTATTCTGGCTGTTTATGGTTATGCCATTCAAATTTACTGTGATTTCTCTGCGTATTCAGATATTGCCATTGGCAGTGCGGCCCTTCTTGGCTATCGGTTCCAGCGTAATTTCGACCAACCCTATCGCGCCACAAGTCTGCAAGATTTTTGGCGCCGTTGGCATATTTCTCTTTCTAGCTGGTTGCGTGATTATTTATATATCCCCCTTGGCGGATCTGCAAAAGGTGCTTGGAAAACCAAGCGTAATCTTATCTTGACCATGCTTTTGGGCGGCTTATGGCATGGGGCGGCTTGGACCTTTCTTTTATGGGGGCTGGCCCATGGTCTTTGGCTTGCCTTTGAAAGAAGTTTCAGAGCCCTTTTCGCCCTCAAACCCTCTTGGATGACAGCGATTTTTGGGTGGTTCATCACTTGGCATTTTGTTGTGAGTGCCTGGGTGTTATTCCGCTCTGAAAGTCTTGACCATTGCTGGCGTTTTATTGAAAATTTAAGCGCTGTTGATATCCCAAGTCGCTTTTTCACACCTTTGCTCTTGCTCTTACTGATCATTGGTTTGATGACTCAATTCCTGCCCCGCACGAGTTTTACGTGGATTGAGAGCCGCTTCTCGCGTTTTCCTGCCGTTTTGCAAGGCACCCTCTTTGGCCTAGGGCTTGTTATCATCGATGCTTTAGGCCCTGAAGGCATTGCGCCTTTTATTTACTTCCAATTCTAGAGCATTTCACTTTTATCTTGAATCGGTGGAAATGCTCTCTGTTTTTGTTTTTGCCGCAAAACGCATGGTTAAAGTGATGCCACTTTAACCAGCTTTGCTCTATTGACCTTATAAATTAATATGAGCAAAATACAAATATCTAGCAAG
>DDLW01000346.1 GCA_002340345.1 Alphaproteobacteria bacterium UBA2562 | reverse complement strand
CCGGAGTCCGCCTAAAAAGGAAGGAGAAAGCCGAAAACAACCCTAAAGTGCCACTTATAGAGCCAAATTCGGCCAAAATAACCTGCAAAAACAGAAGCCGAAAAAGACAAACAGAAAAATCAACCATTATGCAGAGGTCTTTATCATCAGATTTATAAAACGGTTAAATATCTATTTTTTCTTAGAATATTGATTATAATATCATATGTTCTCATAATATCTTCTTATTTTTCTATGAATGGTGATCCTTTTCTCAATAATTATGTGCCAATTATTGATTCGGCTATTTTTAAAATAGGTGTATTTATATTTTTCTTTGCTGTTTTGGTTTTTTGCTTGTATTTTCTATATAATCTTATCTTCAGTAAAACATTATTAGATATCAATAAAAGTTCTTATCTTATTTCTTTAGAAGTGGCTGCGGTCGTTTATATTATGTCTATTATATGTTTTGTTATTGCGTATATAAAAATACCAAAATCTCTATCTTCTTCTGAATATTTTGAAAGCTTATTTTGGGGGGGGAGGGCACTTGCTTCAGATTGTTAATTTAAATATATTTCTTTCTATTGCTATATTTCTATTTTGTAGTATTGATAATAAGGTTCTCAAATATAACTTTTTATCATTTATTCCAGTAGCCTTATTAGGGGTTTTAATCTATTTTTTCACGAATATACGGGCAAGTGAACATTACGAGTATTTTACGCTCATTTATTGGTTTGGCCTTGTCATACAGCCTTGTATTGTTTTGTATTATATTCTCCGTTCAATATTTTCGTCTACTTTAAGAAAAATTCAACGCGATAAGCCAGTTAAAATTGCGTTTTATTTTTCAGTATTTCTTTTCCTTTTAGGAGGAATATCTGGATATGGTGTTGGTGAGGGCAATACGAAAACAACCAGCCATTATCACGCTGTGATTGGTGGCATTAATATGCTTCTCATGGTTTTCTTTGCCCGTTTTCTGCCTTCTAAGATTAATAAAAAAACACCAAGTCAAATGCTCTTAAGTATAACATTTTGCAGCTATGGGGCAGGGCAATTTATCCAATGTTTAGGATTATTTGTTGCCGGTATGTTTGGGATTGCGCGCAAAACAGCCGGTGAGTCCCAAGGATTAGACGATCTTATAAAAATTATTTCTATGGGCAGTGCTGGAATCGGCGCCTTACTTGCTGTTCTTGGTGGGGCTTTTTTTGTTTTTATTGTTGGGCGTATGCTTTTAGGGCCCTCTCAAGTGAAAGATATTTATAGCAAAGCTGGTTAAAGTGAGCGCCCCTTTGATCATGCGTTTTGCGGTAAGAACAGAAACTGACAGCATTTTTTCTGATCCAGACTAAAAGTAAAATGCTGTAAAAAAAATTTTACTGAAGCTTAAAAAAATAAAACTGACCTCTTGTAAAAGAGGTCAGTTTAAATATTTGGCTCCGCGAGCAGGACTCGAACCTGCGACCGAGCGGTTAACAGCCGCTTGCTCTACCAACTGAGCTATCGCGGATCATGATCTTTGCTATGGATAGCTAAATTATTAAATTCAGCTTATAGTTATGGCTCCGCGAGCAGGACTCGAACCTGCGACCGAGCGGTTAACAGCCGCTTGCTCTACCAACTGAGCTATCGCGGATCAAAGTGATCCAAGTTTAAACCTAATTTCAATTAGGCCAAGTCATGAATTCAGGAATAGTGCTTTTAATCTAGACAGTCCTGAATATCAAGCCTTAAATTAAGTGCCAACGTCAAGAATATTTGACAAAGACCTTGATTTTGGAGGCGCGGGTCGGAATCGAACCGGCGTACACGGATTTGCAATCCGCTGCATCACCACTCTGCCACCGCGCCAAGATGGCTTAAAAGCACCCTCTCGGGAGAGGGATTTGTAAGGATTTCATCCTAATCCGTCAAGAGGAAATTTTATTAAAAACTGAATTTTATGAATCTTTGTCTTTTGATTAAAAATATTCTTTATAATACAATGTATTGTATGTATCCATTAGGATTAAGGGCCAAAGAGATTTCACGATAATTCATGCTACCAGTTGTCATCTTTAGCGATCCTGTTTATAAAACGAGCCTTAAGGGCAGTTTTAGAGGCTTTCTGAAAAATAGCTCTACAAAATGGCCAACATCTTTTACATATTGAGTTTACACATGAGTGAATAAGATCTTTGTTAAAAAGAACGTTTGCAGCCATAAACATATAGCATGATCTTGTGGTTCTAAAATAAACCGATGAATATGAGCCATATCAACTCTTTGTTGGATATAATGTCAGAGGATTGGGGGAAGACTATGGATTTTGCGCAAGTCCGTCGTAATATGGTTGATTGCCAACTTAGGACGAACAAATTGGTGTCAGAAGCTGTGATTGATGCGTTTTTGACAGTTCCTCGGGAGAAGTTCGTTCCGCAATCAAAGGTTTCTTGCGCTTACGTTGATGATGATTTAGCTCTAGATTCCGGACGTTTTCTAATGGAGCCAATGGTGCTCGCGCGTCTTTTGCAAGCTGCTGATATCAAAAAGAATGATCTTGTTTTAGATATTGGTGTCAGTACGGGATATTCTTCGGTTGTCTTATCGAAAATGGCCAGTACAGTTGTTGCTTTAGAAGAAAATGAAGATTTTCGCCAACAGGCCGCTAAAAATTTTGTTGAGTTACAAGCTGATAACGCTGTAACAATGGAAGGAAAGCTGCTAGAAGGCTGTCACGCCCAAGCACCTTTTGATGTAATCGTTTTGCAAGGAAGCGCAGAATATATTCCAGAAGTTCTCTTGGATCAACTTGCCGATGGTGGGCGATTGGTTGCGGTCATCGGAGACGGTGTGTCAGAGTCTTCTTTTAGTAGTCTTTCTGGGCAAGGTATTGCACAAGCTAAGCTTTATATCAAAAAAGATGGTGTGGTTTCGAGCAAAACGTTATTTGATGCAGCTGTGCCACGCTTGCCAGGCTTTGAGCGTGAAAAAGAATTTACCCTCTGACTTTTTGAACGAGGGTATGGTACATAACAATCGGAAACTTCACTTGATCTAAAAACATTTTTCTGTTTTTAACAAACGCGTATTTTGTGCCTTTAAGCGTACAAGACGTTTGCGAAATTGTTTCCACTCTTTTGAGTGTAAAGTGAAATCCGAGAATAGAGGTATGGGCCTATTACGGCCATTCTCTGAGCAGCATAAGAACACTATAGCGTCTTTGATAAAGTATGACATGAAGCACATTGCTGTTGTCTGAAATTCTGAGTGCCGCTGTTGGCAATGAAAGGTATAGTGAAGATGACGGTAGAACTAGGCATAGGAAAAATCTTGAGACAGCGAGAAAAAAAAGCTGCCTATCTTTTGCTAACACTCGGGCTGACTGGCGCAGTGTCATCTTTTATGTTGCCTTTTTCCGAGGTAAAAGCCCAAAGCATACAAGATGCATTAGGACTTGCTTATGTCGGGAATGCTGATTTGCAAGCAGAGCGTTCCGAACTCCATGCAACAGACGAAAAAGTGCCAGCTGCTTATGCCAACTGGATGCCAAAAATCTCTTTGACCGGTGAAGTTGAGTCGGCATTAAGCAGTCAGACAAACACAGATAATGACAGTCATACTGATATTGAGGCAGACTCGCTGACAGGAACCTTGTCTCTCTCGCAAACGCTTTTTGCAGGAGGCGCGAATTTCTCAAAGTTAGAGAATGCTGAAAATCTCGTTAAAGCACAACGCTCAGCTCTTAAAGTCAAAGAGCAAGAGGTTCTGTTGCAGGCCGCAACAGCTTATGTCGATGTCATTCGGGACCAAGCCGTCGTTGATCTTCGTACAAACCATGTTGAAGTCCTGCAAAGGCAATTAGAAGCAACACAGGATCGCTTCCAAGTTGGCGAGAATACAAGAACAGATGTTGCCCAGGCTGAAGCGCGGCTTTCAGAAGGTAGAGCCGCCTTGCGCGATGCACAAGCAACTTTAGCAGCATCCCAGGCGACTTATGAGAAAATTATTGGTCAACAGCCAGGAGCGCTCGAAGCCCCAAAAGACAGCAGTCTCCCTTTACCAGATAATCTGCAGTCTGCCATTGAAATGGCGCGGACGGTTAATCCAAATGTTTCTTATAGACATTATATTGCAGAAGCCGCAGGTGATGATGTTGATACAGCCATTGCCGCCTTGCTCCCAACGGTCTCTGTTTCCGCTTCTTTAAGTCGTGAATGGGAAAATGCCAGAGCCGATACAAGAACAGATGCTGCAGCGGTAAAAGGTACAGTCTCTGTTCCTTTGTTCCAAGGTGGTGGCGAATATGCTGCGATTCGACAAAGCAAACATACGGCTGTGCAGCGCAAGCAGGAGTATAATTCTGCTATTCTTGCCGCCGTTGAGTCCGCAACGAAATCCTGGGAAGATTTAGAATCGACCGCAGCAAAAATTACGTCCTATGAAGAAAGTGTGCGTGCTAACGGTATTGCCCTCGAAGGTGTCAGGCAAGAAGCTGCTGTTGGCTCGAGAACATTGCTCGATGTTTTAGACGCAGAACAAGAAGCTTTAGATGCGCGTGTTAACCTTGTTGGAGCAGAGCGCGAGCGTGTTGTGGCCAGCTTTACATTATTATCGTCTGTTGGAAAATTAACAGCCAAAGATCTTGCCCTAGATGTTCCACTTTATGATGATGAAGCGCATCTGGATGATGTTGAATTTAAGCTCATCGGAACGGGGATCGACTAAGCTAAATAATCAGAATATATTGATTTCAGTAGCTTAGGAACTGCTTTGACACTATCCTCTCATCGCAAAGAGAGGACTTGATAGGCTAATCTCGACATCTTATGAGATTATTAACCTTCAAAGCTTAAATTTTTTGAAATGTAGCACTGGTTGGAGAGCGTTGCGCGATGAGCGACACGACGGGTCAGCAAAAAGAACCGACGATGGAGGAAATACTCGCTTCCATCCGGCGCATCATTTCAGAAGAGGGGGATGGTACCCCCAGTCCGGCTGTAGCGCAAGCAAGCTCCGGATTGCCATCTGGTGATGTAGACGACGATGAAGACATTCTTGACGTTACTGATGTCGTGAATGATGATGAAGGGGATGATGGGGATCTTGTCCTTGATTTAACGGAAATGGTTTCTGATGATGGATCTGTTGTTGATCTGACCGATGCAGAAATGCATGAAGAAGAAAACACAGAACCTGTCTATGAGCCTGAGGTTGCTTATGAGCCTGAGCCCGTATCTTTAGAAAATGATGCTGTTGAGCCTGAGCCTGCTGCTGAAATCGAGACCGTACCTCTTATCGAGCAACCAGTGAGCGAAGCGCCTCCCGAGCCGAGTGTGCGCCCTGCTGTGCCACGTTCTGAGCGATCGCGTGACCAAAAAGATCAAAATGGGGTGACCATGGACGCTAATAGCTTAATATCGGATTCTGCAAAACGGGCAACCGAAGGGGCTTTCGCGCAACTAACCCATGCTTTAAATACGCAAACAGGAGCATTTGCGGGGGAAGGAGACGGTTATCAGCCACAAGGGGTTGAGACAGTCGAAGGAATGGTATATGCAATTCTAAAACCAATGCTGAAGAGTTGGATTGATCAGAATTTGCCTGTCATGGTTGAGAAAATGGTACAGGCAGAAATTGAAAAGCTTACAAGTGATGGTCTCTAAGAACATTGCGTCACTTTATGATTTCCAATAGAAACTGGTCAGTTTCTGGCGAACATATGGTCAATGTGCTTATAGTATAAGCATTTTCTATTATATATTTTGCGATATTTTTTTGTTATGATAACGTGTGGCTTTTTAAGCCGCGCGTTTTTTATATTCATGGCAAATTTCTAGCATTGCAGCCTATTGGATTGACTCCCACATCTCATACTCTCGAAAGCCGCCCGTTAAGAACTCCCAATAGTCTGAAATAATTTAAGTTTCAGCGCCCTTCAAGTATTGAAATCCGCAAGGAAAGGGCCCTTGTGCATCGTTTTTCTTGCGGATTTTTTCTGCTTTTTTGGCTGGATTGGCCGACACAACCGTGATTTTCTAAGGGCCTCTTCAAAACGGTTTGAG
>DDLW01000299.1 GCA_002340345.1 Alphaproteobacteria bacterium UBA2562 | reverse complement strand
CAATGCGGCTCCATTTTCGCCCACTGGGCGTCACTCAAAACAAAGCGTTCCATGCCTTAGGGAATCACATTCAGCAAAAAATTGGAATCTTAAATCTCAACAGACCCTAGGCAATGGCTTTTCTGGATTTCAAAGCGATGAAGGGTTTTTATTGATCTTTTAACCATAAGAACCGTATTTTTATGTGGTTAATATGCAAAATATCAACCCTTGGATGTGTTTTCTGTCCTCTCTTTCCATGAACATTTTAAAAAACATTTTCCAAGCGCTTTAATTCATGAAACCATCTTATCAAGACGGAAAATACTCCGGCATGTTTGAGAAATAGGAGCGATCAGAGGTATGAAGGGGCATACAGCAAGCCTTGCACAGGAAAAACTTACACAATATGGCTTAGATGCCGAAGCCAGGGCTTACCTTTACCGTTTAGGCTCCGATCTTGATAATCTTATGGAATCCCTTATTTCTATTTTTTACCGGGAACTTACCAGACAGGTCGAAAGTCAAGATAAACTCACAGACCCCCATCGTTTGGCCCAGATCAAAAAAACACGCCTTGAGCATTGGCAACTTCTTCTCTCTGGCCAGTTGCAGGATCACCATCTTAAACATTTCATAGACCAAAAAATTAGGATCGAGCCCGAAGATATTCCCGCATATTGTTATATCCCCGCCTATCATTCTGTCTTCAGAGAAATTGAAAAAGCACCTTTCCTACAACCCCGCTTTATGAAATTGTGGGGAAAAGAGACACGTGCCAACACATTATCGGCCTTGAGAGCCGCTCTTCATCTCGACATGGATTTAACATTGTCGGCCTTGCAATCTTCCAACATAGAAGCTGGAACATTGCGCGCACAAATCCTTGATCTTGCGAGCGAATTAGAACAAGAAGTTCAATCTTCTGTCCATAAAATCTCACGCAATGCGGGTGAGATGCAAACCATAGCACAAACAATGCAGCAAGCCGCAGAACGCGTCCATAACCAAACAAAGGTCGTGTCCCATTCCGCTGATAATGCAACAGAAAAGGTTATGGGCGTTGCCAATACAGCGCATACGCTTTCCACAAACAGACATAATATTCATTCAAAAGTACAAGAATCTAAGCAGATTGCCCAAAATGCTGTTTCAGAGGCCAGGCGTGCGAAAGACATGGTCGATGGTTTGACGGTTGCTGCTACTGAGATTTCTAAAGTCGTCGAACTTATTAATGGCATTGCTGGTCAGACCAATCTTCTTGCTCTCAATGCCACGATCGAAGCCGCCCGCGCGGGAGAAGCTGGAAAAGGTTTTGCTGTCGTTGCAGGCGAAGTCAAAACCCTTGCCACCCAAACCCAAAAAGCAACTGACGAAGTAGGGGCACAAGCGCAAGGCATCCAAGATGCAACCAGTAACGCGGTCAATGCCATTCAAGCCATTGATGATATCATTGGTCAGATTGATGGCATCGCCAAAATTATCTCCGAAGCTGTGGAAAGCCGTAGCAATGCGATCTCAGGGATCAGTGACAGTGCACATAGTGCGGCTGACGATACGAGAGATGTTTCTCATCACATTTCTTCCGTCCGCGAAGAGGCCTCTGAGACCAATCGCTTAGCCGATAATGTGGCGAAAATTGCGGCTGATGTTGCAAGCGATATGGACGCCATGCGAGACCGAATGACCGGTATTTTGCGCCACGCAACAGCGGGAGACAGACGGCGACATCCACGTGTCTTTGGCGATATCCGCGTGTCTTTACGGCTCCCCGATGAACACGCTCTCCAATGCCAATTGGTCGACATCTCAAAAAGCGGGGCGAGGCTTAATATTGTGAATCCAGCCCCTCTCCACACCCATGTTCACTTAGCCATTCCCTCAGCGACGATGGCCTTGCCTGGTCAAATTATGCAGCTGCGCCCCGATGATACAATTATCGAATTCTCATTAGATCCCAGCCAATTCAAAGCTTTAGAACATTGGTTAGACAATCTTGGAGAGGCCGAATTACTCTAGAGTCTTTCACTTTTGTCTTATATCAGGTGAAAGGCCCTCTGTTTTTGTCTTTAGCGTAAAAATATTTGCAGTCTCCTGCGGCCAAGCTGCGTTCAGGAGACCATAGGCCATTCTTTGCCTAGGGCAAAGCTGGTTTAAAGTGGCAGCCCCTTTAACCAGCTTTGTTCTCAGAATTTGCTGCAACAAACGACACCGTCATACATCCCTCCCTCCTTTAAAGAAATTTACTTTGATCAGTAGAGCTTGCCATTCTGGCAGCACTGAGTCATCGCGTCCACAGGAACAATTTAATACCTTAATAGAACAATATGGCTTCCCTCTCCGATTTGTGATTGGAAAAATAATTGACCATATTCTTTCTATAGATTTTACTTCTTCGTAAAATTTATATTTTTATATCAAATACTTATAATAATATTTTTCAGCTTCGAAAAACATTTTTTATTAAAAGATCCAGAGTTGTCATTCATCTAACCAAATTAAAATGGATAATCTTTGTCAAGAATCTCATCTTCATCATTGAATTTTTCAAATTAGAGCATAGAATGTGAGTAATATGTCTTGAGATGAGAAACCCATATTCTGAATCGGTATACTCTTTAGGCCTCTGCCCGATCCTTATATCGATAGAATGTCAGGATAAACGTTTCTTTTCCTAAGCCTTATGAAAACTCAGCCATAATCTTGTTTGTTCTAAAGTTTAGGGATTCGCATCTTATTGAAATGCAAAAACATAGTTTGTCTCTAAGACTATGAAATATTTTGGGGCCGACTTTCTTTTGTGGACATTCACCTAAAGCATCCCCTCCCTATACCCATATCGGAAGACATAGAGTTCTACTGGGGATTTATCAACAATACGGTGTTGTTCTTTGTGATCCATGGTCCGGTCCAAAATACCGCGAAATGCCGTTCACTTTTGAAAAGACTTGGAAAAAGACCCTATTGAACAGTTTTTCATCCTAGAGATTGGTCAAAAATAAAATCCAGCGATATCGAGCAAAATGCCATGACAATTGGAAAATTCCAGACCGCCAAAATTCAAGCTCTACCCACCAAGCTGGAGAGTGAAAAAAACACCCATATTTTAATTGCTGATGATCACGATCTTCTGCGCGAAGTTCTCTCAGCTTATATTGAAGATCTTTGGCCCGATACAAAAGTCACACAAGCTGGTGGCTTGGCGGAAGCTTTAAACTATATTATGCCAAATGGGTATCATCAGCCCGATATTATGATTCTCGATCTTGAAATGCCTGGCATGCAGTCTTTTGTTGGTTTGGAAAGTATTCGACTGCGTCTTCCTAAAACACCGATTGTGATTTTATCTGACAAATCAGAAAATCAGCAAATTGTTGAAAGTTTTCGCTATGGGGCGGATGGTTTTATTCCTAAAACCATGAAACCTGCTGCGATGATTTGCGCCCTCCAATTGGTTCTTGCAGGTGAAAAATACTTACCATCGACACTTTTGAAAGAATCTGGCTTAAGAGCAGAGACTCAAACAGCGAATGATAGCCAAATCGCACAAGATACCGCAGGACAGCCTCTTTTAAATCAAGGCCTACAAAAACTGACACAAAGAGAATATTCGGTTCTGTCTTTGCTTGCCGAAGGCGCTTCCAACAAAGAAATAGCCCGTAACCTTAATATTCAAGAGATTACGGTTAAATCCCATATGAAATCTATTTTCCGAAAGCTCAATACAAAAAACAGAACGCAAGCGGCTAAAATTGCCTTAGAAGCAGGGCTGGCCTCGTCGTAAATCTTTGACGCGATCTGTCATGAAATGAAACTGTTTCCTGACCTCTTTTCTTGATTTTCAGCCTCAACTTTTCCAATCATTTCCGAGGCTTTGCAACATAAAATCCAAGGTCAATCGCGGTGGCCAAATTTAAAAATTTTCACCGCATGAGGCCCCAAAATCCTTTTTTCTTTTCAAGGGGTCGTGTCTTGCAAAGACACGCTCATAATCCAGATTATATTTGCGGCTTTGCAAAATAAGCAACGCTGCTATGTTGCATTGCAGCAATTAAGGCCTTGATTTTTGATCCTAGCATCGCCATCCTCTATTGCATCGCACAAATTCAAGCTCTTCTCCCAAGCAGGATATAAGAGCGAAAGCCGAAAGGAAACCCGATCGGTTCTGGTAATTTGTCGCAACCCTATAAAAAGCTTAATCTTCTCAGAAGCAGTTTTCATGAGAAGCCTACACATTGGGAGTGAACCGCCTTTCGTCATTAGGGGCCATTCTAGAGCAAAATGCAGCCAAAGACAGGCTTGCGTCTTGCAGTGGAAATAGACATAAGAGCGCATTTTTCATTTTAAAGTTGTAAATACGCTCTCCATACGGCGCATGCGAAAGGATGATAAAACACATGTCAACTTATAAACAAACTCCGAACATCCAAGATCCTTATACAGACCTTTGGAACAACGATATTCATCGCACCACGAGACAAACACAGCATATGCACACCAAAGTGATTAAAACACCAGCGCAAGCGAAGTTATTCTCTAAAACTTCGGCAAATGATAATAAAGAAACATGGTCTTTTGAAACGCCTTCCTTAAAAGGCTTTTTTGCCCGCACATAATCACAAGCCAAATATATGATTTCCTTTGCTCTTGCTCGGTCTTTCGAGAAGAGAGAACGCGCAAGAGCAAGGATCGCCTCATTTCATTGGGGCTCATATTTTTCTATGCGACATCTTCCAAATCATCAATAAACCCTTCCAGAACAGACAACCCCTTTTTCCAGAAATCCGGATCTGAAGCGTCCAAACCGAACGGCGCCAAAAGCTCTTGATGGCGCTTACTGCCGCCCGCACGGAGCATATCAAGATATTTCTCAGCAAAGTCCTTTTCTGCGTTTTGATAGACCGCATAAAGAGAATTGACCAAGCAATCTCCGAAAGCATAGGCATAGACGTAAAAAGGCACATGGATGAAATGGGGAATATAGGCCCAGAAATAGCGATATTCCTCACGTATAATAATCGCGTCCCCAAAGCTTTCTTTTTGGGTTTTTAACCAAATATCGCTGATTTGTTCTCCTGTTAATTCCCCTTGCCGTCTTTGGTCATGTAATTCGCGTTCGAAAAAGCACATGGCAATCTGACGCACAACCGTATTGAGCATATCCTCCACTTTACTGGCCAACATAGCCCGGCGGCGGGTTGGGTCTGTTTCTGCTTCCAATAAAGAGCGGAATGTCAACATTTCACCGAAAACAGAGGCCGTTTCTGCCAAGGTTAAAGGTGTATTGGCCATAAGATGCCCCTGCTCTCCCGCAAGGATTTGATGAACCCCATGGCCTAATTCATGGGCCAATGTCATCACATCCCGGCTTTTGCCCTGATAATTCAACAGCAAATAAGGATGCGCACTTGGCACGGTGGGGTGCGCAAAAGCACCAGGCGATTTTCCAGCTTTTACAGGTGCATCGATCCACCCAGCCTTAAAAAAGCGCGTTCCTAAATTGGCCATTTCTGGGGAAAAACGATTATAGGCCGATAAAACAATATCTTGCGCTTCTGACCATGGAATAATGCGGTCATCCGATATGGGTAAAGGCGCGTTTCGGTCCCAGAACTCTAATTTTTCCAAGTTAAGCCAGCGTGCTTTCATCTTATAATAGCGATGGGACAAACGTGGATAGCAGTCTTTCACCGCATGATGTAAAGCATCGACCACATCATCTTCGACGAAATTGGCGAGATTGCGTTCTGAAATGGGCCGGGCATAGCCGCGCCATTTATCTTCAATTTCTTTATCTTTGGCCAACGTATTGGTGATCAGAGCAAAGCTGCGGCCATTTTCGGCCAGGACTTTGCCGATGGAAAGCCCAGCTTGTTCTCGAATAGGGCGACGCGGATCTGTCAAAAGATTGAGGATCTCAGCGCTTGTTAAAGCTTTCTCGTCAAATGGGAAGCGTAAATCAGCAATTGTTTCGTCGAAAAGACGCGTCCAAGCCGCACGCCCCGAAACATATTTTTCATGCAAGAGCTTTTCGAGATCATCAGACAATTGATGGGGGCGGAAAGCCCGCAAATCCCGGAGCCAAGGTGCATATTTTTGCACGTCTGGCGCGGTTAATTTTTGTTTCAGGCTGTCTTCATCTAGGCGATTGAGCTCTAAGGTAAAAAACAATGTATGCGTCGAGATCCCAGTGATCTGCTCTTGCAAGCTTTGATAGAATTTCCCGACAATCGGATCTGCAACATTCCGGGCATGGACCAATTGCCCATAGCTCATAATGCGTCCAATGAGCTCTTGGATTTGTTCATAATCGGCGATGGCACGACCAAGGGCGTTTCCTTCTAGGCTTGACAGATGCCCTTCATATCTTTTTTGGAATGTTTTTGCCTCTGTGGTCAAGGTTTCCAAGTCAGCTTTTAGGTCTGGCGCGTCCGGCCCTTCATAGAGATCAGAGAGGTCCCATTCCGGAAGGTCGCCAAGCTTTTCGCTTGTGGAAGAGGATGCACTTTGTCCATATACGATCATAGTCAAGCCCTAAAGCTGGTGTAGAACAGAAAACGACTGTCTTAAATGTTGTTGGCAAGAGAAAAACACACAGAGCATTTTATTCGATATAGGCGTTTTCTCCCCATTTAGAAAGCCTGAAAAACTTTATCTTAAGGCAAAGGGCAAGCTTGGTCATGCTTCCTCCCTTTGGTTACATACATTTTGTTGGTAAACAGCTCTAAAACAGTTTTGTTGGAGCCAAGTTTGCTCTACTCTGATGCAAAAATTCTTTTTTGTGAAGATATTTCAAAATGGGGAGCCGCCTCTTGACCCAGTCTTGCGATTCAGCCACCTCTGAAATGGTTCAACCGCGCCGCATCGATTCAAACACCGCCGAGCGCTTTCGATCTTGGCCAAGTTTACCAGCCATGTTTTTCGAGCGCGCCGCTGAGAATCGTGAACGCACCTTTGTTGCCGGTAAGATCAGTGGAGAATGGAAACATACACGCTATGGTGAAGCGACCTTACGCGTTATTGACCTCGCAAGGCGCCTGAAAGATCTTGGTATTCAGCCGGGCGATCGTGTTCTGCTCGCCTCGGAAAATCGCCCAGAATGGGGCTTAACCGATCTTGCCATTATGGCTGCCGGCGGCATCACAGTCCCCACCTATACAACCTATACAGCCACAGATTTCGAGTATGTTCTGTCCCATAGCGGTGCGACAGGCATTGTCATTTCGAACCAGACTTTGGCCAAAAAACTCCTGCCTGCGATCAAGAAAAACAATAATTTACGCTATATCTGCACCTTTAACCTTTTACCACGCACCCTGACAGAAGATCTTTCTATCCCTGTCGAGTCTTGGGCACAAGCCATTCACGAAGGGGACCGTTCTGGCTGGAATGTCCTGGATGACCCTGCTGGCTATGCCGAAGACATCATGCAGTCTGTGCAGAGCTTAAAACGGTCTGATCTCGCCTGTATTATTTACACCTCTGGCACAGGTGGGAAGCCGAAAGGGGTGATGTTGAGCCACGGGGCGATGCTCTCCAATTGCCTGGGTGCTTATGATCTTTTGCTTGATTTTGGCTTGGACCATGAGCGGTTCCTGTCTTTCTTACCGCTAAGCCATTCTTATGAACATACGACGGGTTTATTGTTCCCAATTTCTATTGGGGCGGAGATCTACTATGCCGAGAGCGTTGAAACTTTAGTCAGCAATATGGCAGAGGTCAAACCGACCATTATTACCGCCGTTCCCCGTCTTTATGAAAATATCCATCGCCGCATTGCCCAAAATATGAACCGGACTGCGGGGATCAAACGTCGTTTGTTTGATAAAGCCCTTGAAATCGGTCGAAAACGTTATGAAACGCCTTCTGATTTGAGTTTTGCCGATAAGGCCTTAGATCCTCTGCTGGATGCGCTTGTGCGTGCAAAAATCGCCCGCCGCTTTGGGGGCCGACTGAAAGGATTTGTCTCAGGTGGTGGGCCGCTTAATTATGATGTTGGGCTCTTTTTCAATGCTTTGGGCGTTAAATTGCTCCAGGGCTATGGTCAAACAGAAACAGCGCCTGTGATCAGCTGCAACCCCCCCTCGCGGGTTCGGATCGAAACGGTGGGAGAGATCTTTCCTGATGTTGCCTGTAAAATTGCAGATGACGGCGAAATTTTAATCAAAGGCGAATTGACCATGGAAGGCTATTGGGGCGATCCCGAAGCCACCGCCGAGGTTCTCAAAGACGGTTGGGTCCATACAGGAGATATTGGTATTCTCGATGCGCAAGGCTATTTAACCATCACCGACCGGAAAAAAGACATCATTGTTCTGTCTGGCGGTGATAATATAGCCCCACAAAGAGTCGAAGGTGTTCTTGCTTTACAGCCAGCGATCGCTCAATCCATGGTCATCGGCGATAAAAGACCCCATCTGGTCGCCCTTATTGTCCCCGATATGGATTGGGTCAAACAGTGGTGTCGTGAGGCTCAGCAAGAGGTTGATCTCACAAAATTAAGGGACCAAGAAGATTTCAAAAAAGCTGTCATGCAGGCCGTAACCACGGCCAATCAAGATCTCTCCAGTCTCGAAAAAGTGAAGCGCATTGCCATTGCCTCAGACGCTTTTACCATTGAAAATGGCATGATGACGCCCACTTTGAAAATCCGGCGCCACATGATCAAAGAGCGTTTTGGCTCTCAATTAGAAGCGCTTTATTAGAGTCCAACTGTCGCATTTAATTTTCTGGAGGCTTCATGGTCAGAGCCCTTTTCATGCTATGTTTGATTTTGCCTGCTCTTGCGGCCTGTTCAACGCCCAATAGTATGTTGAACGCTGTCACCACCGTTGCCGAACGCCGCAGCATGGGAGAAGTGGCCACAGACACACGGATTTCTGCTGAAATTAACGCAAAAATGCTTGAATCCGAGGATGTGACTTGGGCTGATGTTGATAGCATCGTCTATCAAGGACGCGTGCTTATGACGGGGTCTGTCCCCACAGCACGGGCAAAACAAGCGGCCAGCCGCATTGTCTCCTACATTGAAGGTGTGACAGAGGTCATTAATGAACTCATCATTGCCCCCGATGGCGGTTTTAGCGATTTGGCCAAAGATGCCGGGATTGAAGCTGAACTCAAAGGTGACCTCATTGCGACAGACAATGTGTCTTCTATTGACTATCGCTGGGCTTCGGTACAGGGCACGCTTTACATCATTGGTTGGGCGAAAAGCACAGCAGAAGTCACAGATGTTCTGACTGTTGCCGCTCATATCGAAGGCGTGCGTAGCATCAAAAATTATTTGCGGGTTCGATAAAGTCTGCCATCTTCCCACGATATGAAATATAGAGCGCATGGCCCCATAAAATGATCATAGAGTAAAGCGCGATCAGGTCATCTGACCTGGTCGCTTTCGTTTTGCAGCGGAACGACAAGGCTGAACCAACCGACAACATAGAACCCTATCGCCGCCCGGTTCAGCCTTGCGGCGCGTGAGCAAAAGACCAAACGAAGTGTCGAAGACTCTGTCGGTTGGTGTAAAGCCTTTTATAAGCTTTTGCCTGTTTTCGTGAGATCTCTTTTCATAAAGGACATTGCAACATGATTATTGTTACCGGTGGCGCTGGCTTTATCGGATCAAACCTGGTGGCAGCTTTAGAAGCGCGTGGTCATCAGAATATTGTGGTTTGCGATTGGCTTGGCACAGATGAAAAATGGCAGAATCTCGCAAAACGCAA
This sequence comes from Alphaproteobacteria bacterium UBA2562, assembly GCA_002340345.1. GTDB lineage: Bacteria > Pseudomonadota > Alphaproteobacteria > UBA2562 > UBA2562 > UBA2562. The sequence continues at coordinate 4,245 of DDLW01000299.1, read as the reverse complement.
TCTCTATGACATTATTTTCCCAGAAAAGCTGTTTGCGTTCCTCAATCGCCATGCAGAAGCCATAGATGCAATTTTTCATATGGGCGCGATTTCCGCCACAACAGAAAAAGATGCAGATCTTATTCTCAGAAATAATCTCCATCTGACCCAAAACCTTTGGGACTGGTGCGCACAACATAAAAAGCGGCTGATCTATGCCAGCTCGGCGGCAACCTATGGCAATGGCGATCAAGGCTTTGTCGATTTTGAAGATCAAGAGGCCCTGGCGACGTTACGGCCTTTGAATGCTTATGGCTGGTCAAAACATGCTTTTGACCGTCGTGTCGCTCGCATTGTTGCTGGCAATGGTCCACGGCCAACACAATATGCTGGCCTGAAATTCTTCAATGTCTATGGTCCCAATGAAGAGCATAAGGGCAGCATGAAAAGTGTTATTGCCCATCTTTTCCCAAAGCTGAAAGCGGGCGAACCTGCAAAACTGTTTAAATCTTACCGCGAGGATTATCCTGATGGCGGTCAGGTGCGAGATTTTATTTGGGTCGAGGATTGCGTCAATGTCATGCTGTGGCTCTTGGCCAATCCTGGGGTTAATGGCCTTTATAATGTCGGCACAGGCACCGCACGCCGCTTTGACGATCTTGCCCATGCGGTCTTTAAAGCTTTAGGGCAAGAGCCTCGGATCACCTATATCGATATGCCAGAGAGCCTTCGCCCCAAATATCAATATTACACCCAAGCAGACCTCACCCGTTTGCGGGCGGCAGGCTATGACAAGCCCTTCACAAGCCTCGAAGACGGTGTGGGCTGCTATGTTAAAGATTTTCTCGACAGAGACGACCCATACCGTTAAACCGGCAAAGACTTATCTTTTGGAACGCCCTATTTTCTTCACACCGATATGCTTTGCTATAGAGAGACGACTCCATGTCCTCCGCCCTTGCTTTTCCGACCATTGATCCCGTTTTGATTGAAATCGGTCCTTTGGTGATCCGCTGGTATGCTTTGGCTTATATTACCGGGCTGGTGCTGGGCTGGCGCTATATGATTTGGCTGACAAAATCCCAGCCCGTTCCCATGCCAAAGCCCTGGATTGAGGATTTTTTCTTGTGGTGCGCCCTTGGCACGGTATTGGGCGGGCGGCTCGGCTTTGTGATTTTTTATGCGCCCGATTATTTTCTCGCCAATCCTGCTCATATTTTCATGATGTGGGAAGGGGGCATGGCGTTCCATGGCGGCTTGCTCGGGGTCGCGCTTGCCATGTGGCTTTTCGCCAAAAGTCGCGGCCTGCATCCCTTCGCCTTGTCTGATTTGGTCTCTGCGGCTGTCACGATCGGCCTTTTCTTTGGTCGTCTGGCGAATTTTATCAATGGCGAGCTTTGGGGGCGCCCAACCGATGCGCCTTGGGGCATGGTTTTCCCACGCGCTGATGACCAGCCAAGACATCCCTCTCAGCTTTATGAAGCCTTTTTAGAAGGCTTTGTTTTGTTCACGCTGCTCCTGATTTTGGCCAAGCTGTTCCGTTGTTTAAACTATCGCGGCATTATCACTGGCGTGTTTTTATTCGGTTATGGCTTAAGTCGTTTTTCCGTCGAGTTTGTCCGTGAACCTGAAATTATCCATTTTGGCTGGTTAACCCAAGGCCAGACTCTCTCCCTGCCCATGATGTTTGCCGGGCTGTGTTTTGTCGCATGGGCGCTGAAAAAAGGCCCCGTTTCCGAAGAGCAAAAGGCACAAGAACAAAGCAGGATGCAAGATTTTGAGCAAAAGCGTGCTCTAAAGCAAAAAAAGGGATAGCCCGCCATGACTGATCCCTTTTTACCATCCTCATCACAGATATCAACAGGCGTTGATCCGATCACGCTTGACCATGAGAAGCATCCGGCACTTTCGCCAACAGCGCAAGTCCGCCTGCTCTCAGAGGAACTGCACACGCGGATGGCCGCCGAAGGGCCTTTATCCGTTGCCCAGTATATGGCCACAGCCTTGACCCATCCGCGTTATGGCTATTATGTCACCCGCAACCCCTTAGGATCTGGGGGGGATTTCATCACAGCCCCCGATATAAGCCAGACATTTGGCGAGATGTTGGGATTATGGCTGGGGGTTATGTGGCAGTCTTTGGGCTCTCCGGCATCGATTAAACTGGTGGAGTTGGGCCCCGGACGCGGCACGATGATGAAAGACATGCTGCGGGCTGCACAAAGGGTGCCAGGCTTTCTGGACGCCATCGAACTGTGTTTGATCGAAAGCAATCTGCTGTTACGCGGCATCCAAGCCGATCGTCTTGAAGCTTTCGCGCCGATGATTTACCCAAATGTGAGCGACCTCCCAGAAGACGGACCCGCGCTGTTCATTGCCAATGAGTTTCTCGATGCGCTCCCCATACGTCAATTCGAGCGCCACACGGATGGGCAAGGCCGTCTCCACTGGTTTGAGCGGCTTATTGGTCCCGCCCAAGACACGGACGGCATGGTGATTCCGGGCCAATATCGCTTTGTCAGGTCTCCTTATGGCGATGCGGCCCAGGCGCTCATCCCAGAAGCAGTACGCGCGGCACCACGGGAAGACGTCCCAGAAGGCAGTGTCTATGAAGTCTGCCCACAAGCTTTAAGCTTGGCCAGAACCCTCGCTGAACATATTGCCAGCCAAGGGGGTGCCGCTCTGATGATCGATTATGGTTATGAGGGGGGCAAACCAGGCCATTTTCCGCCTCTAGGGAGTTTACAAGCGCTCCATCGTCACCATAGGGCCGACCCTCTCCTGTGGCCAGGCCTGTCTGATCTCACCGCCCATGTTGATTTTGCAGCTTTTGCGCAAGCAGCAACAGAGGGCGATCTGGCCACTCGGGTCCACGCCCATGGCGCGGTCGAACAAGGCGTTTTTCTAAAGGCTTTAGGGATTCAGCATCGGGTGGACAGCCTCTGCCAAGGCAAAGACGAACAGCAGCAGCATAAAATTCGGTCTGCTGTCAATCGTCTCACCGCCCCAGATGCCATGGGGACTCTCTTTAAAGCCATCGCTTTAACGCCTGTAGGTCTTGCCCCGCCAGGGTTTCCCGAGCCTCTTTAAGAGGGCTTCTATTGACTTCTTCCCCCGCTTTCAAGGATCCTGTGCTATGGCCCCTGTCGAATCTCTTACATCGCCTTTATTGGAGTCTGTCGCTGGGGTGCGCCATGCTTTCTTTACCCGGAAAGGCGGGGTTTCTGAGGAGAGCCAGCTTCATAGCGGTTTGAATTGCGGCTATGGTTCGGAGGATACGCCCCAGAATGTCTCTGAGAACCGTAAGCGGGCTATGGTCTCCCTTGATCTTGCCCCTGAAAGCTTAGTGACCCTGCATCAGATCCATAGCCCGGGTGTTGTCACCGCTGTCAAGCCTTGGCCCCGGGAGCGCGCCCCGCGCTCGGATGGGATGGTCACCGATCGGAAGACAGTGACCCTCGGGATTTTGAGCGCAGATTGCTGCCCTGTGCTTTTTTGTGATCCTGAAGGGACCGGAGAACAGCCTATTATCGGCGCTTGCCATGCCGGTTGGAAGGGCGCCCTCGGCGGTGTCTTGCGCACAACCCTGATGGCCATGCGCGATCTTGGGGCGCATCTTCCCCGAATTCGCGCTGTTATTGGCCCAACCATCGCCCAGACCAGCTATGAAGTCGGCCCTGAATTTCCCGTCGCTTTCTTAAAAGCCGATCCCGAAAATCAAGATTTTTTCATCCCCTCCCAGAAAGAGGGCCATTTCATGTTTGACCTTCCTGGCTTTATCACACGGGACCTGCAAAAGCTCGGCCTTGAAAATATTGACGATTTAGGCTTGGACACATGCGCCGATGAAGACCGCTTTTTCAGCTATCGCCGCTCTTGCTTAAACGGTGAAAAAGACTATGGCCGCCTGCTATCCGTGATCGCTTTGATCTAAGACCTGATCGATAAGGTTGCACAGCTTTTAAAAATCCACTCTGAGAATATGCCTCTGCTTTGCTTGAGAAAGTTGCGCGCCTTATCAAATGGGCTGGAAAGCGCGCAGTGCGAAAAGCATGAAGCGTTTCTAGAGCAAAGCTGGTTAAAGTGGCAGCCCCTTTCACCCTGCGTTTTGCGGCAAAAACAAAAACAGAGAGCATTTTACCTGATTCAAATGAAAAGCGAAATGCTCTAGCAGATTCTGCCGACTCTTGAAAGATCGCAATGCAGAGTCACTCAACAAGGTTTCATTCGCAAGGTTTTCACAATAAACATAAATAGTCATGAAAG